>DBRL01000008.1:0-7991 GCA_002305925.1 Candidatus Peregrinibacteria bacterium UBA1369
AATAATCCTCGCCATCGATGGTAATTTTTTGGTAAAGCACCAAATCGGTCAAATCTTCGGGTAAGATTTCCGGCAGATTCTTGCCCTCGCGCAGTGGGGCCAGGAGTTGATCGGCTTTGGCCAGGTTGTCAGCAATTCGTTGGGCCGCCGTCCGCGCCAGTTCCGCCTCGGCAGCGCTGTCTTTGCGCAAATCGGTCATCTGCATTTCGGCTATGGCCCGGTCGGTGATGTCCAGTCTGGGGTCATGCTCCTCGCGCACCTGGGTAAAGGGATCGGGGTTGGCAGGAGGCTGGTCGGTGTTGCTGTCGTCGCCGATGCCGGCTGCTTCGTCCGCGTCGCCAGCGGCGTCCGTGACTACCGCTCCGTCCTGGTTATTAGTTTCACCCTGATCGCCCGGCCCTTGATTCTCAAGCTCGTTCAGGGGCGTAGCGCCGTCATCAGTGCTTTCCTGCTGTCCTTCCGCCACATTCGTCGGCGGATCGGATTTCCGGCGCACAAAGACATCGCGCAGTTTGCAGAGCACAAAATATTGCCATTCGCGGGCAAACAGTCCGTCCAGTTTTGACAAATAGTCCATTTTCTCCAGCGGTATTTCCTCCCGGGTCACATTTTTTTCCATCATGCGCAGCAACAGCTGGTTATCCTTGTTCATCCGCAAATAAACCGCCTGGCCCGAGTCCATTTTGAGTGTGATCAAACAGGCCAAACTGAGCGGATATTTCCTGGTCTCACTGTTGCGGCTGATTCTGGTTTCGGCTACAACTCCTTCCAAATGGCTGTCCACGCCGGTTTGCCCCAGGCGGTTGCCCTGCTGGGAAATGTGAATCGATCGGTTGGCCAGAATCTCTTCGCGCAGAGCCTCCAGGTCACGCTCCGGCAATTGGTCCGGGGAAAACATCATTCCCGGTGGGGACAAGGGGTTGTCTTCCTTTTGAGCCTGCTCACCGACTGTAATTTCATTGCCCAAAACCTGCGAATAGAGCTGCATTGTTTTGACAAACCTTTCCTGCATTTGTGCGGAAATGGGTATGGTGCCTCGCAGTGTTTTTAGCAAAGTTGTAAAAAAACGCTGTCTGACCTTGGTGTCCGCAATCGATTCGAGCATGTAACGCAGCGCGGTAGACCTGACCGTGTCGGTGATCGCCGAGGTGTCGGGGAAAAGTCTCTGCAGCAGGGCTGCCACCAGAATATTATGGTGCATGTTTACGGCCAGATTGGCCACCATGGTACAGGCCGTGCAAAAAGTGTCGGCCCGGGGTGTTTCTATCAGCTCAAATAACCTTTGCATCAGGACAGGACTGTCGGTGACAAGTTGATACTGCCAATCCAGTCTCTGGCCCTCCCGCACAAAAACCAGACCTCGCTGGGCATAATCCTGGTTTTTCATCCGGTGGCGGCAAATCTCATCGAGAAACTCGGGATTGTTGCGAACCTTTGCTGCCATCTCCGCGAACATTCTTTTGGCCTGGGCCTCGAAACCGGAGCCGCCCAGTATCATCAGCGCGTCCAGCCAGTCGCAGAAATTTCTCGGTTTGTCGATCAGGGTGGCTATCTGTTCAATCTGGTTGATAGCTCTTTTTGTTTTCTGGTCTCTTTTTTTGTCCGGAGTTTTGATCAGAAAATTGAAGGCCTCTTGGGCCAGTTCGATCTGCAGCCAATGGGAGTCTTGCAGTGTGTCCAGCAGATGCACCAGTTCATTTTCAGGTACCAGCACATAATTGTTGTCATTCTCCCGGGCAATCAGCATCATTTTCAGCAGTTGTCGCACATTTTTTACCCGATTGATGATGTTTCTGGTGGCTTTTTCCTGACCGCGGATTTCACCGCTGGGCAGAACTTCCACCTGGTCGACGGGGATTTCCAGGCCGGTTTCTTTGGCTACCGCCCCGGCCAGGTCTTTCAGATATTGTACCTCCATTTTGACCGACAGTTTTTCCCCGACTTCCGGCTCGTCCTGCAGCCCCGGCGGATAGGCTTGCTGGTAACCATGCAGCGCCAGGAGGTAATAACAGAGCAGCAACACCTCTTCCGCTATTTTTTCCCTGGCCTCTTCCGAGTTCCGGGTGGCTTCATCGTGGCCTCCGATCTTGAACTTCATCAAACTGATCCACCGGACAATATGCGGCACGATTTGTTCTATTGTTGGAGCTTCCCGTTGATCCCGGAGCAGCTGGTCCGATATCATGGTGAAATAGGCGAAGGCACCATTCCGCGAGTCTAACCAGTTGGTCGCCGCTAACTTGTCAAAATGCTGATAATAATACCTGCTCAGGAGAGGAACGGTCGTTAACAGGTTGCGGCTGGCAATTTCCATCCTGTCAGCATCATCGTCCAGCCCCGACTCCATTTCCAAAAAGTTCCTTTCCGCCGCAAGTATTTCCTCGGGCGCATATCTTTCGGGATAAATCAGCATCTTTTGGGCTTTGGCCCAGGCGCGCCGCCAGGGTGAATTGCCATGGGCTTCTCTTTCCAGAATTTCTTCCAGAGTAGGCACTTTCCTGTTCTCCGTTTGTTCCATCAGTCTGTCAAAATTAAGTTAAGAATGGACAGTAAAACAATAGATAAAATATGTCAAGCAATGCTGCAATTTGCCAAAGTAGACGATCTGCATTAATTTACAATTAATGCGAATTCAAATCATCCAAGTCGGCAAGACCAGGGCTCCTTTCATCAAGGAAGCCGAAAAGGAATATCTGAAGAGGCTGGAAAGCATGGCCCGAGTCGAGGTGACGACCCTGCGCGAATCACCGATACCGGAATCGGCCAACAAACAGCTGCGTGACCGCTCCCGCGAGGCCGAGGGCAAAGCCATTCTTGACGCTCTGCCCAAGGACAGCTATGTGATCGTCCTGGATGAAACCGGCCGCTGTTTTGATTCCCTGGAATTTGCCGCCCAGCTCAAGAAAATCCGCGATTTCGAGAACGGCAAAATCACTTTTGTCATTGGCGGTCCCTTTGGTCTGTCCGACCATATCAAATCGCGCGCCAATC
The DNA here is from genome assembly GCA_002305925.1 of Candidatus Peregrinibacteria bacterium UBA1369. Taxonomy (GTDB): domain Bacteria; phylum Patescibacteriota; class Gracilibacteria; order UBA1369; family UBA1369; genus UBA1369. Next base: position 2,992 of record DBRL01000008.1, read on the forward strand.
TGCTGCTCAGCTTCAGCACCTTCACTTTTACCCATGAAATGATCCGCGTTCTCCTGCTGGAACAGCTCTTTCGTGCTCATACCATTCATACCAATAAGACCTACCACTACTGATGTTTGGCAAAATTCTCACCGCTTTTGGCGTATTTTTGGCTACCTTCGCGGCCGGCTTGTTTTTGCTGCAACTGACCGCCCCCTCGCCACTTTTGCAGGGTAATCTGCTCACCCCTCCCAAACCCTATTACTCCACCAGCCGCGTCATCTCGACGGCCGTGCTCAGCCAAAAAGACACCGGCATTGCCGAGCTCAACCGCAGCAATCTGCTGCACGCTGCCGTCACGCTTTCCTGCGCTCTCAAAAAAGACCAGCATTATGACCAAATCATCGTGCTGACCGATCCCAACTTTCCGCCCGCCGACCCCGACCCTTTCCGCGAACAGTTCGCCAGCGACTTCCCGGGCGCCGCCTATCACCTGATCTCACCGGGCGGGCGGTCCGAAGCGGAAATTTACGCTGAATTGCTGACCCTGACCGGCCGCGCGGTAGCCACCGCACAAACCACCTCGGGCGCGGCAGCGCCGGACATCGCGCCGACCGCGGACACGACCGCGCAAAGCACCGCCACCCTCCTCGTCCTGCACAGCTACCTCAATTTTTCCGAGGCCGATGCCGATCTGCTGGCTTTCCAGCAGGAACATTATCGTGATGTCTTTGACAACATATCCAAAGCCGCCCTGGCCACGCTGCCTTTCACCAACTCCGAAGCCCTCAAGGCCATCTATCAGCTGGCCAAGGAAGGCAAGTCTCTGCGCGCCCTGCCCACCCTCGCCGACGACACTCACCAGTACCGCATCAAATTTCTGGCGGAAGGCCTGCCCACGCCCACACATACCGCCACTCTGACTTTTTTCGGCGACCTGATGCTCGGTCGCTACGTGCGCACCCTGATGGACCGCCACGGGCCCGACTATCCCTTTGAAAACATGGACAACGGCTACTTGCGCGTCAATGCCCTGCTGGTGGCCAACCTCGAGGGGCCCGTGGCGGAGAAGCAGATCAATACAACCAAATCAATCGCTTTCCGTTTCCATCCGGATGTCGTCCCACTGCTGGCCCGATATCATTTTGACGCCGTCTCTCTGGCCAACAATCACGCCCTCGACATGGGCGCCCAGGGACTGGAAGACAGTTTTCGTCTGCTGCCGGAGGGAGGAGTGGCAGCTTTTGGACATCCCAAGAGCGTCGGTGACGGGCGTGCCGTACTGCTGCGCGAAATCAACGGTCAGAAAATTGCCCTGATCGGCCTCAACGACACCGATTTCAAGGTCAAAAAGGAAGAAGTGACTGCCAAAATCAGCGAACTGGCGGCCGCTGGCTACCATGTCATTCCCTACATCCATTGGGGCACGGAGTATGTGCATCAGCCGGGCGGCGTGCAGACGGAGATGGCCCATGCCTTTGTCGACGCCGGCGCCATGGCCGTAATCGGTATGCACCCGCATGTCGTGCAGAGCATCGAAATCTACAACAACGCCCCCATTTTCTATTCGCTCGGCAACGCCATCTTTGACCAGTATTTCTCCCTCGACACCCAGGAAGGGCTTTCCCTCTCGCTGCGCCTGACTCCGGAAGCGGCCACCTGGTACCTTTTGCCGATCAAAATTGAACGCAGCCAGTTCCGCCTGATGACGCCCGGGGAAAAACAGCCCTTTCTGGAAAAGTTGGCCGGTTGGGGTGGTGATGACCAGGAAATAAAAGAGCAAATTGTGAAAGGAAAAATTGTAATAAATTTCACAAATAATTGATTTATAAAACTGGAGAAATTAATTTAAAACCGGAATAAAGACATAACCGGGCAACTTAGCAANNGCCTGCCAGCCGGCCCTGCCGCCGGAGCGTCCGCTCAATACCGGCGACCGGCCCCGTGTCACGCGCGGGCAGCCCGAAGTTGTGCGCGAGGAAGTGCTGCCGACGCTTGCTCTCACTCAGGGTGAGGCAAAAAGCGAAATGAAACTGCGCAGCCAGACCTCCCGCTATCTGAACGCCCAGAACACGGCTCTGGAAATCACTCTGACCAGCTCTGATCTTGCCTATTGCCAGAACGAAAACCCGGCTCTGGGAGAAGGAGAGGAGGAATTGAAAATCACCATCAGGGCCAAAGACGGCCAAACTCCCATCGAAAAAATTGAGTTTGCGGGCGATGACCGCTTTGAACTGTCGGCGACCTATCGCAGCAATAAACCGGCCCCGGCCGGGCAGACCGAAACGTCGGCCGCGGACAACGAATCGGCGCAGCCATCGGCCGCCCCCGCCGACGTCACGTTCTCCGGCGCCGACTTCACCGGCCTGAAAATCACCGATCTCAATGCGGCCATCGCCCGCGGCCACCTGAGTATTACTTCCACCGACCTTTCCGTCGAAGGAGAGTTTTTCACGGCCGTCTGCAAGTAAACTTGCGCAAAAAGGCAAAGTGGTTTAATTTCCTGCCTTAACTTTTTATCTTGGGACAGTGGAAGGTCCGGAAAACAACACTGATATTCGCATCCTGAAAAGCGACTACGTACGTGAATACGTAGAGTCGGATACATATCGCGAAGCCATGCGGCAAACCTTTGCTACCCGCGCCCGCATTGGCCGTGTTTTGGGGCGTTTTCTGCTGGATCATCCCTGGGGACAGTTTTTGGTCAAAACCCAGGTCTTTAGCGATCCAATCCTGGTAGAAGAGCAAAAACACGAGCAGAAAGTGCGTGCACTGTCTGAGAAGATCGCCGAAACCCTGCCACAAGTCCGGTCTGAAGACATTGAGCTGTTGACGCGTATGGAGCCAGATTTTCAGCCCCGGACGCCGGAACAGGTCATTTTGGAAACCTGCATTGACCAGATCGCTCGTTACCAGCGCCTGGCCCGCGACAATTACAACCCCAACCGCGACCTGGGCCTCTGTTATGACATTTCTTTCCGCAATATCGTCAACGTGCTTCCGGCCATGCCTGCGGAACAGAGGATCACTATGGAAGAAATCATGGCGGAGACTATCGTTGCTCACAAAAGCGCGGAGCTGCGCGACCGTTTTTATTTGCTGCTGTCCAATCGCGACTGGCCTGGCTTTCTGGAATTTCTCGATCATCATCAGAACGATGTCCATTGGGGGTCCCAGCTCAACTCTCTGGTCTTCCAGCACCGCCACTACATCTTTCCCAACCGGCATTTTCGCGCCTCCCTTTTTCAATACATGATGACACTGTTGATCGTACACGGCGAGGCGCGCTTCGATCGTTTTGATGCTTTCTGGCAGGATGCCGGCCTGGACATGTCCGACCCCGCTGAATTGCAGCAGTTGTGCAGGGAAAACTTCCCCTATGATCACTGGTATGAAGTGATGAACGAAAACACCGCGCGCTATTTCGGCCTGCTGGAAATACTGCACAGTTATGGCATCCGCCCCTGATGATCCCGCCTTGGCACGGTTGTTTTCGCGCGGCCCCCTTGCTTCATCACCGTCCCGTCGGCTTCCTTTAGGGTGGGATTTGTGGTAAAATATCATGATGTATAAATAAGCCATCATGAAAATCCAATTTTGGGGAGCGGCACGCGAAGTTACCGGTTCCAGACATCTAATCGAGGTCAACGGTAAAAAAATCCTGCTCGATTGTGGCATGTTTCAGGGCAGACGCAAAGATACTGAGGAAAAAAACAAAACCTTCGGCTTCGACCCCAAAACTCTGGATGCCGTAATTCTGTCCCATGCCCACATCGACCATTCCGGCTGTCTGCCGCTGCTGGTCAAACAGGGGTACAAAGGCCCGATTTTCAGCACTTTCGCCACCCGTGACCTTTGTAACTTTATGCTGATGGATTCGGCTTTTATTCAGCAAAAGGACGCTGAATACATCAATAAAAAACGCAAAAAGAAGGACCCAAAGGCCCCGCTGATTAAACCACTCTATGACGAGGAGGACGCCCAACAGACGCTTTGCCAGTTTTACGGCATCGGCTATGAAACCGCATTCGTGGTCAGTGACGGTGTGATCTGTTCATTTTACAATGCCGGGCACATTCTCGGCTCCGCCCTGGTACATCTGGTGATCAAGGATAAAAAGAGCAAAAAAACTTATCGTTTCGCCTTTACCGGCGATCTGGGCCGCAAAAACCTGCCCATTCTGGTCGATCCCACACCCATGCCACCCAGCGAATATCTGATCATCGAGTCCACTTACGGCAACCGCTTCCACGAATCGATGCTGGATGCCAGCGCCGAACTGAAAAAAATCGTCAATCGCGTGGCCAAACGCGGCGGCAAAATCATTGTTCCGGCTTTCTCGGTGGAACGCACCCAGGAAATGATTTATCACCTCAACGTACTCTGGCAGAAGAAGCAGATTCCTGATCTTCCCATCTATGTGGACAGCCCGCTCTCGGTCAACATCAGCGAGGTTTTCATCAATCATCCGGAATGCTATGACCGCGAGATTTACGAACAGTTCATCTCCAACCGCAAAAACCCTTTTGGTTTCGGCCGCCTGCAGTACACGCACAGCGTCGACGAATCCAAGGCTCTCAATTTCATCAACGGGCCGGCCATTATCATTTCGTCATCCGGCATGTGCGAAAACGGACGCATTCTGCATCACCTCAAGAACAACATCGAGGACAGTCGCAACATGGTGCTGATCGTTGGTTACATGGCCAAGGACACGCTCGGCCGCCGAATTTTGGAAAAACAGCCGGTGGTGAAAATCTTTGACGAAGAATACCGCCTGAAAGCCGAAGTAGAGGTCATGAACGCCTTTTCCGGTCATGCCGACCGCTCCGACCTGCTCGAATACATCAAAAAAGTCAAAAGTCTCAAAAAAGTCTTCCTGGTCCACGGTGAGGAATCACAGAGCCTGGCCCTGCGCGAATACCTGCACGAAACGGGCATCAAGAATGTGGAGGTGCCCCATTACGGCGAAACCCACACCATTGAGGAATGATCCAGCAACCCCGGAGACATCAACCATG
>DBRL01000008.1:8078-9761 GCA_002305925.1 Candidatus Peregrinibacteria bacterium UBA1369
CCATGACCATGTACGAAACTTCCATGAGCAGCAAATATCAGGTCACTATACCGCAAGAAGTACGTGAGGGGCTGGGAATTGATTCGCCCGATTATGACATCATCTGGATCAAAATTCCTTCCGGTGACGTGGTGCTCAAGCCGCGCAAAAAACTGGCCAAGGGCGAAGACCCGTTTATGAGGACATATGGTATGTTTGCGGAATATGGAAATGGTAGCTGGGTGGATGAATATATTGCAGAAAAAAGAGCAGAAGCCCTTAAAGAAAACCAATGAATATACTTGACTCATCAGTCATTCTCGCTCATTTACGTAAGGAAAAAGGCGGGACTTTCTTAAAAAAACTGTCCAGGCAATGCAAGTCTCAGGGTGAATCAATATTTGTCCATCAGGTGAATTTTCTGGAGGTGGTATACAAGGCGCGGTGTAAGGTGCCGGATTTTGAAGTGCGCGAATTGCTCGCCGAATTCAGCTCGCCCTGGTGGGGAAAAATCAATTACATGGACTCGGATCTGATGCTTTTGGCAGCGGAGCTGAAAGCGAAATACCGCAGTGCGTCTTTGGGCGATGCCATCGGTTTGGCCGCCGCCAAGATCTTCAAGGCCACCTTCTGGACTGCCGACAGTCTTTTGGAGGAGATTGGGGGAAAAGAGGGAATCTCAGTGCATCTGATTCGCTGAATTGCGGTGAAAGCTGAGTAGTCCTTATTTAAAAAATAATTATCACGGGCAGTCACCAGTAAAAGCTTTTCAGCAACAAACTCAAAGTTTAACATACGAAAAATTACTAATGAATTGCCATGGCTCTACAGGAAATTTCGCGCATCATGAGCATAGAGGAGGTTAATCAAAAAATCTCCGGAGTCCGCCGGGAACATCGGCTTCTGGAATTGAGCCCTGAACTCAATCCCACCGACCGCGCCTATCTGGAGCAGATCCGCGACATCCTGCTCAATGGCGAGTACAAGCCGGATCGCACCGGCACGGGTACCATTTCCATTTTTGGTCTGCAGAAAAAATACGACTTGCGCCACGGCTTTCCACTGCTGACCACCAAGAAAGTGCGTTACGACGGGGTGCTGCGCGAGCTGCTCTGGTTTATGAAGGGATCCACCAACATCAATGATGACCTGACCCAGCATACTCCCATCTGGGACAACTGGGCGCTGCCGGACGGGGAGTTGGGGCCTGTCTATGGTTATCAATGGCGAAAATGGGAGAAATTCAGGCTCAACGCCGAAACCGGTCAATATGAAAAGACCCACATCGATCAGATTGCCAATATCATCAGCCGCATCAAGACGCGGCCGGATTGCCGCCGCATCATCCTGACCGCCTGGAACGTGGGAGATATTGAGGAAATGCGCCTGCCTCCCTGCCATGCTTTCGCCCAGTTTTACGTGATCAACGGTCGGCTGGATTGCCAGCTCTATCAGCGGTCTGCGGATTTCGCCCTGGGCATACCGTTCAACATTGCCAGCTATGCCACGCTGCTGATGATGATTGCCGGCGAGACCGGCTTGACCCCGGGCATTTTCACCCACACCATCGGTGACGCGCACATCTACGTCAATCACATTGATGGATTACTGACTCAGTTGACCCGTCGGGGGCATGCTTTGCCAACCCTGAAAATCGCCGACAAGCCATTTGACAAGCTAAAGTTTGAAGATTTCGCCCTGGAA
>DBRL01000015.1 GCA_002305925.1 Candidatus Peregrinibacteria bacterium UBA1369
AAGGGCATGTAGCTCAGTTGGTAGAGCACTATCCTCACACGATAGGGGTCCACGGTTCGAGTCCGTGCATGCCCACCAGTGTTTTGGCCGGATGATGGATACACTGGAATTTTTGCAGAAATAGCGTACTCTTTCGCCTAAATAAAGCCCTCGCTCTGCTTCTGCCAGAGTTTTTGGTAGATGCCGCCCTTTTGCTTGAGCAGCTCATCGTGAAAGCCATCCTGGACGATTTCGCCGCCCTCGATCACCACCGTCCTGTCCATGGCGCGAATGGTAGAGAGCCGATGGGCGATGGCGATGACAGTTTTGTCTTTCATCAGATTGTGCAGGGCTTTCTGGATCTCGCCCTCGCTTTCGCTGTCCAGGGAGCTGGTGGCCTCATCCAGGATCAGAATCGGGGCGTTTTTGAGGATGGCACGGGCGATAGCAACTCTTTGCCGCTGACCACCAGACAGCTTGACTCCCCTTTCCCCGACCAGCGTCTCGTAGCCCTGAGCCAGCTCGACGATAAAGTCATGGGCCTGGGCCAGTTTGGCCGCCTCAATCACCTCTTCGTCCGTGGCCTCCAGTTTCCCGTAACGGATATTTTCCATGATGCTGCGGTGAAACAGGAGCGGCTCCTGCGGGACGGTGGCAATGCTGGCGCGCAGGCTTTCCTGGGTGACATTGGCAATATTGTGGTCATTGATGAGAATTTCGCCTTCCTGCAGGTCGTGCTGCCTCATCAGCAGGCTGACCAGCGTGCTTTTTCCGGCACCACTTTCCCCCACCAGGCCGACTTTCTGTCCGGGTGCAATATGCAGGCTAAAATTGCGGAAGATAAATTTCTGACCATAGCGGAAAGCAATTTTATTGAAGTCGATGCCGGCGCTGTTTACGGCCAGTGGATAGGCCTTTTTTCCATCCTTCAACTGATGCTCCTGCAGAATTTCATCCAGTCCCTCCTTGGTTTCACCATAATAATCGAGCAGATCGTTGATATGCGTCCCAATCCACATCAGCTGATCTTTCAGATAGTTGGAAACAGTAATAATCATAATGGTGCCGCCCAGGCTGAGCCCCGCGTTCTGATAGAACCAGAGCGCCAAAATCAGCATAGCCCCCAAAAAAACAGACTGCATGACAGAGTTGGCTGTCAGCATCATTTCTCCAAAGAACCAGTTTTTTCGGTGCGTTCTGGTCCGTTCGCGGATATAATCGTCCAGCCTCTCCATTTCGTGCCGGCGACGGGCAAAATGGTTCATCGCCTTGACGTTGGTGGTGACGTCCACCATCTGGCCGCGGAGAGTGGAGGCGGCGTTGGCGTAGGCTACTGCATGCGGTTTTTTGAATTTGACGATCAGCAGATCAATGGCGACAAAAATGACTGCCCAGCAGATCAGCACCAGGGCAAAAAGATAGCCAACCGTCAGAACCAGAAGCAGACTGGCCACGGTACTGACGATGACAGGATAGAGATTCCAGCAAAAGATTGACATCATCCTGCGCACACCCTCCGAGGCGTTGGTCACCTTGCTGGCCAGGGCACCGGCGAAACGGTCGTCGAAATAGGCGCTGGAATGTCTGCTCAGATAGGCGAAGAGTTTGGCGTAGGAATCGGAGCTGGCAGCAGGCATCCAAATCAGTCCCATCACCCCACTGAATCTCCAGAGAAGCCCGATCAACAGAAAGACCAGCACATAAACGACGCCCCATTGCCAGAGAGCGTCGGGGCTGCCGAATGAATCAATCAGATTTTTGAAGACATAGGTGTTCCCCACGGTCAACACGCAGGCCAGAGTGACCGCGAGAATGTTTCCCACGACAAAAGGCAGGTATTTTTTACTGATAAAAATCATATACCTGAACGGCGTTTTTGGTATGGCTGACCGGCGTCGATTTAACATGATCAATTTAATAGCGCGACCTGCATCAGTTCCTAATGCAGGTCGCGGCTAACTATTACACCGGGGCAAAAAATTGACAAGTCAAAACCGGACTCTTTTCGCCGTATACTATTTTCTTTCCAGGACAATGCTGCCTATCGCACCGTTGTCGGCCGGAGAGTCATACAGATGTGCCTCCACGACCCGGAACAGCTGGCTGTAGCGCTGCTCTTCCGCCGTGAAGAAAAGGGGCGATGTTATGTCAAAGGTCAGCGAGTTTGGTTGCTCATCCGGCAGTCTGGTATCGTACTTGATGGTATTGGTCACAATAATGTTGTACATACCTTCTTGGACCCAGTCCGTATTTGTGACAGTCAGCTGATAGGCGTTCTTTTCTTTTGCAGTCACTTTTCCCCTGACCATCAGATCAGGTTCCGTCTCCAGACTGTTTTCGGCATCCATCATCCGGAAGCTTTGACCGTTGAGGATGGCACTGCCGGCCGGGACAACGGCAATCAGCGCCCTGGCCTCCTGATCAATGTTGGACAGGCCGGTTTGGGGCGATTTCGTCGGAAGCCCGTTGTAGTACTGGTCGTGGTCAATGACCTCTGCTTTACAAATGACAGAACGGGCCGGGTTCAAATCTGCTTTTGCCCTAAGGTCAACAGAGAGATTGTAGACCGAGTCGTTCTGCAGCATCAGACTGGTTGGCCTGAGGATAGCCCCGTACCAGTGAGGAGCGACGGCGGAGGGGGTGAAACTGGCATCGGCCAGAGTCGATCTGTTCAGTTTGAGCTGGGCGCTTTCCAGGGCGTCGTCCCCCAGACAGCTGACTTTGACAGTATTGATGCGAAGCTGATTGATCTCTGGGAAGTAGGGGGATACGTAGGTCTGCAGGTTGAGCTGGAGCGCCCCGGGCAGCACGTCTCCGCTTTGCAGCACTCCCGAATGTGCGTAACTGTAGAAGGAATAACTCGATCCACCGGCCAGAGCCAGCGGTGCGTTTGCGGCCAAGACACAGAAAGTACCGGCCAGGGCCATGACTTTTGTGAGGCTCGTTTTCATATGTATTCTATTGTTATGAAATACATAATAATAAGCTTAACACTATTTTGCCAATTTACAATTGACAGGCCCGTATCGCTCAGAGACGCCAACCACGCCACTGTTGAACGCCCGGATTTGGATGGCAAAAAAATGTTTGCTTTAGCCGGGGGATTCACTATAATCCCAGTGCACGCGCGAGTGGCGGAACTGGCAGACGCGCTACCTTCAGGAGGTAGTGGCCGCAAGGTCGTGGAGGTTCAAGTCCTCTCTCGCGCACCATTGGTAAAAAAGCCACGCTTTTTTGCCATGTTGCAGTGAGGATTCCAGCCGCCAGCCGCCTGGGCCCGGTGATAATCAGTAGGGCTTAAAAATGATATTGGCGCGGGAAAGTTTTTGATAAAAGCGCAGTTTGCTGATCCGCTGGCGGGACTGATAAAAGACTACATCGAGACCGTACCAGACCATGAACCAGCCGCCCGGCTCGAGAAAGACCAGCAGCAGACTGTACCACGAGTAGTACTGCACCATCAGACTGGCATAGGAAGCCAGCAGCATAAACAGAAAGCCAATTACCGTCAGCAAGAGCCCTTTGTGCAGGGTAGTACGGCGTTCTTTGTCTATGACCATTTTTGTCTGGTGGAAATGGCGGTGCAGGCGCTTCCTGATCACCAGATCTTGCTGAGGATTGTGCAGGTGTGCCGGCAGAAGGAATTGCAGTTCCAGAACGCCCTGTTTTTTTTCATGAACAACTTTTTGCGCCTCGTGAAGGAAGTCGTCCGAAATAGCTCTTTCCGCATAAGGACGCGGGTCGAAGTCGGAAAAGATATCATCATAGCTGTCCAGGATCATGCTGATACTGGCATTTTTAAGGATATTTTCCTGCAACCTGTTTTCCTTTGGGTCTTCCCTGTGCATTTGGCGTGAGGTTCTGAAGAGACTGATCATTAGATTATATACCTCTTTCGGGGCTGCGGCCAGAGAGCAGACCCCGTTGACTTTTTCCCCGGTTCTGTTAGAGATAGACTCCTCGATTTAAATTTCCCAGTATGTATACCAGTCCCCCTCCCCGTGACCCGGAAAACGAACCGCACAGTCTGGAACCAGACAAAGACCTGGTCTCCGGCATGGCCCAACGCCTCTTTGACCATTTTTCGCAGATGCATCTCAATCAGGACCAGTGGCTGAAATGTCTCAATGATTTCCTGGCGGAGGCAGAAAGCCGCCTGGCCGAGCCGGTGGGAACGCGCGAGATCGAGGCTAAAATTGCCGCCATACTGCGGGACGACAAACACCTGCCGATGAATCAGCTCTCCGAAGAAGCCCAGAAGGCGGTCTACCGTGAAGTGGCCGAGTGGCTGGTAGCGGAAAAAATCTGTGAAAAAATGATCAATTACGAACGGTCGGTCGAAGAAGGCCTGCAAAGCGGCCGCTACAGGAAATTGAGGCGCATTGATGAAGTAAATGTGCTCTGGGATGACGGAGAAGCCTTTGGCACCGCTGCAGACCGTCAGCTTACCGCAGCTTTTCTCCGTGAAAACTATGTCGTGGACATGCAGGGTCCAATTGTCGGCACGGGAACGCGCGTAGTGGTACGTGAGCTCAAGCCGGTGAAATTTCCCCTGCCCTATCCGGAAAAAGATGAGCTGGTCGAGGGTCTGATGATCAAAATCCCCAACCGTCTGCTGGTAGTACGGCTGACCAAGGACAGCTACAAAAATATTCTGGGAGCGGAGGTGGTAAACAGCGAACAGTCGGCAATCGGTTCATTTCTGCTGGCTTCCGAGTCCCTGTTTTTCCCTTCACCGCGCGAAGATCCTGCTGCCATCGCTGATGAAACGCAGGAGAAAGTCAGCACTCAGCTTGATATAGACACTTTTCTGGCACGACGCCGCGAAAGAAAATCTTTCATTCCCCCGCTGATGATTATCCGGGCACAGATTGGCGACAGCAGCTGCACCGAATATATGACGGTACAGAAGAAAGTGCTGGCCAAAGGTACAGTACTGCGCGGGGAAACTCCGATGTACAGGGACATGCTACGCATCCCGGGCTTCAGGGAGCGGGTGCGCCAGTTCGTGCAGGCCTGCAAAAATTTTCATGCCGCCACCGGCCTGCTGCCTGACACGGTGGGGCATGGCAATGTGCTCTATACCAAGAGAGGCAACGTCTATCTGGTAGATATCAACAATATCACGGCCGAACCCCATTACCGGCTGCTCGCCCTGCTGGGCCTGGCCAAGGAACTGAAACTGACTTTGGAGAGACCGGACCTCATGCCGGAGCGCAGAGAAAAACTGGAGTTGCATTACCAGCAGTCCAGGAAGGAATTTCTGGAAGAGATGGCCGGCAATACTCAATACGACCCGTTTCGGAATGAACAGACACTGGACTGCCTGATTGACAACCTCTATATCAACCAGAAGGACAGGGTACTCAATGCTTTCTGCAGGGCTGCACGGCTGATTGACGACCTTTCACTGCCGATTTTCCTTCACAATATCAGCAATCTGATCGGACTGGAAATGGACATTCTGCGCAACGAGCAGGAAGCCGGCCTCGTTACGGAGGAGGAAAAGCGGCGACGATTTGATGAAATCAATGAGGAGCCGCTTTACCGTCCGCTGGGCAGTTCGATTGGGGTCTGGAAAAATAAACGCAGCTATTGCTTTGATGATGTGCTGGACAATAAGATCCAGGGGCATGACAACTGGATCGCCTATTATCTGAGCAGAATTTATTCAATTCTGAACAGCGACGGTATGAGCGTTTGAAAGCTGTCTGTGCAAGCCAGTCGCACTCAATGGAAGAATCTCAAAAGATCAGCAGGCCAATCAGAAAAGAGACCAGGTTGGCGGCCAGAGATAGCAGCAAGGCCAGGCGCATGTTCAGCGGCAGAGCCAGTCGATACCAGATGGCTTCCAGCAGCAGGGCGAAAAACTCCGAAAAGGCTCCGAAGGCCCAACGGGGCATTTCTGCAGTCAGGCTGGGCAGGACAAACCAGACATAGGGCAAAGTAAAGCAGCTGGCCAGTGCGACTATGCCCAGCAGGCGTGGCAGGGAGATTTGTGCCAAACCGAGCGGCCGCCCGGCGCAGTAGCGCAGGGCGGCCGCGGTAATAGATTCAATCAAAACGGTGAGGGCAAGGGCACCAAAGAACAAATTCAGGTAGGTCATGATGGCGCTTCGTGGGAATTATTGGCTGTCCGGTCGCGCGGGTGCTATTTCAGGTCCGCGTAGCTTTGCGAGGGAAGATCGGTGATTTTGGCGCGCAGACGGTACATGATTTCCGCCATCTGGCCGCGGGTGATTTTCTGGTCGAAGGCGGTGATGCTGGTGGGGATGGCGCCGCGGTCGGCCAGCAGGTTGACGTAGCGGGCATACCAGGGATCACTGGCAGCTGTCTCAATTACGGAGGCTTCGACGACAATCTTGGCGGCCTCAACAAAGTTGATCTTATTGGCCGGGCGGAAGGAGCCGTCCGGATAGCCTCCGATGAAACCGTTGAGCTTGCCGATGCAGACATAGTCAAAATACCATTCGGGAGCGTTGCCGCCGACCATGGCAAAAGTGACGTCGGTAAAGAGCGTCAGCATATAATCGGCCTGGTTGGCGTAATGGGCCGAGCAATTGTTAAGTTCTTTTTCAGTCGCGATGCTGCCGGAGACGATTTTGACAAATTCGGCGCGGTTGATGGTTTTGTCGGGTTTGAAGCT
>DBRL01000002.1:0-3306 GCA_002305925.1 Candidatus Peregrinibacteria bacterium UBA1369
AGGCGGCGTACCCGAGCGTCCGCTGAATACTGGTGAAGTTTCCCCAGAGACTCCCCCTGCCCCGGAACCGGCAGTCGAAAAACCTTCCGACACTCCTGTCGTCGAAACCTCCCCCCCTCCTCCCGCCCCCCCGACCGTCACCCTGCCTCCCCAGATTTCCAGTCCTGCCACCCCGCCCGCCGAACCTGAGCTTTCCGGCCCCACACCCGCCGGACTCGAACCGGAACATCCACTGGAGTTTTCGCGGGACGACTGACGGGACGACTGAATTGTCCGATGGCGGCATCGTGACACAAACCAAGCTGAATTATTATTATTTTTTTACCCTACCTTCCGATGAAACTAGACATGCCAAGCGTAATCAAGCCATTTTTAAAACTGCTGGTCTTCGTGCTGGTCCTGATTCTGCTGATCAATATTTTCAGCTTTTTTGTGGTGATCAATCCTGGTGAACGCGGCGTACTGCTGCAGCTCGGTACGGTGAAAGCTGTCTATGAACCGGGCCTGCATTTTCAGGTACCGCTGGTCAACAATGTGGTGGTGATGGACGTACGCACCCAAAAAACCGAAGACGCAGTCGATGCCGCCTCAAAGGACCTGCAGTCGATCGAGGGCACCGTGGCCCTCAACTATCACGTTGACCCCACAAACGTCGACAAACTCTATCAGCAGGTCGGTCTGGAATATGCCTCCAGAATCATCAGTCCCGCCATCCAGGAAAGCGTCAAGGCCTCCACGGCCAAGTTTACGGCTGAGGAACTGATCACCAAACGCCAGGCGGTCAAGGAAGACATCCATAAAATTCTCGAGGAGCGGTTGGGAGTTTATTATCTGGTGGTGGACGACGTTTCGATTGTAAATTTCACTTTCTCGGAAGAGTTCAACCGTTCGATTGAAGCCAAGCAGACTGCCGAACAGAACGCGCTGAAGGCCGGTAATGATTTGAAGAGAATTCAGATCGAGGCCCAGCAGAGCATTGAGAGTGCCAAGGCCCAGGCTGAATCGATTCGCATCCAGGGAGAGGCGCTGAAAGAAACTCCGGGGCTGGTACAGCTAAAAATGGTGGAGAAATGGAATGGACAATTGCCTCTGTATACCGGTGAAGGAGGAATGCTGATCAATTTGCCGCAGGTACGCTAGTACGCCACAACGTAAAGGTAGGCGCGGGGTGCCGGCAGGAGCCGATCCCCGTGCCTTTTGGTTAGACCTGTGTTAAAATTGAAAAGAGACGTAATTTTACAAACAGGATTTTATGGCCAGCATAGGTGTGATCAGTAAAGATGTAATTACCAAGACAAGGATCTTTGAGGAGCTGGAGGCTGCCGGTCATGAGGTGACAGTGATCACCAGTCCGATTTTTGATGCAGCCGGGTTTGACCTGATCATGGTGGACCTGGATGATCCCACGGCACTGCTGGTGCTGAAAAACCAAGGGCACAAATGCCTGGCTTTCGCGGCAGCCAATGACGATTACAAAATCAAGGCGGCCAAAGAAGCCGGCTGCGACCGCGTCTATAAACACGGCGAATTCTACAAGAAAGTTCTGCCAAATTTTAAATTTCCCTGACTTTTTGATGTACGGAAATGGGCCGAAAAAAACGGGCCGCGTCAACCGGCGCTGGGACTGGAAACGCAAGACCGGGAAAATGGCGATCAAGCGCGAAGCCAGCCTGAAGGCGCGCCAGACAGAGCCGGTGGATACTGCCGGTCTGCTGCATCGTGTCCTGGCCGCCTGGCAGAGGCGGAGGATTTATCTGACCGCCAACAATATTCAGGCCTTTCGACTGGCCACCCGTGAGGAATTACAGATTCCCCTGGCCGTTGATGTCTATGGGGCCCGCTTCGACGGCAACGGTGGCGATGCCCGGCTGACCGGAGGCCAGGCCGTGCTTCAGATATACGATGAGTTTTTGCCGGACGGAATGCTGGAAGGCGTACGACAGCTGCTGACCTCGGAATTTTCCCTGGGAGGATTTTTTGAAAAAAAGCGTTACCGTGCCAAGGAAAGTCCCGACGCGGGCGGCGCGCCGGGCGCGCCGCCGGTGGAGTTGGTGGTGGAAGAATACGGGCACAAATTTCTGGTCAATCTGAACAATTACCTTGATTGCGGGCTGTTTCTGGATCACCGCGAGACCCGCCGCCGCGCGGAAAGGCTGTTGCGCGATATGATGCTGCTGAAAGAGCAGCGGGGCGAGCGCAGCGAAGCCCCGACAATGCTCAATCTTTTTGCCTATACCGGCTCTTTTTCGGTCTATTCGGCGGCGGGGGGAGCGGCCTCGACCCATACGGTAGATCTGTCCAAGACCTATTGCGAGTGGGCTCGCCGCAATTTCGCCCTCAACGCCATGCCCGAGGAAAAACACTGGATTTATCGGATGGAAGCCTTTGAATTTTACCGTTATGCGGCCCGCAAGGGTTTGTCATTCGACCTGATCGTGATCGATCCGCCCACCTTTTCCCGCTCCCCCGCCGGCAGTTTTTCCGTACAGAAAGACCACGCCCGCCTGCTCAAGGGTGCCGTCGAATTGCTGCGCGACGGCGGCACGATACTCTTTTCCAACAACTGCCTGGACTTCCGCATGGACGATGAAATCTGCGCCGGCTTTGACGTCCAGGACATTCAAAACGAAACCGTGCCGCAGGATTTCTGGCTGAACACGATTTCCCGCGACTGGTGGGCCAGCCGCAACCAGATTCACAATTGCTATCTGATCAGAAAAAAACTGTCTGACGCAAAAAATAGTTGAAAGCGCCAGTTAATTTGGCTAGAATCAGCAGGCAAAACAGTGAAGAGAATAAGTGTGGCGCCAACCGGTCCTCGCACCGGCGGAAAGCCCTTCCAGAAAGGACAATCAGCGGGTTTAGTATAATGGTATTATGACAGCTTTCCAAGCTGAAGACAGGGGTTCGATTCCCCTAACCCGCTCCATGAAAATATCAGGCTCTTTTGAGCGTGATATTTTTATTGTGGTTATGGGGAAGAGAACCCATGCTTCGAAGAAGCATTGGGTTCGGCGGTCGCAGCGAGCGAGAAAAACCCAAGTCTGCCAGGTCAGACTTGGGGAATTGCGAGCGAGCAAGAACGCCCTTTTGGAACGGAGTGACAAAAACTTCCCCTAACCCGCTCCATAATGCCGCAAACTTTAGAGTACCAGATCACCAGACGCAGCCAGATCCGGGGCTCTTTTTCTCGCCTCATTCTTATCGGTCCGCAGTGTTGATATGGCCGTCCGGGGAAGGTAGAATCAAGGAAAATACAAATTAAATTATTTTTCAATGAAAATCTTCAGGCTAAACACATTACTC
>DBRL01000002.1:3357-13964 GCA_002305925.1 Candidatus Peregrinibacteria bacterium UBA1369
CATTGAGGGGGTCAGCGGGGAATTCCAGTATCTGCCGGTCACGGACAGCGGCTCACTGACAGTGAACAATTTCATCGATGAGTATTCCAGTCTGCAGATTGGAATTACGGCAAGCACCCAGACAACGGAGCAAATCCGTGAAAGCCGCGAAGACACCGAGAAAAACACTCAAATGAGTGGAGAAAGTTTTGGCGATCAAACCATCTATATCCCGACCCAGGAAGCCGCGGAAAAATACCAGACCGTGCGCCGTGAAGATTATTTCAAATATACCTCTCTGGCCAGGGCCTTCTGCGGCGAGCAAGAAATCAATCTTTCAGTGTATGTTAATTTGTCCGAAAAGCTGCTGCCCCAAACGGACTACTATCAGGACCTGGCCGACCGCCTTTCCCGCGATACCCTGGCCGATGCCCTGGCCGCCACAGGACTCTGCGGTTCGCAAAAAGACCAGCTGCAGGTGAAAATTGTGGCGATTGACGGTGAGGTGGAAGTCAGGCGGGGTGAAGGCAACTTTGCCGCGGCCAAAGTGGGAGACGTGCTGCAGGTGGGCGATTATCTGGCCACCGGATTTGAATCAACGGCCAGCTTTGAGGTGATGGGAATGGGAGCGGTGCTGGAGGTACGTCCAATGACCAATTTTTCCATTGCGCAGCTTTTTTATGACGGCAATCTGGCCAGAACGGCAATTAATCTCCGCCTGGGTGAGGTTACGACAAATATCAAGCCGGAAAAGGGGGTAAAAGCATCCTTTCAGATCGTCACCCCCACCGCTACCATCGGTACGCGCGGCACTGTTTTTCAGGTGGCCGTGGCAGAATCCGGCGCCACCAATGTCTTTGTGACTGAGGGAGCCGTGGATGTGATCAGCGAAAAAACAGCGGAAAGCATTGTCCTGGATGAGGGTGAAAAAGCTTATATCGGCACTGTCGGCAAGATTGAAGTAAGCAGTATGGAGGAGGACACGGTGCTGCGTGAAGAAGCTTTGCCTCCGCAGAATCTGGTCAACACCGTGCATGCAGTCTATACAGACCAGCAAACCCTGACCTGGTATTTGCTCGGTGCGGTGATTTTTCTCTCGCTGCTGCTCTGGGTCGCCATTTACTTTTTTATCAAAAGAAAACCGCTGCTGGGCGCCGCCTTTCTGATCGCCACGGGCATGCTGATTCTGGCCGGTGCAATCTATGTGACTATGAATCCCCCGGCGGCAACGCCGCCGGCCATAGTGGATACCGTGCCTGAGGAACCAATGTCGGAAATTGATCGGGACATGCAGCCGGATGCCGCGGTCGCTGAAGAGCGTTCCACGGCAGAGCAGCCGGTAGAAGAGACGGTGGAGGGGACGGCTGAAGCTGCCGATGAAGCTGAATCAGTGATCGCGACGGATCAGGACATCAAATCTCCGCCGGATCTCGCCTTTGCTATTAATTTAGCCCCATTCAACGACAAAATTGATTTTCTGATTGAACAAAACGACTGGAGCGAGGCCAGCTATCCGGCCTGCTATAAACTGGACGGGCTACTGAGCGATGATTTCTTTGCCGGCGGCATTTGTCCCGCGGGCAGCATCGAAGTTTTTCGGATCAGCCTATACAGTCCGGACCAGATACTGGAAATGAAAGAGAGCCCCTTTTATGAGGGGACCTACCTGGAGTTCTATGAGTTTGCCGACAGCGGCGCCTATTGGCTGGAATGGCCGAACGGCGACTATCCTGAGGAAATCCGTGGCATTGATCAGGATTATTTCCGGGAAATAGCGGATACATTTATGCTGAAATTTGGGGTAGAATCTTGAGAGTGACAGTTTACAAGCCAATAAATGGTTTTTTTTGGAAGTCTTGATTTTCAGACTGTTTTTAGTAAGCTTGACTGCTTTCCGGAGTACCTTCGGAAATGTACGGTCAGGTCTGTGCGACAGCGCCTGGCTGTCGGTTCCTTGAAAAGCAGACAGAAAATTAAGATAAAGTTGGGTGGTTCAACCCAAGGGAGGTGATAAGAAATAACGTTCTTCAGGTGACTTTTGACAAGAGGAGTTGAGGATGGAAAACAAGGATGAAGCGATACTGCAAAGAAAGTTTATAACGGCAGAAAGTGTAATTCTGGGCTTACTTCTGGGCGGCCTACTAATTCTGGTCTCTTATCTGGGCCAGAAAAACAGCACTCCGCTGGTGAGAACCCCGGTCAGTGAAACCATCTGGGTCGCACTTTACCTGACAGCCGTGGTGAGTTTCTGTAGTTTCAAACTGCCGACGCTGTTCACCTCGCGCCCTAGACTGGCCTGTTTCACACTGTCGATGCTGTGCGGTCACGTCTCTTTGTTCTTTGACTCTTTTGCGGTAATACTACTACTGAACACGATCACCATGCTCCCCTTTCCGGCCGCCCGGTTCAGCCACCGCTTCAACGCTTTTTGCTTCAAGGCAATTTGCGCTTTTAACGCGCTGACAGTGGGTGGCGGCTTCTACATTGGTGAGCTGTGGGGTTTGCCCTACTTCATCAGTAGCGGGATGGACAACGCGATAGCCGGCTTCCCTCTGCTACTGGTGCTGACGCCCTACTGCCTGGTGACCTCGCTGCTGGTGGCCCGTTTTTTCCCGGTAAAAATTGAACCGGTAAAAATGGATCGTGGCCAACTGGTAGGTGCCGCAGAGATCGTCTTCTTCCTGAGCGTGATCATCATCACCCACCAGACCTTTCTCTCGCTGGGATTGCTTCTGCTCTACAGCGTGCTGAAAAAGGAAACCTTCAAGCTGGTGCACAACCTGATGCATGAATTGCGCGGAGGTGCCGCCAACGCCCTCGGTTTGATCATGGTGGCCTGGTTGATTCAACAGATCCCGGGCACCACCCAATGGTTCGCAAGTAAGATCCAGGGGGGATGGATATTTGTTCTTTCCTCCATCTCTTCGCCCTTTGCGGGGGCCATGGTCGCCGGCGCGGAAACTCCTGGCGAGTTCTACCGCAACATCTCCCTACTGATGCTGGGCGCGCCAATGTTTGTCTCCAGCTCGCTGGTGGCAATCATTGTCTTTCGTGACACTTTGGCCTGGGAAGATCTGCCCAAGCAAATTCGCTGGCTGGCCTCCAAAAAGGAGGGGGTTCTACAGGAGGCAGTAGCCTACACCCTGCTGGTACTGCCCCTGGTGATAACGCTGGGCGGCCTGCTGTATTTGGCCAACAGTAGTGGTCTGTTTGTTGCCGCCTACAGTGCGCTGGCGGCCCTGGTTCCCGTCTGAATGGAACGGTTCATCTCCGGCGGGGCAACGTTGTCCCGCTGGAGTGACCTTTTTCTGTCTGCTTTTTATTCAAAAAAACCTGGTATCGGTAAAAGAGCTTTTACCTGGATATTTGATTGTGTTTTGTCAATTAATGCAATAGACTTTGGGCTATTCCTTATAAAAATTTACAAATGGCTGATTTCAAACGGGACAGATTCGCCGGTGGTGGGAGAGGCGGCAGGGGCTTCGGTGGTGGAGGATATGGAGGAGGACGTTCTAAATTTGGCCGTGGAGATGACAGAGGAGGGCGTGGCGGCTACGAAAAGCCACAGATGCACAAAGCGATTTGCGATGACTGCGGCGCGCCATGTGAATTACCATTTCGTCCGACAGGCGACAAGCCGGTATTTTGCCGGGACTGTTTTGCCAACAATGGTGGGCCAGGCAATGCCGGCGGTGGCAGGGGCCGCGATGATTCATTCCGCGAGAAAAGACGAGATGCGCCAATGACTGTGCCGGTTGCGGCACCGGGCATTACCAAAGAACAGTTTGAGATGCTCAACGGCAAACTGGACAAGATTCTGAAACTGATCACGCCGGTAATTACCGTTTCCAAGGAAATGCAGGCTGAGGCCGAGGAAAAGGATAAGAAAACGGCCCGAAAAAAGGCGCCCAGGCAGGACAAAAAGTTGGAGCCTACAACCGAAAAGTTAAAAGCAGCGAAGACGACCAAGAAAGGCAAAGTGGGGAAAAAGTCGGCCTAATTATCTTAGCCGACAAGTCGTTGCCAGAGCGAACGCCTTTGATGCGACCTAGCCTGATGCGGCCAGAGCAGGCGCTTGAAATGGAGGAAAAAACTCCAGAGGCCCACTTTCGAATCTGCGAGGATTTTTTTGCCGGCGGCCAGCTTGCGGCCGGTGTAGCCACCGCCCAGATAGGCCCAGACCACCGTCATCAGGCGGCGGGAGAGCTCCTGCAACTGCGCCATGTCGGTGAGCAGGTTGAGGGACTGGATATAATTGCTCCAGAGGGCGGATTTGCCACGCGCGTTGATGACCAGCACTTTTCTGAGGCGGCGCAGTTTGGCCTCAATTGAGGCCGTGGAATTTGCGGGAAGCAGAGTTTTGGCGTCGGCGATCATTTTGGCCACCTTTTTGGCGGGGATGGAGATTTGCCCGGCGGAAAACGACAATCCCAGATAGTCGAACTGCTTTTCCAGCGGCTGCAATTCTGTTTTTTCCTCGTTGAGCAGTATTTTCAGGCGACGGCATTCACCGCGGATCAATTCGAGAGCCCACTCAAGTTTGGCCGGGTCGCGGTCAAGGGCGATGATGTCGTCCCCGACACGGCGGTAGAATTCGACCTGCGCGCCGACCTGGCGGTCGATTTCGGCGGTGTAGATGTTGTTGAAAAGGCTGATCAGCGGCAGCCCCTGCATGGTGCCGTAGGCCATCGACTGCAGGTCGCCCGCACGGACAAAAGGGATTTCGACAAATTGCCTGACCAGCCGCAAAGTTTCCGCGTCAACCCCCATTTCAGCCAATTGTCCGAGCAGAATATTTTTGTTGATGTGGTCGGAATAGTCCTTGAAATCGGTTTTGAGCAGGAAATAGGCCGGGCGGGCGGCACTGGCCTTGCCTCCGCGGACATTGGCCAGATAAAAACGGCGCAGCGAACGCAGGGCGTAGTAGGAAGGTCTTTCACTGCGAAAAGAATAGAGATATTTGGAATAGGTCGGCTTGAGATGTTCCTGCAGAACGCGATAGACAGCCTGGCAGCAGACCCTTTCGCGGATCGGCACCATGTAGATTTTGCGCAGTTTGCCGTTTTTTTTGGGGATGGCCACCGAACGGGCCAGACGCGGTTTTTCAGCGGAGATGAGACGCTTTTGGATGTCGGCAAGGAAGGCGGGAAGGTCAAGCTCGGTCTGATGGATCTGCTGGGCGTCAATGACATCATAACTAAAAACCTTGCAGTCCTCGAGCAGGCTTTGATACACCTCCAGATAGGCTTCCTTGATATTCTCGGCAGTGATGATTTTTTGGTAGAGATTGGTCAAGTCGCTGGATTAATGGCAGAAAAATGATGTCTTTGGGCAGAGGGTGCGGCCGCTTCAAACCGGCTCGCTAATGAGTGATCTTGGAGCAACAGGTGGTAGGTCCGATCTTTCCGGTCCCCGGTCTGTCTGGTTGCGGTTCGGTTCTATTGTCGTTTCATGGTAATTCATGCTTTCTTCTGTCGTGGCGCTGTTTCGCGTTCAGGTTGACTGGTTTCGGTGGGATCGTTGGTTATTTGGTGATGGGTGTTGGGTTCTGAAGTCTCTGAGATCACACATTTTCCAGTACCGCCGTCCGCCGGCATCCGTCGGACTGTTTGGACGGGGCCCTGGAATTGTGGATGCTTTTGCTCAAATTGGCCAACGGACAATTGATAAATAATTGCCCGCGGATTGTTTTAAGAAAATTACCCTCTGCCTGTCAAAGAACATCTGTTTATTATAGCGCAAGTCGGCCGAGATGGCTAGTAAGGAGGCTGTTTTTATGCTAAAATTGATGGATTATTGAAAAGCAAACAAGGGTGTACAAAACAAAAGACTTACAGGGGAAGCTAAACAGACTGAAAAACAGCGTCAAACCGGAGCGGCTGAAGTCCGCCCAGAAAGCCTATTTGAGCCGCTTCGCGCGGGAAAAGCGCGGGCTGATGATGCTGCTGGGAGGACTGATCGTGGCAGAATCGCTGCTGCTGGTTAGTCTGCCGGTGATAATGAAATACCTGGTCGAGCGCGACTACAACCTGTTCAGGCTGGAAAATCTGATTGCCGATCTGCTGCTGCTGGGCGGGCTGGTGGTGGTTTATCTGCTGCTGTCCTTCACCATCATTCGCCTGGGACAGGAACTGTTTTTCGCTCTGATCAACCAGATCAAAAGACATTGGCTGATTTATTTTCTGCAGACGCCCAGCGCCGAAAGCAGCAAACTGGCCGACGGCTCGCTGATGGCCAAATTGCTCTACCACACGCAGCTGCTGCGGATGGGACTGGAACGGGTGCTGCTGGAGGGAGGGCGGGCGGTGGTGTTTTATGTCATTATCGTAGTGGCGGCATTTTTCTTCAGCAGCACAACATTTTTCTGGCTGGCGATGGGCTTTCCCCTGCTCTGTCTGGCCACGGGCGTGGCCTGGCTGATCGGACGGCATTATATCCGGCAGGAACAGACACTCAATTCACGCTTTATCAAGGTACTTTTTCACCAGATGAACAATCTGGCCCAGATCAGTTCGCTGGGCCTGGGTAAGGAGCGTTTTCACCAATTAAATCTGGTAATTGAACAGGACACCTATTTCCGCAAAAGACGTGAGACCTGGCTCAAATTTTCCGACCGGCTGATTTTCGCGCTGGTGATACTGGCCGGAGGAATGCTCTATCTGATCAAGGATTTTTACCCGATTCTGCACTGGAACAATTGGACCGACGGGGCGGTGGGTATCGTCCTGGGAGGGTTTTTCGCCAAAATTTTGATTCAATGCGTGCACGCCGGGATCTTCTGGCAGGCCCTGCAGACAGGTATGCAGATCGCCGTACCGGAATTTACGATTGGTAAAAATCCCCTGGGGCAGGGCATCGAAATCAATTTCACAAAACCTTTGGCCCTGCAGGGCAGCCGCGTCAAACTGTCCAAGTTCGGACGTGTGATCAAACACTTCCGCCTGACGCTGACCCCGGGCAGCCGCACCCTGATAGTCGGATCCGGTCCGGTAGGAAAAACCACCCTGGCCAAGTTTCTCTGCGGTCTGGTGGAAATTCCCAGCATCAACGTGAAAAACGCCGGCAGATTTCTGAAGGCGATGATCTGGTGCCGCGGCAACAAGTCCCGCCAACTGATTTCCCTGGTCAATGTCTATCGCGAGTCGGCCGGCGAATTTCTGCTGGCCAAACCGGCCGAAGACCTGGATCAATACGATTTGGAGAAAATTTTCAGCCGCCTGAAAAAATATCTACAATTCGAGTTTATCTTTAAGTTCAAACAATTTCTGGGCAAGCGCTTTGACAGCCTGCAGGGCTCCCTCCACGAGCTGGTGCTGTTGCAGGTGGCCCAGGCGATTGTCCGCCGTCCGAAACTGATCTGCGTGGACAGCAGCGTGTATGATTTGCCGGGCCGGGAAATTGCCGAAGCTTTGCGCATTTTGGAGCAGGAATGTCCAGAAACCACCCTGGTTTATTTCTCGGCGCGGGAAGACGCGACTTCGGGAAATTTTGATCAAATACTGCGCCTGGATGAAACCGATTTCTCCCCCCTGTCCGCCAAGAATGAATAAAAGAAAAATTAAAACCTGGCTGATTGCCGCAAACTTTCTACTGATTGCCCTGGCGCTGCCCCTGAGCCAGTTTTCGAACTGGTTTTCGACCAATATTTTTAATGATCCGACCATTGAGCCGGTAAGGCATCTGACCAGTGAAGAGGCTCTTGATTTGAAAGTCTATGATAACTTTGCCCACGGCACCCCCGCACAAAATTTTCAAAAAATACTGATTGAGGCCATCGATGGCGCGCAGCGGGAAATCAAGATTGCCATTTACGCCTTCAATATTGAAGAAATAAAAGAAGCGCTGCTGCGGGCGCAGCAGCGCGGAGTTAAAATCACCCTGCTCTATGCCCATGTCAACGGCGCGGCTTTTGAGGAATTCTGGGACGAGGCGCGGGAAAAAATCCCACCAATTTACATCGGCGGCAACATTCCCAGCACCAATTACAGCATGCATCACAAATTTATGCTGGTCGATCCCGGACAGCCCGGTCAAAAACTCTATACCGGTTCCTGGAACTGGTCCTATCTGCAGGAAGATCTGGACCCCAACATCCTTCTGGAAACCGGCAATGCCGAGATTATAGAAAGCTATGGGCGCGAATTCCAAAGGCTTCTGGAGAATAAAAACGGTTTCAACAAATTCCGCCTGGGGGATTTTCGCCCCTGGTCCGACCTGATTGATTTTCCCGATGGCTCACAGGTGGAGGTGTGGTTTTCGCCGGGGCGGGAGAGATATTCGATTCAAAACCGCATTCTCGATCTGATTCGGGAGTCTGAGACTTCGATCGACGTGGCCAATACGATTGTCGATTCCACCTTTATCGGCGCGGCGCTGGTAAGCCGGGCGCTGGACGGAGTACGGGTGAGGGTGATTTTTGATCAGCTCAATCTGGCGCCGGAGATTTCGATTTACAATTATCTGCAAAAGCGCAAAGACCTGCACGGCCTGGACAATCTGGAACTGATAATCGGCGGACAGGCCACGGCCAACAGCGTCGGCCAGTACTCGATTTTTCACCACCATAATCTGATCGTGGATGAACGGGTGGTTTTGACCGGCACGGCCAACTGGTCCTTTGGCGGATTTTTCCTCAATGATGAGAATTTCCTGGTGATACGGAACGCCAACGTGGCGGCTGAATTCAGTAAAAGCTTTGACAACTATCTGGACTATCTGTCCCCCCTGAAAGGCATGTAATCGGGGGCCGTGATGTTTTCGTATTGAGCGCAGGCGCTATTGATGGTGGGCGCGGAAACGCTCGCGAAGTTTCTGGCGGGAGAGCGGGTCGATTTGCAAAGCGGCGGCGGTGGCGGCGATATCGCCTTCGGTAAAGTCACCGTAGTATTTGTCGCCGAAGTCTCCGAGGCCGGGGACGATGTAGCCGCGGTGGTCCAGTTTGTCGTCCAGGGCGCCGGCCACGACGCGGATGGCCGGATTCCTTTTGACTTTGCGCACCCCCACCGGCGCCGCCACAACCGCGTTGACGATGATTCTGTCCGGTGTAAGCCCGCCAGCGAGCATTCTGCCGATGGCATCGATGGCTGTGTTGCCGGTGGCCAGCATGGGATCGGCCATGATCACCAGGTCGCCGTCCTCCACCCATCCGGCCTCATAATCGACTAACGTTTCAAGAGTTTCCTCATCGCGGCGGGAACTGACGTGATAGAATTTATTGACGCCCAGGCGCTGATAGCTGCCGCTAAAGGCCAGTCCGGCCCGCCAGGGCATCATCACTACCACTTTGGCCGGATCCAGTCCCTGCAGGGTACGGGCGGCGATGGCATCGATGATCAGATCGGCATTGAGGCGGAATTCCCTGCCCTGGCACTGCCCGGCATAGGGCAGATTTGGGTAGCCGCGGCGCAGATTGCGAAAAGCTTCTTCAAGTTTTTCATCCAGCTCAATCAGTTCACAGTTGTCATGTGCCAGCACCAGGTCACGATCGCAGCCTTCATTGAGCAGAGCTTCCCGCCCGCGCTCGGCCGCGTTGATGATAATGGTCTCTGGTCGTTCCGGCAGGGTTTCCCCGTTCGGCCCGTTTTTCAGACCGGGCAATTCCAATTGCCGTTTTGAGCTTTCGCCAAAAGCGGGTTCCGGCAAATCGCCCTCACCCCCAAAGGTAAATTTGTTCATGGAATATTTTGATGGAATACTAATATTTTATTCCACCCCACCCCCCACTTTGTAAAGAAATTGAATTGGACAGATGCAGCAAAAAAGGACCAAAAATCTTTTGGTCCTATTCGGCTGGACGCGCTGTGTCAAACACGCCGTCCGGGGGCGCGAGAATTATTTCTCGGCGTAGAGTTTGAAGGAGGCGGTGCAGACTTCCTGTTTTTCCTCGCCCTCGCCGCTGGTACAGGTGACCTTGACGGTGGTGACGCCAGTGGTAGTCTTGGCCTCACAGGCGACATTACCGGTGGTGAGTGGAAGCTCGTTGAAGCTGATGCGGCCGGTGAAATCGACCATGGTCATGTCTTCGACGTATGATTCGTCCTCGGTTTTGATCATGTTGGGAGCGGCATAGACCAGGTTGGTCGGGAAGCCCATCTCCATACAGGTACCCTCACCCTCCAGGAAGCGGAAAAGTTTGTAATCCTTCTTGGCGTCCATGATGTTTTTGCCGACATCGGCAAAGGCGACGGGTCCGGCCGGTTCCTCCACGACGGGCGTGTCGGTGCTTTCGGCTACGGGAGGGGTAGTATTGTCGGCGGGAGCGGTCTCCGGTGCATTACCACAGGCGGCCAGCAGGCCAAGTGACAGTACCAGCACGGCGGCCAGTTGCAGTTTTTTCATAGTGATGAAATTAAAAAATAGCTCTATCGGAATTTAACACAATCTCAAAACGATACGACAACCGATTGCGCGAAAAGACATGTACAACCGTGAAAATTAATTTCGCAATAACATGCGGTGGCAAAAACCAGGCAATACGATCAGCTGATTTGCGACATTTTTTCCTGAACTGCCTGCCAATATTTTTGGCCGATGGGACTGGAGTTGATGATGGCCTGGCCATCTTCACTGTCGGGGGGAAAGCGCTGCTGGAAATGCATCGGATCAATGCCCAGCTTGGGATAATCAAC
>DBRL01000002.1:14023-16343 GCA_002305925.1 Candidatus Peregrinibacteria bacterium UBA1369
AAACGATAGCCGCCCAGTGTTTGGGCGCGCGGCTGATAATTGACGCCACTGTCGCGGATTTTCTCCTCGGCGATTTTGAGGAAGGGAATCAGATAGAGATGCGTGCCGCGCGCCCCCTTTTCGTCGGGGCGGAACAAAGGGCGGCCCAGAAAGGTCAGTTCTCCGCCGGTCACCGGGTCGGTATCAGTAATGTATTTTTCGATTTTGTTGCGATCGCGGCCGAATATTTTGGGCAGGTCGAGAGTGCGGTAACTGTTGTCGGTCTGGTGATAATGATCGAGGATGGCGCCCTCCAGGCTGGCTTTGGGGCTGAGACGCGGTTTTTCAGAAGGCTGCTCGGGTTCTTCATCCTGCTGCCCATGCAGGTTGCGAAAATATTCACGCAGGGCGCGATTGGTCATACTTCCGAGAACGCCGTCAACGCCATCATTGTTTTCGCCGTATTGCCCCAGATCATAGCCTCCCTCATCGACGAGTTTCTGCTGGCAGAGTTTGACCAGCCCTGGACCGAAGGACCGAATGAAGGCAACGAAGGTCAATTTCGGGTCAAACTGATCGCGATGTTCACGATATACTTCGGCCAGTGAGGGCAAAATCACTTCGGCGGGATATTCGGGTGAAGAGAACTCCTCGAACAATAAATCACCGACCTCGTGCAGCTGTTCACGATCATGCCCACCTTCAAGGGCCTCGCGCATCTGAGCAATCAACCGGTCACCCGGCTGTTCATGCTCTGCGGGATCCAGGTCATCGGCGAG
Organism: Candidatus Peregrinibacteria bacterium UBA1369; assembly: GCA_002305925.1. GTDB lineage: Bacteria > Patescibacteriota > Gracilibacteria > UBA1369 > UBA1369 > UBA1369. The sequence goes on from DBRL01000002.1 coordinate 14,782, forward strand.
AGCCTTCTGCTCCTCGGCATCTTGATGCTCGTGCTCATGCTCATGTTCGGGAAGCTTTTCCTCGGGATGTGCTGACAATGTATCATTCATAACTAATCTGATGAGTTGTTGGATTTTTTAAGTCGTGCTTTCTGGTAGATACCCTGTTTTTTACGAACCGTTCTGACCAGCTCGACGGCGCATTTTTCGAGAATTTGGTTGTTTTTGAGGCTGTTTTTCCATTGGTCCCGCTGCCGGTTTAGTTCGGCCAATACCTCATCGGCGTGACCAGCGGCCCGCACGTTGTCCCAGACCCGGGCGATTTTGCCAGCCGGATCGATCAGGAATGTCGAGCGCACCGTGCCGAGAAATTCGCGGCCCATGAATTTTTTCGGTCGCCAGACGCCGTAACTTTTCTGCACGGCGCTGTCCGGGTCGGAAAGGAGTACCAGGGACAGTCCATGCCTTGCGGCAAATTTGCGGTGCGACTGACAGCTGTCTTTACTAACCCCCACGATAACGGCATCCAGTGCTGCGAATTCTTCGCGCAGCCGGCTGAAATCGATGGCTTCCAGGGTGCAGCCCGGAGTGTTGTCGCGCGGATAGAAGTAGAGTACGACCCAGCGGCCAAGCAAGTCCTTTAGCCTTAACTGTTCCTCGTCCGCATCGGCCAATACGAATTGCGGAGCCGGCTGCCCCGCTGGCAGTATTTGAATCATGAGCAATTGTTTTTTATGGGCAAACCCTGGGACTGCCAGGCGTTGATACCACCCTCGAGTTCGACAATATTGCCGAAGCCGAGATTTTTCATGCGCTGCACCGCGTCCGCGCTTCGTCGACCGGAGCGGCAGTAGACCAGATAGGAGGCGTTTTTGTCGAGTGTGGCAAGCTTCGACTCAAAATCGGGAGCAGCAATATCTATATCCGTGGCACCCTCCAGACAGCCGGCAACATATTCCTCCGGCGTGCGGACGTCGATAATTTTTGGCGGGGTGGCGGTCTGCAGCATTTCACGAACCTTGACCGGCGAAAGCAGCCAGCTCTGCCCGGCAAGCACATTGGTCTGGAGGTCGGCGGAAGCACCGGACTGGTCGGAGGCTGGCGGAGAGGCAGGAAAATTGGAGCAGGCGGTCATAATGCTTATACAGATGATAATAATTGATATGCCCTTCAACATAAACAAGCTTAAGTTACGCTATACTTATAAGGCAAAAATTGTAATAGTTCAATTTTGTATTTATATTGGTTTTAACTATCAATAATTTTCCGCCAATGAAATTCCAGTGGACCGAAAGGTACAGCGTTCACGTACACCTGTTGGACGAACAGCATCAGCATTATTTTGAAATATTAAACCGTATTGTCGACCGGCTCGATCCTCCCGATTTCGACAGGGAGGAAATCCGTCTGCTGCTGAGTGAGCTTTTTGATTACGCCGCCTATCATCTGGAGACGGAAGAAAAATACTTTGCCGAGCTGAATTATCCGGAGGCCAAGCCGCATATCGCTCTGCACAATTATTACCGCCAAACCGTGGCCGAACTGATGAAGCAAATCGACAATCCCGGCCAGGACATGGCAGC
>DBRL01000002.1:16389-17136 GCA_002305925.1 Candidatus Peregrinibacteria bacterium UBA1369
CTGGTGGAGGACCAGAAATACAGCCAGTTCTTCAATGAGCACGGGGTGAAATAGAGAACGGGCCCCGCGCGCCTGCGGCGCGCGGGGCCACTGGGTGTTCTCTTTATCTGTTTTGCGGAGGCCGGCCGAGGGGGTGCGACTGGGAAGTTCAGGCTGCTGGCGTTGGTTCTTCGGGTGNNACGGGCTCTTCGGCTGGCGCGGGTTCTTCGACGGGTGGCGGCTCTTCCGGTGCGGGCTCTTCGACGGCGGGCGGCTCCTCCGGCGCGGTCTCGGCGGCGGGTTCTTCAACGGGTGCTTCTGCGACGGGTGCCTCCTCGGTGTGCGGTTCAGCGGCGGGCGGTGGCTCTTTGGCAGGTGGGGCGGTGGGTTCCTCGGGTTCCTCCGGGGGCTTGGCAAAGGGTGCCAGAGCCTCCTGGGCTTTGGCAATGCCTGCGGCGGCCTCCACCAGGGCGGCCAGAGCAGCCCCGACAGACTCATAGGGGTTACGGACTTCGTTCATGGTGCACCTCGAAAATGTATGCGGCAATTGCCGCACAGCTGCCAGTTTCTTGCTGACAGCTTCAAGGAAACACCAATGCGGTTCCCTCTAAAGCTGGCAGTAAGAGTCAGATAAAGAGAGGATCATGGTAATAACCGGCGTTTTTCCTCGCCGCAAATCACGGAAAGAAAAACAGTGCCGGCTGCTACAATGATCACTCCCTATCTTCATTTGTTTTTAAAGAGCCCGAACATGTTGAATCTAATAAT
>DBRL01000002.1:17151-18199 GCA_002305925.1 Candidatus Peregrinibacteria bacterium UBA1369
CCCTGACGCAGTATCTCTACCCAGGAGAGATACTAAATTCCCCAGTAACCTCCGCCTCCGGACCCCTTCTTGCCCTTCTTGCCCTTCTTGTGTCGCTCTGCCTCCCGCCGGCGACACTCCTCGTGGTAGGCCTGGGCGGCCTGATGAGTCCGAATGTCCTCCTCGGACAGCATCCACCACTCCTTCGGACTGTCTTCCTCTTGCTTCTGTTCCGGAGCGCCCTCTCCCTGCTTGTTCCCTTTCATCGTTCACCTTCTTTCCTGCATGACGGGGGAAATTCCCCGACAAGGTCGATGGGTTTTTCAGTATCGTATTCCTAAGATAAAGAGATGATCGTGACACAAAGAATCGATTCATCTCACTACCACTGCTGGCAGAAGGTGCTCCAGATCACTTTTGTGCGACGATGGCTCTCTACCTGGTAATTCTGTTAAAGTGCATATTTCCACACCATTTATAGCACCTTTTTTACTTCCGTCAACTTTTTTCCGCATAGAAAAATATGTATAGTTTGTGGTGCTCTTTCAATTATTCTTGTGACTTTAAAGAAATTAACTCCGGTATTCTGGCTCTATTGTCTGTTGGCCCTGCTGACACTGGTTTTTGCTGTCCTGCTGCAAAACATGCAGCCGGTGATTCATTCCCTGGACAAAGATAATGGTGCTTCGTTCAGCTTTTTGCATGGGCAGGTGGTGGAGGTGGGTACGCAGGACGAAAGCGGCGACATTCCTCTGTCCGTACTGGCCGAAGACGGAGACCAGAAAGGCCTGACCCTGCCCGCGCCGCAAAGCGGGTTGAATACCTACAACAAGTACCGGGCAGGCGACAGCGTGCTGGTGGCTATCCATACCGATCGCGAAAGCGGCAAAAACTCATATGAGACGGTTGACTACTATCATCAGAGCGGGCTTTTTTGGATGTTTCTGCTGTTTGCTGTTCTGGCGGTGGTGATTGCAAGGTTGAAAGGCGCGACGGCCATTGCCAGCGTGCTGATTTCGCTGGGGCTGTTTCTGACAATCTTTTTGCGCATGGTCATAGTCGGTTTTCC
>DBRL01000002.1:18265-24485 GCA_002305925.1 Candidatus Peregrinibacteria bacterium UBA1369
CGCGATCTGGCCGCTCTGGGCAACACACCGGCGGAAGAATTCCGCGGGCTGACCGTAATGTTCCCGGGGGTAAACATGGCGGATATTCTGATTACTTCGCTGTTTCTTGGGGCAGTGGGCGCACTGATCGATACCTCCATTTCCATTTCCTCGGCTATTTTTGAGGCACTGAAGGAACAAACCCATCTGGGTATCGTCAAGGTTTACTGCATTGGCATGGAAGTCGGAAAGGACGTGCTGGCTTCGATGATTAACACGCTGCTGTTTGCCTACCTGGCCAGCGCGCTGCCTTTTCTACTGGCGCTATTTCTGACCGAAGGCAGTACCTTTACAGAACTTATCAACACCGATTTCATCGCGCTGGAGCTGACCAGGACCCTAGTCGGAGCCCTCTCGCTGGTGGTGGTAATTCCGATCACGGCAATTATTTCGGCCTATTTTTTGGCCAAGACCAATTTAAAAGTTAAAACAACATAATTTTTCTAAGATGAATAAAAGGAAATTTTTGGGCGTCGCAGTTGCCGGACTGACTATGATCGCAATCGCCGGTCAGGCGGTGGCCGTTTCACTCTCGGACATCAAGGGCAGCCCCTATCAAACCGCCATTGAATATTGGGTGGAAAACGGCGTGATCCACGGCTATCCAGACGGGACCTATCAGCCGCTACGTGAAATCAACCGCGCCGAATTTCTGAAAATCATTCTTGGTGCTACCGGCGAGGAGGTGACGGTCAGCGGCAACTGTTTCCCCGATGTCAAAGCCGACTGGTATGCCCCCTATGTCTGCCAGGCCAAGAATAAAGGCATCGTGCAGGGATATCCGGACGGATTTTTCCATCCCGACAGGACAATAAATTATGTAGAGGCGCTGAAAATTCTCTACCTCGCCAACGGGGACGCAGGTGGAGCGGCCGGTTCGGCCTGGTATTCGCCCTACACCAATGCCGCCGAACAAAGCGGAGTCGCCCTGAGCGGCATCAGCTATGCACAGCTGATGAATCGCGGGCAGATCGCGCAGCTGGCTTTCAACTATCGTTTTCGACTGACCAAACCTCAGGATGGCGGTAGTACGGGAAGCGGCGGTACTGCGGAAGGCGGTTCAGACGATGGCAATGATGCCGGTACGGGCAGCGGCGACAGCGGCACGGATAGCGGCAGCACTGGCTCGGACACAGGCACGGACACCGGCTCCGGCGGCACAACGCAACCCCCAATTGCATCAGCCGGCAATGCCGGCCCGCGCGCCTGCTCCGGCGTAGACCCGGCCGACGGCGTCTACGTCTCCCCCAGCGGCAATGATGACACGGCCGACGGTTCGATCGGCGCGCCCTACAAGAGCATCAATACGGCCCTGGCCGCGGCCGAGCCCGGCGACACGGTAATTCTGCGCGGCGGCACCTATCGCGAAGGCATCAATGTTCGCATCCGCCAGCCCAACATCACCCTAAAATCGAAAAACGGCGAATGGGCGGTGATCGACCTGACTGACAATTACGAAGAGGCCGCAGTTTATTTTGATGTCGATTCCTCCGGCGGCAAACTGCAATGCGTCGAAGTAAAAGGAGGCTTTTACGCCTTTGCCACCGAGACCAGATGGGACTGGGGAGAGGCCAGCCGCGCCGGCGCGTCCAACATCGTCATCGAGGACAGCAAACTGCATTCTTCCAGCCGCGATGTGATCAAAATCAAGCCCAACAGCGACAACATCACCATCCGTTACAATGAAATCTATAATTCCGGCGTGACGGAGACCTTTGGCGACTGCAACGCCGAGGGCATCGACAACGTCAACGGCGACGGCATGAAAGTACAGAACAATTACATCCATGACATCTGCTCCAACGCCGTTTACGCCAAGGGCGGCGCTGCGGACGCGCTGATCGAAAACAACCGCATCGAGCGGGCCGGTTCCGCCGGCATACTGGTCGGTTTCGACACCAGCCCGGAATTTTTCGATCTGACGGTGAACCCGAATTATTTTGAAAATATCCGCGGCACGGTGCGCAACAATCTGATCGTCAACACCGGCCTTTCCGGCATCGGACTCTACGCCGCCAAAGACGCCCAGGTCTACAACAACACGCTGGTCAACGTGGCCAACGGTGACTATCACAGCGCCATTTACTTTGGCATCACCTTCCAGGACTGGGAGGACTATGCTGGACGCCCGGCCAATGTCAATCCGACCATCTACAACAATATCGTCAGCCAGCCCTCAGGCATCACCCGGCCGATGGTGGAAATCCGCTACAGCAATGAGCTGGGCGGCCTCTCGGCCCTCGACGGTATGCCGACGATGAGCAACAACTGCTATTATATCGCCGGACAGAGCGCGCGCTTCTCCGACCGCCGCCCGGGCAGCACCCTGGAGGATGCCGGACTGACAGCCTGGCAGGCGCATATCGGAGGGGACAGCGGCTCGCTGGAAGTGGATCCCGGGCTGGGTTCCGACTATCTGCCGGCCAGCGCGCAATGCGCGGGGCGGGGTTATCAGAAATAGGCGCTATGAAATCATTTGCCAATGCTTCAGAAATTTTGGCCGATCAGCTCAATCAAACCGGCCTGCCGCAGGACCTGCGTCCCATTTTGAAGAGACTGGACTATCCCCGCCGGGGCTGGCTGAAAAGAAATGTGCATGAGGATGGTTCGGTTGAATCCGCCCTCCAGCATACCGCCAAACTGGCGCTGGCAGCTGCAGCCATTTCACCCCGCAAATGGGGGTTGAGCCCGCTGGAGCTGCGACGGCAGTGTCTGATTCATGAATTGCCGGAAATTCTCGGCACGGACTGGACTCCGGGAGAAATTGGTGACCAGGAAAAGGCAGAACTGGAAGCTGATCAATTACGCCGCATTCTGCCAGCACATTTCCCCCAGCGACAGGAGATCATCAGGCTGTGGTACGAATTTGAGGGACGTGGGCTGGCCTTTGCCCTGGACAAAATGGATGCCGCAGTCACCGCTGAATACTATGCGCTGACCAACCCCGACTACAGACCAGTCACGGTAGAATTTTTTAATTACGCCTGCAGCAAAATCCAGGATGAAACCCTGGCCGGAGTGCTGATAACTGTCAGGCAGGAGGCTGCGTCTCCCGATGCCAAACTCACTGCCAACGAGCTTTTCCCACTTTATTTCGAGAAGCTGAAGCGCTGCTGAGACGCAGAATAACTGCGGCCGTAAACATGCAACGATCATGGGGCTACCCTTCTGGTATCGCGGGGGAACAGTTCAGCCTCCTTGACGTTCTCCAGCCCGGTGATTTTGGCGACCAGACGGGCAATGCCCATCCCAAAACCGCCATGCGGGGGCAGTCCGTACCTGAAGGCCTCGAGATAGTATTTGAAGCCTTCATGGCCAGGATCAATGCCCTTTTCAACCATCTGCGCGCATAGTTTTTGATAGTTCTCCTCGCGCAGCGGTACAGTGGCAATTTCCACCCCGCGAAAAAGCAGGTCGGCCCTTTCGGCCAGTTGAGGATCGGAAAGGCTTCTCTTGTGATAGAATTTGGCGTCGCTCCAGGGAAACGCCGTGATAAAGACGGCTTCACTCTGCCACCGCTCACGGGAATATTGACAGATGAATTTTTCCTCCTCGGGCGAGGCGTCGCGCTCTGCGGTCAGATCCCGGCCGGTGGCTTCCAGATAGAGACGATGCAATTCGCTCAGAGTTATCCTGGGAAATTTTTCGGACAGAAGAGGTTTTTCAGCCGACAACAGCTGCAGCTCCGGCAGTGACATCTGCCAGATTTCTTCCAGTACTCCGAAAAGGAATTTTTCGGTAAAATTCAGGAGATCTTCCAGGTTATCCAGAAAACCGAGCTCCAGATCGAGCATATTAATTTCGGTGAGGTGACGGCTGGTGTGACTCGATTCAGCGCGATAGGCCTTGCCAATCTCATAGACGCGCTCAAAAACCCCGACCATGATCTGTTTGTAAAATTGCGGGCTTTGCGCCAGACAGACCTGGCGTCCGAAATAGTCCAGCTGAAAGATTTCTGCCCCGCCTTCAGTTGGCGCAGCAATGATTTTCGGCGTATTGATTTCCGTAAACTGTTCCTTTTCCAGATATTGGCGGATTGCTCTCTGGGTATGGGCGTAGATGCGAAAAAGCGCCTGCTGTGAGGGATGGCGAAGGGTAAGCACACGATTGTCAAGCAGCGTGTCCAGGTTCAGGTTGAGTTTTTTCTTGGAAATATCGACCGGCGCGATTTCCGTGACAGCGTTAATGATTTCGATATTCACCTCCTGCAGTTCAAATTTCAGCTCCGATCGGGACTCACAGACAGTCCCGGAGATCCTGAGAACTGTCCCGGTCTGCAGCCCGTCCAGCCGGCCAATCTCCAGAGGATGGTCCAACACTGCCTGACAGATGCCGCTGCCATCGCGCAGAATCAGAAAAGCTATCTCGCCCATTTTTCGCAGGGCGTGCAGCCAGCCCTGTACAACGATTTTTTCTCCCAGGTGTCCGCCCAGTTCGCTGGTATAAATTCGTTCACGCATAAATTTGCCCTGATGGTCTGTAAGGGCGATTTGATTCGCGGTGCCACCTTACTTGAAACTTTTACTTCCCTGCGGAAGTTAGGTGCTATAACGGGCACATCCCGGGAGGGTCTAGTCATCGGCCTGCGGGCTGATTTTCTTCCTCCGGCTCTGCTGTGTCGGCAGCATCATCGCCTTCTGCATACATCATATTTGTTTCGTCCCAGATGTCAATCTCACTGATTGGCCGTGACGGTTGCCTTGATGCGGCGGATGCCGGCCGAGCAGGCCTCTTCCTTGAGAATTTTGAAGCCCTGCAATTCGGAGATGTTTTTGACATGCGGGCCGGTGCAGATTTCCTTGGAAAAGGCTTTTTCTGCCTCGCTCAGCGGGGCGCCGACGGTGTAGACGGTGACATTGTTGGAATATTTGTCGTTGAAGAGGCCGATGGCGCCTTTGGACTTGGCGGCGTCGGGACTGGTTTCCTCACAGTGCACCTCCAGCCCTTTGGCAATCTGCTCGTTGACCAGGGCCTCGACTTTGGCGATTTCTTCCGGGGTCATTTTGGCGGGATGGGAGAAATCGAAACGCAGGCGCTCGGGGTTGATGTTGCTGCCCTTCTGCTCGACATGCGGGCCGAGCACGCTGCGCAGGGCCTGATGCAATAGATGGGTGGCGGTGTGCAGGCGGACGGTGGCAGCGGTGGTGTCGGCCAGGCCGCTCTTGAATTTGTGTTCCGAGCCCTGGCGGGAAAGGTCTTTGTGCGCCTCGATGCGGCGATCGTAATCGGATCGGTCGATCTGCAGGCCGCGGCGGGTGGCCATTTCCATGGTGATTTCCAGCGGAAAACCATAGGTGGTGACCAGGTTAAAGACATCCTCGCCGGAGATCACCCCGTTGACGGGCTTGGCCATTTCAAAATATTTGACGCCGTTCTGAAGGGTTTTGGAAAATTTGGCCAGCTCCTCGCCCACTGCCAAAAGGATGCTCTGCCGGCGCTCCTCCAGCAGCGGATAGGCGGGCGACATTTTGGCGATCACCGCAGCGGAAAGCTCCTCGAGCAATTCCACGCCACCACCGATATTCTGCAGGGCCACCAGGGCGCGGCGCAGCAGACGGCGGATGAAATAGCCCTGGTCTTTGTTGGACGGATAGCCGCCGTCGGCGATCAGGAAAGTGGCGGCGCGGATGTGGTCGGTGACGACGCGGAAATCGTGGGTGTGGTCGGAGTATTTCTGGCCGGTACGTTCTTCGATCAGACTGATGTAGGGAGCGAAGAGGTCGGTTTCAAAAACCTCTTTTTTGCCCTGCACTACCTGCAGAAGCCGCTCCAGTCCGCCGCCAAAATCGACGTTGCGCTGGGAAATTTCCTCCCAGGAATCGGGGGTTTTGCGATACTGGATAAAAACCGAATTGCCGATTTCCAGAAAACGTCCGCAGTCACAGTTGGGGTGGCAATATTTTCCAAATTTCGGGTCATGCGGCAAGCCGGTATCATAAAAAGTTTCCGAATCTGGGCCCCCCACCTCGCCGACGGCATCTCCCCTTTTCCACCAGTTTTTGTCGACATAGGGGAAAAGGCGCTGTTTTTCGAAGTCCAGCTCCACGCCGGGGCCGAGTTCGCCCTTGCCGGTGGTGGCGGGGGCAACATCGGCGGCAAGGCCGTGTTTTTCGAAGATGGAACGCAGCACTTCTATACTTTCATCGTCCCTGGCCACCACGTCGTTGCCGGCAAAGACGCT
>DBRL01000002.1:24573-27018 GCA_002305925.1 Candidatus Peregrinibacteria bacterium UBA1369
TAGGGAACCAGCGGGAACATGCCGGAGTTGACAAATAGCAGAGTTGGGTCGTTTTCGGCCAGCAGCGGAGCGGGGGCGATTTCGGCGTGGCCCTTGGAGATGAAGAAATCCAGGTATTTACGGCGCAGCTCGTATGAATCCATTGCTATATGTTAGATAAAATTATTCTTGCTCAAAGAGCTTAACTTTTGGCGGCGGGCGGTGTCAAACATCAATTATTGTCACTATAGGCCTAGTCACTCCCGGGCCGCCGTATGGCGGCCCGCCCTGTTTTCTGCTATAATATGGGGATTTATCCATCTGCCGCGACCGCGGCGTCAATATGGAAAATTTACCCGAAAAACTGTCGACCGAACGCCTGAGCCTGGAGCCGCTGACCGCGGAGTGGCTGGACGAGCTGTTGGCAGAGAACCGCGGCAATGTGGCCCGTTACAGCGTTCGTTTTGCCGATCGCGAAGATGCACACTGCTGGCTGACCGAGTGCAGAGAGCGCCAGGAAAGACGGGAAAGACTGGGAATGGTGGTTCTGAAGGCCGAGAAACGCGAGTTTTTGGGAGTGGTTTCGATACAAAACATCAACGTCGACCCGCAATTGGGCGTATGGATCAGGGAAGACGCCCAGGGCAGCGGCTATGGACGGGAAAGCGTACAGTGTCTGATTGACTGGTACAAAAGTGCCTATGGCCAGGCCGAGAAGATTAAATATCTGGCTGAAAAGGGTAATCTCGCCAGTATCAAACTGGCCCGCAAGCTTGGTATGAAGCGAAAAGGGAAGAAAATCAATCCGGAGGGAGTTGTTTTTGATGAATTTCAGTTATAATGTCCGTGGAATTATTGTAGCCGATCCAGTTTATTCTACGGAATGAAAGCAAAGGCACGCAAACGACTGCCGCGAAAATTTTTTCTGCGTCCCACCCTGGAGGTCGCCCGCGATCTGCTGGGCAAACTGCTGGTGCTGCGCGACAGGGACGGGCAGGAATTGATTGGGGAAATCAATGAGGTGGAAGCCTATATCGGCCGCGACGATCCGGCCTCCCATGCGGCGGTGGGGCGCACCAGACGCAATGACGTAATGTTCTGGCAGGGCGGGCACGCCTATGTTTATTTTACCTACGGGATGTACCATTGCCTCAACGTGATCACCGAGGAGGAGGGGTTTCCGGCCGCCGTGCTGATTCGCTCGCTGATCCCCCGCCGAGGACTGCGCGCCATGAAGGCAAGACGCGGTGCGGTGAGAAACCGGGGGCAAAATGGCGGCAAGGCGAAAGAATGCGTAAAAATTAAAGATGCCGCCAAGCTGACCAGTCAAAATATTTGTAACGGCCCGGGTAAACTCTGTCTGGCCCTGGGGCTGGATCTGAAGCAAAATGGCGTTGATCTGGTGAAAAACGAAGATTTTTTTCTGGCCGATCAGGGCAAGAAAGTGCTCTGCCCGCGGGTAGCCACGCGCATCGGCATATCCAAAGGGACAGACCTGCCCTGGCGCTTTTTCTATGGCATTAGCCGGCCGCATCGCCAGGCCCCGAGGCTAACGGGAGCAAAAAAGGCTGGCATTAGAAAATAATTGTGCTATAGTTCGCGTGTTATTACACTTTATTTTCTCATTATGTCCAGAGCTAGCTTTTACCCCACTGGGGGGCTGATCAGGTACACATTGATGGGAGCGGTGCTGGCCGGAGCAATGATTCCGCTGGCCGTTTTCGCACAGGAAAGCGGTCCGGAACGCCCGATCAACTCCACCAAGCTGCCCTTTCTGAGGGAAGCTTCCAGCGGAGAAACCGTGACCATTCACTATGGAGATACCAGCCAGTCCGGCAGCAGCGGGACGGAAGGACAGAGCGGCACCAACGGGACCGTGGAGGTGGCCCCGGGAGGTCTGCTCAGTCAGGGCAACAACTGCCCCTTCCGCGACATTTCCGGCCACAGTTCGGAAAATGCCATCAATTACCTCTACAACGAAGGTGTAGCCGGCGGCCGCCGCCCCTGCTATTTCGAGCCCAATGCCCCGGCCACCAGGGCTGAAGTCACAGCGATGGTGGTGCGGGCAGTCGAAGCTCCCCTGCCGGAACCGCCGGTAGAAAAAGCCTTTCCCGACACAGATTTGAATGCCTGGTCTCCGCGCCATGTCAAGGCGGCCAAGAATGCCGACATTGTACACGGCTACCCGGACGGCCTTTTTCGCGCAGAGAAACCGGTAAATCTGGTGGAAACCCTGAAAATTACCACCCGCGGCTTTGAGGTGGCAGACGTGCAGCCAGACACCACCCAGCTCAGCCGGATTGCCGACATCGAACTGAACCAGTGGTATATCCGCTATGTGCAGGCAGGTATCAATGAGGGGCTGCTTGACTCTTCCGCCCATCATATTGCCCCGGCCGGTGAAGTTACCCGCGCCGAGGTGGCCGAGATGATCTATATACTGATGACCAGACGGGAGGAGGGGTA
>DBRL01000006.1:0-4878 GCA_002305925.1 Candidatus Peregrinibacteria bacterium UBA1369
GCCGAGCTGAAGAAATAGCGCGGCGGCGGTTTGGGGTACTCCGCGCGGGCCGGCCATTGCGCCGATTACTCCGGGCAGTCACTGACCAGGAAGGATTTGCCCCAGAGCAGTTTCCGGGGCTTTTGCGGGTCTCTGATGCCCAGCTGCGCCAGCATATTGCTTTGGCCGTTTTTGTCGGCACAATTGTAGTAAAAATAGACGATTGAGGGGTCTTTGGGATCGGCGGCTTTTGCCCTGTAGGAAAGACCTTCGGGCACCAGCAGGTTAAAGTAGTTGTCGCCGAGATTGGGATTCAGAATCCGCACCGCCACCAGCAGTTCCGGTTGTCCGGTTCGGGTAATCCTCTCGCGCACGGGCCGCCAGTTGTAATGATCATCGGCAGCGGAGGCGGAAGTCAGATAGAGGGCCTTGGCCTGAAATTCCGGACGCTCGGTTTCAAAACCAAAATCACGGGCGGTCACGGTAAGTTCATGTTTCAAAAGAGCCTCATGCAAATCCTGATTGGAACGGATCGTTACGGCGGAATTGGTGGCGTCTTCCGGAGGGTTATCTGTCATTACGTTTGAGTTGCTTGCCGTCGAAGCCGCGCCGGCTACATCCACTGTGTCAAAAGGTGGCTTTTTGCTGATGTAAAGGTAACTCATTGTCCCCACGGCCCCACTGGCGGCCATACCCAGACAGAGGACGGCGATTGCTCCGCAACCAATCGATTTGCGGGTTTGTTCAACCTGTTCTTCCGGCTGACCGGGTTTCTCGCCTGGCCGGGGCATTTCCCCGCCGGCATGCATGGTTGGAGCCAACGCCGCCTGTTTCTCCGGCTGTAGATAGGGTTGCGTTGGTAATTGATCGGCCGGTGTTCGGGAATGATTTCTACTTTCAGTCATGGCGAAACAATAAAAAATTGCGTTTTACTCTATCTATAAGCCTCAAAAAGCAAAATAATTACAGTGCAAAGAGGCCGCGCTTGGCGCGGCCTCTTTGTGGGAAGTTCACCCACAATCCTGACATCAGAATTATAACAGGTTTTTCAATTTAATCTGCCAATGGCGTGTGGGACCGGGAGTGGTCCATCCACAATCCTGACAATTGATGGGTCGGGGTTCGACTCCCCGCGGTTCCACCACTGTTGGCCGGATGAACCTCATTCGGCTGATTCCTCCACTTTGATTATCTGCACCGGGCAGGACTCGGCCGCCCGCTGATTGGCCTCACGGTCGGCAGCGGAAATCTCCAGCGTCACCTGGTCGCCTTCCGGCTTGCCGCCGATCAGTTCGGCGCGGCCCGTGTCATCGTTGATCCTCCATTGCCCGGGCGCCATCAGCACGCAAAAATTGCAGCCGATACAGTTTTCCGGATAATGAATTACTTTAATTTTTCTCATGGCCAATTTTTAAAAACAATCAAAAAACCTCGCGGCCCGGGGCCGTTTTCTATAAATTGAGATGCCGCTCCTGTTTCTCCAGCATGGCAATTGGCGAGGGGGCGGTCTGCTCCACTTTGTCGGTGAACAGCACCCCGTCCAAATGGTCAATTTCATGCTGGACCACGCGGGCATTCAGTTCGGACAGTTTGAGCATCTGCTCGCGTCCCTTTTTGTCCTGAAATTTGACGATCACATCGCGCCAGCGGCGCACCAGATCAAAGACTTTCGGCACGGACAGGCAGCCCTCGGTGTCCACTTCCGTTTCTTCGGAATGAAAGACGATTTCCGGGTTGACCATCGCCAGATTGACCTCCTGATCTGTTTGCTGGTTCAGTTTGACCACGATGATCCGCTGCCCCACGCCCACCTGCGGCGCGGCCAGGCCGCAACCATTGTCTTTTTCCATGGTTTCCTCCATGTTCTGAATCAGCTTCAGCGTGGCCTTGTCGATTTTACGCACGGCTTTGGCTTTTTCGCGTAGGATGGGGTTGTCGGTGCCGGTTTCTATTTTCATTCGGGTCATGATCAGAGTTTAAGCATAATTCCCTTGAAAATCAACCTGACGCGAGTAATATAAGGCCTTCCCCGTCACTGGGAAAAGGCTGCGGCCTGGTCATTCGGTTCTGGTCGCCCGCCCCTCCTGTGTGATGTGGAGCATTATCTGCCCGGAAGGCAGCGTACATCGACAAAAATCGTCTCATAGTAAAACGCGGTTAATCACCGCCAATCGACCATCAAAGTGCGAAAAACCGATACGGCCTGGCGCCGCATCCCCAACGGGCGCGCCGCAGGCGCGCAGGAGAAAAAACATGGCAATCCCTACCCTGCCGGAATGGTTTCTGGGCTATCTGGGCATGCTGGCGGTGGGGACGGCTATGGCTTTCTCCATCGGTTGGCTCTTGCCCGCCCGCTGGCTCCGTTACAGCGGAGTCTTTCCCGGCCTCTCGGCCAACTGGGTTTCTCTGGAGAGGGCCCCGGTGTCGCTGCTCGGTTTTGCAATCTGGTTACTGGCAGAAGGTCAGATCGGCCAGCTCTGGTTTGGCTTTCTGCTGGTGGTATTTGGACTGGCCATGGACCGGCTGGACGGCCGGATCGCCATGTCCGTACTGAGTAGACTTCGCTTTCTGCCACTGATCACGGTGCTCGCTCCGGACGGCAGGGTGGTCAACGCCACCGCGCAACACGCGGCCGCCAAAGCACCTCTCACTGACGACGGTCAGCTCTGGGCCTGGTACGAAGACAGGGAAATTACTTTCCTGCGCGTGCCGCGCAAGCCCGGCAGCCGCCGTTACAAGCGCAAGCGGGTGAAGAAAAAAATCCACAAGCAGGTGCTGCTGGACGAATGGATTCACCGGCTCACCCCCTACCACACCCGCCTGCCGATGTTTTGTCTGGAGCGCCACAACACTCTGCCCTACCGCGGATTGCATCTGCGGCTCACCGGCCTCGGCGAATGGCTCGACCCCTTGGTAGACAAGATCTGCTTCCTGCCGGTCTTTGTCTTCCTTGCCTGCGCCGGTTTCCTGCACTGGCCGGCGGCTCTGGCCATGGTGGCCATCGACCTCTTCGGCACGGTTTTGCGCCGGCCCTTTGACACCACCCGGCTCTTTGGCCGGCTGCAGAAATACGTGCGCCAGGCCAAGGCCAGTTCCTTCGGCAAGAGCAAGGTAGGTTTCCAGATCGCCACTTTGCTTGCGGTAATGCCGGCCACGGCCAACTGGCTCTCTGCCGACGGTCTCGTCTGGTCCTATTGGCTGGTCAGCGGACTGCTCTACCTGTCGGCACTGGCCGGGGTGGTCAGCGTGCTGTCGCGTCTGATTTTCTGGCAGCAGCTGATCCGTCGTGTCGGTCTGGCCAAAGCGACCCGCCGGCTCGGCAAATTCTATGAGCACGATCTCAACTAAGCGACCGTTACCGTTTCGCCAAATAGCGGCTTCCTATCCGGATAGACGCTTTCATGGGGTGACGGTCGCTGCCTCCACTTTGTCGAGTTAGCCTCCGGGAGTTTTTGGGGGGCGGCGGCGCTTCAGCGGCCAGCGTCAAAAAGACGCCGGCCACCTCCGCGCCGCCGCCCCCTCTCCCTTACAAATCCCCCGCCTTCAGTATGCCCAGCACCAGCTGGGGCAATTTTTCGACCTTGTCGACGCTCGCGACCGGCTGCGGAAGACCAGCCGGATACTGTTCGATCACCTGTTTTTGGTAGACTTCCTCCAGGGCCTGTACCAGTTCCACCAGCTCCACCGGCTGAAAAAAGCAGGGTAGCGACTGGGCTATCACCTCTGCCAGGGCCGGCAGGTCGCCCAGTGTTTTTTCCCGCACCAGCATTTGAAAAACGCACTCCCGAAAGCATTCCTGGCGCCGACTGTCCAACCCGCTCTCGTCCAGAAACATTTCAAAATAATTGTAACTGTCCTCAAAAAGAGCCCTGGCCAGCTTTAGCGCGGTCTGCTCGTTGCGCAGGTTAATTTCACGGTCGGAATTTTTTTCCCGATGCCGCCACAGCCGAAAGGTCTCGATCAAAGTTTCTTTGGCCGTCGGGACGCTTGACAAGTTCCTTTCTTCGGCCGCTATTTTTTCCGGTTTTCCCTCTTTCATTTTTTAATTGCTGTTGCTGCTTGAGGAGTGAATTTAACACTAAAATAAAAAAACGCAAATCATTTTTTCCATTTGCCGCAAAAATTATTGCTCCATGCGCATGGGTAAACAGCTCTGCCCTCTGGGCAAATTTTACCGCCCAACACTTGGATTTATTGGTCAAATCATGCTATAATAACATGAATTTATTTAAAAAAATCCCGTTTCGGGGTATAAGTAAAACAAAAACACATGTTGAAGCGCCATCAAAGCCATGTCCGACCACATGGAAAAAAGACCCCTGCCAAGGCAAAAAACGGTTGTTTGGCCTTTTTCCGCACGACCAACGGCAAGATCATTTTGATACTTTCCGCCCTGCTGCTGGCCGCCTATCTGGTCTTTTTCTTCTCTCCCCGTCCAGCCGTCTCACCCGCCCCCGCCGCCCCACAGGATGCCGTCCAGCAGGCCCGTCTGGTCAACAAGGCTCTCAACACTCAAATTCCTTTCATCGAAAACCGCGGACAGACCGACCAGGAAGTGGCCTACTATGCCAAACTGCAGGGAGGCAATTTCTTTTTTGACCGGCAGGGCCGCCTCACCTACCAGCTGTTTGACCAGTCATCAGTTGCTCCCAAACGGCCCAGCCACCGCGAAATGATGGAGGCCCGCCTCAATAGTGAGGCCCAGCCCGCCGGCATTGCCGCCCGTTCCCATGTTCTGCGCGAGATTTTCCAGACCGATCATTCCATCACCGCCACCGCCCTGGAACCGGGGCAGGCCACCGTCAATTACTTTGTTGGCAATGACGAGTCCAGATGGCAACAGAATCTCCCGACTTACAATCTGCTCGATCTCGGTGAAGTTTATCGCGGTGTCAGAGT
>DBRL01000006.1:5023-6813 GCA_002305925.1 Candidatus Peregrinibacteria bacterium UBA1369
GTCGGCACCTACGACCCCGCCTACGAACTGCTGATCGACCCGCTGCTCTCGGCCAGTTATCTGGGGGGCAGCGATGACGGGGAGTTTTTACGTGAAGTCTTGGGGGGCAACAACGCCATGCTGATTGCCAACGGAAGCCTCTATGTTACCGCTACTACCTGGTCTTTCGACTTTCCTGTCACCACCGGAGCATACGATGAAAGTTTTGCCGGAGGAGTGGATTCCTTTATTGCGAAAATTAGCCTGGATCTCGAGACCCTGGAAGTGGCCACTTTCATTGGTGGTGACGGCTATGAAGGAGAGTCAATCATCACTCAGGACACATCTGGCAACATCATCGTTGCCGGCAACACCGACTCTTCCGATTTTCCCGGCACCACCGGCAAATTTCAGCCGACACATGCTGGTAATTACGATGGCTATATAGCAAAACTCAACTCCGGCCTGACTGCCCTGTCGGCCGCCACCTATATCGGCAGTCCCGGTTATGACTGGATGAATGGTCTCGTTTATGATCCAGATGGATATATTTATGTTGCCGTCGACGCCAGATCAGGATTTCCTTCGACACCAATCAATGCCGATCCGGGTTATGATACCAGCTTAAGCGGGTCTTCAAACATCGCCATTGCCCGTCTGGACAGCAATCTGAGCAATGCTTATTACACCATGACTTTTATTGGTTCTGCTAACTACTACGGGGCTCTGGCCCGCGACTCCGAGGGCAAAATTTATGTCAATGGAGGCTGTCATGGAAGTACCAGCTTGTTTCCCATAAAACGGGCCAACTCTTTTATTCCCTCCTTCCAGGAAACATTCGGCGGCGGTACCTGTGACAGTTTTTTAGCGCGTTTCAGTGCCGATTTGACTACACTGGAGGCTTCCACTTATATCGGTGGGGTAAATTATGAAAACGATTTCACCAACACTATCGCCATCCATGGTACCGGTGCGAACACGCAGGTTTTTATCGTAGGCGATACCGCCAGGTCATTGCCGATTGGCGCCATGAAAGACGCCTTAAACAACAATCCCAACACTCTCGACTTGAATCCCGATCCGGACGAAAAGATTTTCACTTTCGGCCCTCTTAGTTCGGACAGCGGTGATGATGTCTACATCGCCCGTTTCAACCGCGATCTGCAGACCGCTGCTGCCACAATAATCGGTGGCAGCGACCACGATCCCTGCCCGTTTATATCTCTCAGCGACGAAGGAGATGTCTATTTTACCGCCTCAACTTATAGCGAAGATTTCCCCACTACCTCCGGTGCTTTCGCAACTGCAGGAACCGTTGTAATGGGTAAAATTAGCAACGATCTCACTCAGCTGCTCGGTTCGACCTACCTGGGCAGCTACAATGACTGGGAAAATTATTCCCACATCATTGTCGACGACACCAGCGGCTATGACATCGCCTATCTTTACGGAGAGACATCGTCAACAGATCTGCCCACCTCTGGAGGCTTCCAGCCGACCAGCACGGGTGGAGATCTCTATATCGCCGCCTTCACGGGCGATTTTTCAACCGTCGCTCCGGCAACCGGCCTTACCGCCACTCCCGGCGACAGCCAGGAGGTGGACTTGAGCTGGACCGCGCCCGCCGGCCAGCAGATACCCATCGTCGACTACGAAATCCACTACAGTGACGACGGCTTTGATACGGATGACCAGACCTTTGCGGACGGTGTAAGCACACTCACCACCGCCACCGTCACCGGCCTCACCAATGGAGTGGAATACTCTTTCCGCGTCGTCGCCATCGATGACAATGATGACTTGAGCCCCCC
>DBRL01000014.1:0-598 GCA_002305925.1 Candidatus Peregrinibacteria bacterium UBA1369
TCGCGGCGCCGGCTCTGGATATAGGGACCATAGGCGCCGACCTCCACGGCACCATCGCCAATGGCGGGCATTTCATCGACGGCAATGCCATACTGCTGCAGCGACTCGGTGATGAGCCGGTCGGCGCCCTCAACCTCACGCTTTTTATCCGTGTCCTCCAATCTGAGGAAAAACACCCCTCCGGACTGATGGGCAAGCCTCTCGGCGATGAGGGCGGTGTAGAGCGTGCCGATATGCATAAAACCGGTGGGGCTGGGAGCAATTCTGGTAACCAGCTGTTCGGGTTGCAGGCCGCGCGACGGATAGCGCTCTTCGATTTCTGCCCTGGTGGGCAGAGCATTGGGAAAAAGTCTCTCCAGGATATTTTGATTCATGCCAGTTTTTTGTTAATGCCCAGGCCAGAGCGAATCCAGCCAAGCTCATCTAGTGGTTTCTTAGCATATTAATCGCCCCGGAGTAAACAATTAGTCCATTTGCGGGCCTGTTCGTGATTATGCAGAAGGGCAGAGAGATTGACCTGACGGAACTGGCGGCCGGTGAGCTGACGCCAGTTGACCGCCGGCGCAAAGGAGAGCGAGCTGAAGGACGGTTCCGGTGG
>DBRL01000014.1:651-13740 GCA_002305925.1 Candidatus Peregrinibacteria bacterium UBA1369
TCCACCTCCGCCCGCAGGGTCTGCAGACGTTCCTGCATCGCGTAGGGCAGGGCATAGATGAGGTCTTCGGGCCAGTGCTCGCCGTTTTCGGCCATGCGGCAGAGGGCGGATTCAATCAGGTTGTTGCAGACAATGGAGGAAACGCTTTCGTTGGGGCGGAAATGGCCGAGCATCAGTGCGACCGCGCGCAGGTTGGCAACCCAGTCGGTGAGGAAGCGGATGTCGTTGGAATCGGTACCGGGTGCGGGGTAAAAGTTTTCCTCGTTTTGAAAAACAAAATAATCATCCTGGTCAAAAACCTCCAGACCGTATTGTTCACGGAAAAAAGCGGTGTAGGCGCGACGATAATCCCGTTCACGTTTTTTGGGCAGGATACCCGGGCTGAAAACCACGTCAAAAGCCAGGCTGCCGAAATTGCCGGCCTTGAGCTGGGTGGCCTGATCGTCGTTGAGGGCGGAGAGATGGCGGACGGTGGTGGTGAGATCGAGATTGGGCAGATGGTCCTGCAGCAGCAGGGCCTTGTAGCCGATGCCCTGGAGCAGGGCAGGGGAAATTTCGTTCAATGCATTTTTCATGGCGCGTGCAAAAAAATACTGAAGACAATGGTCTAACAAAGCGCCGGTTACCAGTCAAGCCCGGAAAGGCTTAGGGGGCTGGTAGCGGTGGCCTAGAGGCAGCGCTAAACCACGAAATTGAGAATTTTGCCGGGGACGTAAATGTGTTTTTTGTAGCCGTCGGCCAGATATTTGCCGATATTGGCGTCGGCGCCGGCGGCAGCGATAATTTCCTCCTCGGTGGCCTGGCGGGGCACCTGCAGGACGCCGCGCAGTTTGCCGTTGACCTGCACCGAGACGGCGATGCTATCGGTCTGTAGCAGGGCCGGATCATATTGCGGCCAGGTCTGCCGGTGGATGAAAGGCTTGTTGCCGATGCGTGACCACAATTCCTCGGCGGTGAAGGGCGCGAAGGGGGCCAGGATCAGCAGAAATTTTTCGTAGACATCGCGGGGGATGGCCGGTAGTTCCGCCAGGGCGTTGACCAGAATCATCATCTGCGAGACGGCGGTGTTGAATTTGAACCCCTCAATGTCCTCGCCGACTTTTTTGATGGTTTTGTGGAGCTCGGAGAGCAGGGCCTTTGGCAGCGCCGGTTCCGGGGTGGCAGCTGGGGGTGTGGTGGATGCAACGGCCGGCTGGACGCGGGGGGCGAGGTTTTCGACTTTGTCCAGGAAGCGGCGGGCGCCGATCAGCGCGCGGGTACTCCAGTTGACTGCCTGGTCAAAAGGACCCATGAACATTTCATAGAGACGCAGGGCGTCGGCGCCGTATTTGGCGACGACGTCATCGGGATTGATGACATTGCCCCAGCGCTTGCTCATCTTGCGGCCGTCCTCGCCCATGATCAGGCCGACGTGCTGGAGGCGGGTAAAGGGTTCGTCGTGGGCAACCACCCCCATGTCAAAAAGAAATTTGTGCCAGAAACGGGCGTAAATGAGATGGCGGGTGGCGTGCTCGGCGCCGCCGACATAGAAATCCACCGGCGACCAGTGCTGTTCCAGTTTTTTATCGACCAAAGCGCGGTCGTTCTGCGGGTCGATATAACGCAGATAATACCAGGACGACCCCGCCCACTGCGGCATGGTGTTGGTTTCGCGGCGGCCGGGGCCGCCGCATTGGGGGCAGACGGTGCTGACCCAGTCTTCGATTTTGGCCAAAGGCGATTCGCCCGTGCCGCTGGGCTCGTACTGCTCCACTTCCGGCAAACGGACAGGCAGGTCTTGCTCGGGGACGCCTACCGCGCCGCATTTTTCACAGTGGATAATCGGAATCGGTTCGCCCCAGTAGCGCTGGCGGGAAAAGACCCAGTCTTTCAGTTTGTAATTGACTTTGCCGCTGCCGTTTTTCGTTTTTTTGAGCCAGTCGGCCATTTTGGCGCGGGCTTCCGCCGAGGGAAGTCCGCTGAAATCGCCGGAATCAACGGTCAGGCCGTCGTCGGTAAAGGGCAGGGTGTCGGCGTCGCCGGCTGAGCCGGCGGTCACTTGACCGTCTGTGGCGAGCGCGGGCTGAATGGAGCGTCTGACGGCAATTTTATATTTATTGGCAAATTCGAAATCTCTCTCATCGTGCGCTGGGACGGCCATCACGGCGCCGGTGCCGTAGGAATTGAGCACGTAATCGGCGATGTAAACCGCCACTTTTTCATTGTTGAAGGGATTTACCGCACTGATGCCCTGCAGTGGCAGGCCGGATTTGTCCTTGTTGAGATCGGTGCGTTCCAGGTCGGATTTATTTTTAATCTTTTCAATGTAGGCGGCCACTTCGTCCCAGTTGCCAATTTGTGTTTTCAACTCCTGCACCAGCGGATGTTCCGGGGCCAGCACCACATAAGTGCAGCCGAAAATCGTATCGACGCGGGTGGTAAAAACACGGATTTTTTGTTCTGTTCCTTCGATCGCGAAATCAATTTCACAGCCTTCGCTGCGGCCAATCCAGTTGCGCTGCATTTCTTTGATCGAGGGCTCCCAATGCGGCAATTTTTCCAGGTCGTCGAGTAGGCGGTCGGCATAGTCGGTGATGCGCAGTACCCATTGGCGCAGTGGCTTTTTTTCAACCGGTGAACCACAGCGCTCACATTTGCCGTCCTCCAGGTCTTCATTGGCCAGACCGGTCAGGCAGGAAGGACACCAGTTGATCGGTTCCCAGGATTCGTAGGCCAGGCCTTTTTCAAACATTTTCAGGAAAATCCATTGCGTCCATTTGTAATAATCAGGGTCGGTAGTGTTGACCATGCGCTCCCAGTCGTAATCGAAGCCGATGATTTTCAGCTGGTTGATATAATTGGCGATATTGGCGTCGGTGGATACGCGGGGGTGGACCTTGTTTTTCAGCGCATAATTTTCCGCCGGCAGACCGAAGGCGTCAAAGCCCATCGGATGAAGCACGTTGAAGCCCTGCAGCCTTTTGTAGCGCGAAAAAACGTCGGTGGCGATATAGCCCTTGGGATGGCCCACGTGCAGTCCGGCGCCCGAGGGATAGGGAAACATGTCCAGAACGTAATATTTCGGCTTGGATAAATCCGCGGTGTCGGTGGCGTACAGGCGCGCTTTTTCCCATTGCGCCGCCCACTTTTTTTCGAAACTAAAATCGCGACCGTCCGGTTTGTTCTGCTCGCCGTTCTGATCGGCTTTTTGCTCTGCCATTTTTATGCTGGTTAATCCATCAAAATACGTGCGCAATGATATTATAGAAGCGGGAAGATGTCGAATTAATCGACCAGGCGGCCGGAAGCCGGACTATGGATTTTCACTGTTTTGCTGATTGGTGCTACAATGCACGCGCTGACAGAATTTTTTGTGTTCAAAATGTCACACAGCAGCTCAAAGCAATATCAGGAAAAAGGCGGGATGACGCAACAGGGAACTAATTCTGGCGAGCCGCGCCGGCAGCCGCATGTGGCGCGGAAAATCCTGTTCAACACGGTGTCGCAGGTGGTGGCCAAAATAATTGTCGGGGTGTTTTCGGTGATCATACTGAAAATGCTGACTACCTACCTAGGCAAACAGGGCTACGGTATCTATAAATCGATCTATGAGTTTCTGGCGCTTTTCGCAATTGTGGCCGACATGGGGCTCTATACGATCGGCGTGCGGGAGATGAGCAAGAATCCCGAACGCGAAGAAATGGTGCTGGGCAATATGATGACGGTGCGCTCGATCGTGATTGGCGTAGTCTCGGTGATAGCCTTTGCCGTGGCTTTCCTGATTGACGAATACCGGGGCAGCGTGGCGCCGTACGCGGTGGCCCTGGCAGCAGTGGGATCGGTGTTTGCCATTTTGACCGGCACGGTTTCCACGGCTTTGCAGGTACATCTGAAAATGGAAAAAAATTCGTTGGGATCGGTGGCCGGCAAGCTGGCCTCGCTGATCTATATGGCGGTGGTGATTTATTATTTTTACCCGCATGGCTGTGCTCCGCAGGACGTACTTTTCCTCTCCAATGAGGGCGGGGCCTGCGCGGTGAGCGACGGGGCGTTCCTGCAACTGGTGGCGGCGGGACTGTTCGGCAATCTGGTCATGTTTGCCGTGACGGGGTATTTCGCGCGGCAACTGGTAAAAATCCGTTACCGGCTGGACTGGTGGTTCTGGAAAGAAGTGCTCTGGAAAGCCCTGCCCTATGGTGTGGCCCTGGTGCTCAACCAAATCTATTTCCGTATCGGCTCGGTGATGCTACTGAATATGCCGGGCTTTGGCGCCACCTATGTGGCTACCTACTCAGCGCCTTCCACCATGCTGGAGGCGGCGGGCATTGTGCCGCTCTATTTCATGAATGCCATTTTACCATTTTTGACGCGGGCCCTGCAGGCCAAGGATGGCTCACACAAGCCGATTATTCAGACGGCCTTTGACTTTCTGATGATGGCGGCCCTGCCGATTGTCACCGGTACTTTCATTTTGGCCTATCAATTTATCTATCTGATCACCACACCGGAATTTTTGACCAATTGGAGTACCGGCTATGTGGGATCGGACATTGTGCTGCAAATTTTGATTATCGCCCTGCTGTTCAGTTTCCTGAACGGCCTGTTTGGCTATGTGCTGGTAGCTTCCGAGCATCAGGACAAACTGCTGGTGCGCAATTTGATCGGGGCGGCTCTGACCGTGCTGCTGTCATGGTGGCTGATACCGGACTGGGGCGTGCGGGGCGCGGCTTTTGCCAACATTATCACCGAGTTTTATATTTTTGTAGCCTCCTACATTCTGGCCAGGCGCTATGTGGAATTTGAGATCAAACTGGGACGCCTTTTCAAGATGCTTTTGGCGACTGCTTTGATGGCGCTGGCGGTCTGGTACGCCAAAGAGCCGACCTATCATCTCTGGGGGCTGCAGAACAAGAATTTCATCGTGCTGATTCCGCTGGGTGGCGTGGTTTATTTTGCTGTACTGATCGCCACCAAGGCCCTGACCAAAGAAATGCTGATGGTGGTGCTGAAGAAAAAAATGCCCGTCACTACCGAGGGTCCGTGGCGCGAAGTGGAAAAGGTAGCCAAGGCCGGTCCCGAAAATGAAGCCGTCTCGGAGGCCAGCGGTTCGGAAGTGAAGGACAGCGAGAACAGATAAAGCGGATTTATTTATTTGACCAGTTTGATCATGACAAATTATTTAAAAGACTATTTGAAAGACCGTTCACTGACCGATGTGCCGGCTGAAGCGGTGGCTTTTTATGCGGCGCTGGATTCGGTGGCGGCGGTGAGCCCGCTGGTGGCGGAAGCCGTGCTGAAGGAGCTTGATGACCAACGCGCCAACCTGAAACTGATTGCCTCGGAAAACTATTCCGCCCTGGCTGTACAACAGGCGATGGGAAATCTGCTGACCGACAAATATGCCGAGGGGATACCCGCGGCCCGTTTCTATGCCGGCTGCGACAATGTTGACGCCATTGAATCGGAGGCGGCCAGGCTGGCCCGCGAGCTTTTCGGCGCCGACCACGCCTATGTGCAGCCCCACTCGGGTGCCGATGCCAACATGGTGGCCTTTACGGCCATCCTGGCCGCCCGCGTACAACGTGATTTCGTGGAAAAAGTGGCCAAATTGGCTGAGGAAAAGGGGAACGAGCCACCACGCGACGTGCGGGGTCTGACGGCCGAAGATTGGACCAAACTGCGCGAAGCAACTCTCCACCAGAAACTGATGGCCATGGACATCGGGTCGGGCGGGCATCTGACGCACGGCTACCGGATGAATATCTCTTCCTGGCTGTTTGAGACGCATCAGTATGCCGTATCACGGGAGACCGGCGTGCTGGATTATGATCAACTGGCGGCGATGGCGCGCGAGGTGAAGCCGCTGATACTGCTGGCCGGCTACTCGGCCTATCCGAGAAAAATTGATTTTTCGAAAATGCGGGCCATTGCCGATGAGGTGGGCGCGGTGCTGATGGTGGACATGGCCCATTTCGCCGGTCTGGTGGCCGGCAAGGTATTCACCGGCGTATATGATCCGATTGCTTTTGCCGATATCGTCACCTCGACCACGCACAAAACCCTGCGCGGGCCGCGCGGCGGGATCGTGCTCTGCAAGAACTGGCTGAAAGAGTTCGTGGACAAAGGCTGTCCGGCGATGCTGGGCGGCCCGCTGCCGCAAATGATGGCAGCCAAGGCGGTGGCCTTCAAACTGGCACTGGAACCGCAATTTCGCGATTATGCCCGCCGGATTGTTGAAAATTCGCAGGCCCTGGCGGCGGAATGCCAGGCGCTGGGCATGGAGGTGCTGACCGGGGGTACGGACAATCATCTGCTGCAAATCAATGTTTTCAAGAGTTTTGGACTGACCGGACGGCAGGCCGAGGACGCGCTGCGCTCCTGCGGGCTGACAATGAACCGCAATTCGATTCCCTTTGACCCCAATGGAGTCTGGTATACCAGCGGTCTGCGGCTGGGCACGCCGGCGGTGACCACACTGGGCATGGGCGCGGACGAGATGAAACAGATAGCCGCGATGATCAAAAAAGCACTGGCTTCCTGCAAACCCGCCCTGACCAAAGACGGCCAGCCCAGCCAGGCCAAATACACGATGGACGAAACCGTGCGCGCGCAGATCAAGGAGGAGGCCGGTCAAATGCTGGCCCGTTTCAGGCTCTATCCCGAGCTGGATTAGGGCAGCGCAGGAACAGGCATGGCGAAGATCCCGCCCCTGGCCAGAGATGGACCAGGGAGCGGGGAGTCGTTTTCGGGAGGATACAGGCGGTCAGGCGGCCTAGCGGAAGTAATAGACGGTTTCCCGCCCGCCAGTCGAGACGTGCAGCCGGCCGAACAGCCAGGCCATCAGGCAGGCCGGTCCTACCAGCAAACTGCCCAGCCGCCAGAGGTGATACCACCGCTTGTGGATCACGATGGTAGTCTCACCCCGCTCGTATCCGAGTGTCCAGCGCAGACAAAAATCAGCAACCATCTTGCCCTCCTGACGTGAATCGCGCCTTTTTACGCGGCGTGACAGCCATTTACCGGCCAAGTTTCCAACCCGAATTGGTGATGGGCGCTTGAACGGCCCTTTACGTTTCAGCAGAGCCGTTGAAGACGGTTTTAGTATACTACTATTTGCTTTTTTGTAAATATCATGTAGAATTGCAACTCTTATTTCATGATATAATTGAAGCAGTCCTTCAAAATACATTAATAATAAATAACAAATTAGATATATAAGACATGGAAGATCTCAGTAAAGAGGGAAAAGGCAAGAAACTCGACATTCTGGACCAGTGGTTAAAGCAAACTTTAAACATAGGCAAGACAGAACAATTCGAAAGGAAAGCTGAACCCGATCACAAACAGGCTTTTTCGCCAAACGGCGCGGCAGGCCAGCCTGAACAAAAAAACGGCCAAACACAGCGCCAACCACAATCCAGCCAGCCCGCCCGACAGCCAAAACAAGGGCAAGGTCAGCAGGGCCAGCAGCCCGGGCAACCCAACCAAAGGCAGCAGCATCACCGCAATTCGCGACCGCACAGCGGTCCCAATTTTGGCGGCAAGTTCAAGGGCGGCAAAGCCCGCGACCGCCGGCCGCGCTTCAAAGGCGGCGACAATGCTTTCAACCAGCGGCACAAATTTCAAAGCGCTCTGAGCAGAGCTGTAAATGCCGAACCCGGCCAGGTCAAATATGATCCGCGCGGTAAACTGCGCATCATCCCGATCGGCGGTCTGGACGAAGTGGGTAAAAACACGATGATTTTCGAGTATGAAGATTCAATCATGCTGGTGGATCTGGGTTTCCATTTCCCCGAAGCCGATATGCTCGGCGTAGATTACGTCATTCCCGACATCAACTATTTGAAGGACAAATTGCACAAGATTAAGGGAATCGTGATCACGCACGGACATCTCGACCATATCGGAGGGATACCCTATCTGCTGGAAAAACTTGGCAATCCGCCCATCTACGCCGGGAAACTGACCATGGGACTGATCAAGAAACAGCTGGAAGAGAGAGGTCTCCTGCAAAGCGCCAATCTGCGCGCCGTCAATTACAGCAGCGACGTGCTGAATTTGGGAAAAATGAAAGTATCTTTTTACAGGATTACCCATTCGATACCTGATGCCTGCGGCCTGCTGATTGAAACTCCGGCCGGGAAAGTGGTGCACACTGGTGACTTCAAGATTGATTTGAGTCCCGCGGGCGGCCAACTGCCGCCGGAATTTGCCAAAATCGCCGCCCTGGGCGAGAGCAACGTCACCCTAATGCTGAGCGATTCCACCAACGCCACCAAACCGGGATACACCGTTTCCGAGAAAAAAATAGGACAGACCCTGGATTCAATCATTAAAGACACCTCCGGCCGGCTGATTATCGCTTCCTTTTCCTCACAGATCGGACGCATACAGCAGATTATCGACGCCGCCGGAAAATATGGCAAGAAAGTATTCCTAAGTGGGCGCAGTCTAATCGACAATTCGGTTATGGCCGCCGAGCTGGGGTATCTCAAATACCCACAGGGGCTCATTGCCGACATCAAGAAAGCCAAAAAGCATCCTCCGGAAAAAACGATTATTCTGACCACGGGTTCACAGGGCGAGCCGGTGGCGGCGCTTAGCCGGATGGCCCTGAAAGAGCATCCGCACGTGGAAATCGGCAACGGCGACACGGTGGTGCTCAGTTCATCGCCAATTCCTGGCAACGAAACGGCGGTAATCCGCGTCACCAACAATCTGGTGCGCCTGGGTGCCCGCGTGATCAATAACAACATCATGGACGTGCATGCCTCCGGCCACGGACAACAGGAAGATCTGAAGCTGATGTTCAGCCTGGTCAAACCGAAATATTTTGCACCGATTCACGGTGAATACTTCATGCGCAAGGCCCACGCCGAACTGATGATTCATGAACTGGGCCATGCCGAGGAGCGTACGATCATGATCGACAATGGCGACGTACTGGAAATGGTCAACGGCGAGGTGAAAGCGACCGGAGAAAAAGTCCAGACCAGCTACATCCTGGTGGACGGCATGGGCGGCGGCGACATTGGCTCCCAGGTAATGATGGACCGGCAGATTTTGGCCGAAAACGGCGTGATTGTCCTGTCGATGCCGATAGACCCCAATACGCGCAAGTTAAATGGCGACATTGACGTGGAAACCCGCGGCTTCATCTATATGGAAGAATCCAAGGAAATAATCAATGGAATCTGTCAGAAAGCCGCGCAGGCCTATCGTGAATTTGCCGACCGCAACCCCAACTTCAACTTTGAAGAGGCCAAGCTGCATATCCGCTCGAGCGTTGATCAATACGTAGTCAGCAAAATTGACCGCCAGCCGCTGATCATACCGATACTGGTGGATTAGGCGACCAAAGCGGGTGATCCTCCTCTGACCAGGGAGGATCCTTTGCCGCGCCTGCTGGCGCAGTATTTGTCCAAAGCCCGGTTGTCGATCAGCATGAGCGGGACGTCCTGACGTTTGCCTCTGACGTTGCGGTTGATCATAACCTGTTGTCCGTTGAGGGTCGCCGGAACGGTGCCAAAGAGGGAAATCCCAGGGTTGGATCTGGCCACAGTAATTTTCCAGGTAGGATCTTTCTTCTCTGAGCCAAGAATAAAATCCTGCGATTTGCCAATCGATACTGGATATAAAACCACCCGATAGAGATCGGGAAAGGTGTGTAGTCTGCCGGCATAGGGGCTGAAATATTTGTCCACCAGGTCGAGCTGCTGCAGACCACTCATGCGACGGATCTGTTCGGTGGAGAGATTGTAAATACTTCTGGCCGTGGGTGGTATCCATTGGATCAAGCCTGCCGCGCCATTAGGGCTGGGCGGGTTTTGCGGCTCTCCCATACATTCCATCATAAAAATATCGTAGAGGTCGCCGGCGACGATGCCGCCGCCGATTTTGGCAGCGATCTGCTCGGTTTTGGCTTTGAACTGCGGGTGATTGAAGAGAGCGCCTTTGGTCAGACCCCAGGTGGAATCGGCGTCGGATGGTTTGACCAGGTCGCGGTAACGCTCTGGGGACGGTGGCGGAGGCCCTGACGGCGGTGAGACGCCGGGGGCAGGGGCCGGAGTTGGGGTGGAGGGAGGCGAGGTTGTCGCGGCTGGTGTCTCTTCGGTTTTCCTGCCGTTGAACCAACCGGAGATTTTGGCAGTGATGCCTTCGATCACTTTGGACAAGCCTTCCCACAATTTAGTGAAAAACTCGCTGAATTTGGCGCCTAGACTTTTTTCTCCCGATGCTTCGGGAGTGGGTGGCGAGGTGTTGGGCGGATTGGATGCCGCCGGTGGGCTGGCGGGCGGGGTTTCAGTGGTGGATGGCGGGGTGGCGGGGGGCTTGGCCGGCGCGTTTTCGGCTGGGGCACTGGGTGGCGTGGAGCTACTCTCGGGCGATTTGTCGGGACTGGACGGCGCGGCGGACGGGGTCTGCGCGGGTGTGGCGGGAGGCGCTGACGGGGCCGCTGAAGGCGAAGCGGATGGCGCGGCAGGTGCCGTTTGCGCGGGTGTCGTAAGTACATCGGCGCGGGCAGCGGACCTTTCAGCCGCGGTGCTGGCCCGCTCGCGGGCATGCTTGGCCTCGGCCAGCCGCTTTTCCGCCTCCTGACGCATTTCCAGCAGTTTGGCCGGATTTTCCTGCTCGGCCATTTCACGATACATTTTTTCGGTATCGATGGCTTTGGGAAGATTGCTCTGATTTTCACTGCCTGCCGGAGGAGTCATTGTGCCGTGTGTTTTCCAGGCCATGGCCCGGATAGAATAATTCTTTGAATTATACCACAATACGGCTGAAAGTTGCTAGTACTGCCTGGCGCATCTGGCGTTTTAATTCCTGTCTGACTTTGTCGGCTTTTTTCTTGCCACCGGGCTGTTTGAGCAGCTCGATGCCGGTCTGACAGGTGGCGATCAGCTCGCCGGCCTGGGTATCATAGGAAAGGAAAACAGAGGCGGCCAGGTCGGACTCGCCTGCGGGTGGTGGCGCGGGCAGCTCCCGTCGGAAAGCTCGCAGGTCCTCGGCAAATTTGTAAAAAATGGGCAGGCGGTCATTGCCCAGATGGCGATCATAAAGCGCTTCCCATTGCTTCCAAGCGCGGTGCAGCAGCAGTATGCCGCGCAGCCGGTCGAGGGGGCGGCGCAGGTCGGCAATGCTGCATTTTTCGCCGTGGATTATCTCCTCCGCTTGGGCAAGCCGTTCGGCCACCAGGCGGCTGAAACTCTGAAAAGGTTCGAGCAGGGGCTTTTTTCGCCAGGGGTCGGCAAACTTGTTTTTCCAGCCGCGAAGCTTGGCTTGAAGCTGTGCACGCTGTTCGGGACTCAGTTTTCTACTGTCCAGCAGCGGCGTTGACTCGGTGTGCCGTTCCTCCATATAGGCCAGGAGCGGTGCAAATGGCACGGCCTCATTTCGGCCAAGCTCGGCCTGGAGGATGGCGCGGTCATTGGCATTGTAACGGGGTATTTTGCGGCCGCCGCCGGCCAGTCTTTTGCGCAGGCGGTCGATAGCGGCGTAGAGCTGACCGCGCCGGGCGGTATAGGGGAGATGAATGGTAACCTGGCGAACGGTTTTGCCGCCTTTTTTGATCTCACGGGTATAGGTGGAGTCGAGCGTCATGGCTTTTTCCAAAAGTTCGCGGGCTTCCTTTTTCTGCTTGTTGACCGCACCGGAAAGACATTCCATTTCAGCTGACAGCAGGGCTTTGGCGTCGTCCAGTTCAGAGATGTTTTGCACTTTTTTCCAGCGTCCGCCGACATCCCGGTCAAAGGCGAGAATAGTCTCAATCAGCGCGGCCAAATCCCGACTTTCCGCGCCGCTGCCGCTGTCGATGTGTTCGGTGCGGCGGATGGCGTCGAGCAGTGGCGCCTTGTAGAGAGTTGGTTTTTCGCTATTGATGTTGGTGGTACCGATAATCTGCCCGTCGCGACTGGCATAGATGCGATGCCGGCCGAAGCGGTCCGAATCACGCTCATGCCCGTCGTTAATAAGCCGCAAGGCCTGCAGTTCCCGCTTGATTTGTGGGATAATTTCCGCTTTGTATTCGACTTTTTCCTGTCTTTTCACGCCGCGACGCTGCTGCCAGGGCGGAGTGAAACCAAGATTTTCCACCTGGCGGTCGGTGATCCAGGCCGGATCAAAAATCAGATCGGAAACCAGATCGCGCCCGGTTTGTTCATTGACCTCGCTTGGGATAACCAGGCGTTCGGTGGGGTTGGAGAGACGGACCTGGACAATTTTGGGGAAAGTGGGGGATGAACCTCTGAATTGGCCGTCCGTGGACGCAATAAAAGGCGGGTAGGCAAGGTCGGGATGATGCCGCAATTTTTTTCTACCGTCGCAAACCGCCTGCCTGGCGCTGTCCGCCCAGCAGCGGTGACTTTGCTCGAAGGTGTTTCTTGCTTTCAGCCAGGTCTGATTGCCCTCGATCTGGGTTAAACGGGCACGGATACTGACCAGCATGGCCGCAATATTGCGGGCGATTTGTCGTTCTGAATATTGCTCCTTTTTCTTTAAATCGCTGAAAAAGACTGCCAGAACCTGCTCGACGGCCCGTCTGGTAGGCTGGCTGACCAGCTGAATTTCCTTACCGTCCGGCAGGGCAAAAGGCTCCTCCCACAGCCCATATTCCGGCACCGCCAAGGCCAGATCATAGAGAGCCTCCTCAAAGCCGGGATTTATTCTGCCAATATCCAGATCGCCAGGCAGTCCCGGGTAGCCGGAAATGACATGATCGTTTAATTTTGGTGCCATGATGTTCCAGTAATGAGATATTTAGGCGAAACAGGGGCTGATTATCTCATTTTTCAGCCTTTTGTCAAAGTAGACCGGTGTAGACATGCGTAGACATGATGCCAAGAGGCGGCCAAGTTCAAGCCGTATTTGTTGATGGGGCGGGGAAGAGCGTGTAATCTGGCTTATAATTCAGCCTATGATCTGCGGCAGGTGTTCTGAAGTAGGAATTAGGCGAAATCTTAATCAGATAATGATGAAAAAGACCCGAGGCCAAGCGACAAAGTCTATCCCTGAAGCCGGTAATCAGCAGTCGCCGGCGCTGGGAGCGTTGCTGCATGAACCGCTGGCCAATCTGATGAGGCCGGCCACGCTGGAAGAGTTTTTCGGGCAGGA
>DBRL01000014.1:13771-162203 GCA_002305925.1 Candidatus Peregrinibacteria bacterium UBA1369
GTGGGGAAAACCACTTTGGCGCAGATTATTGCCGAGAAGACGGCGGCGCGTTTTGTGACGGTCAGCGCGGTGACGGCCGGTGTGCCGGAACTGCGTAGCATAGTGGCCGAGGCGGAAGAATTCCGGCGGCTGGGAACTGCGACCGTGCTCTTTGTCGATGAAATTCACCGTTTCAACAAGGCGCAGCAGGACTTTCTGCTGCCACATACCGAACGGGGGACCGTGGTGCTGATTGGTGCGACTACCGAAAATCCTTCTTTTGAGGTCAATTCGGCGTTGCTCTCACGGGCACAGGTGTTTGTGTTCAAGACCCTAGATGACCGGGCACTGGAGGGCATCGCCAAGCGGGCGCTGGCGCGGGCGGCGGAAATGGTGAGAGATGAAAAGTGCCTGGAGACTCAATTCGAACTGAATGGTGAGGCCATGGAATTTCTGATCGGTTTTTCCAACGGTGACGCGCGGAATCTGCTGAACACGCTGGAGGTGGTGCTGAAGGTGGCTGAGAAATGGCCGGTGGATGTGGAGGAAATGCGCCGGATTTTACAAAAAAAGAGCCTGCGCTACGATAAAAAGGGCGAGGAGCACTTCAATATCATTTCCGCGCTGCACAAAAGCATGCGCGACAGCGACCCCGATGGCGCGCTTTACTGGATGATGCGGATGCTGGAAGGAGGGGAGGAACCTCTGTATATCGCCCGACGGCTAATCAGATTTGCCTCGGAGGACATCGGCATGGCCGATCCACACGCCCTGCTGGTGGCGGTGGCGGCCAAGGACGCCTGCCATTTTAATGGCATGCCGGAATGCGAGGTTAATCTGGCCCAGGCGGTGGTACATCTGTCGATGGCCCCTAAATCAAATGCACTCTATACCGCTGTGGGGGCGATCAAAGGCGTGATCCGTGAAACGGGCAATCTGGAGGTGCCGCTGCATATACGCAATGCCCCGACCAAACTGATGAAACAGTGGGGTTATGGCAAGGGCTACAAATACGCCCATCAATTCGATGGGGCACGGGTAGAGCAGGAGCACCTGCCGGGAGCGCTGAAGGGGCAGCGCTTTTACTACCCCACCGACCGCGGCGTGGAGGCCAAAATCAGGGAGAGGATGGGGAGGGAAATTTAACGCTCATCTCTGCTCTGCATTTAAAAATCCCCGGGACCGGGGATTTTTATTCTGGTGGGCGGGGAAGGATTCGAACCTTCGTAGACCGAAGTCAACAGATTTACAGTCTGTCCTCGTTGGCCGCTTGAGTACCCGCCCGGACCGTGAAGACGCCGAGTTTTCGGCCTGTTCAATATAAGTGGCGTGACTTTTTTTGGCAATAGCTTTTTGGCAATCCAGGCCAACCGGCTGGTCATGGCAACAGCACGGCCATGGCTACCGTGGTGGTCCAGACGCCATGTTTATCACCCTGGGCGGACTGGGTGATGTTGAAGGTTTTGACGATTTTGCCCGACATTTTGAATTGCTGTTCGCGCTCATCCCAGGAGGTGGCCGGATCAAATTCCAGCCCCAGGACGGTGGCCAGCATGGAGGCGGCCAGGTCTTCGGCATATTCGCCGGCCTTTTCGTCGGTCTCGCCAAAAGAATGATGCTCCGACAGGTAGCCATGATGCCCCTGATCGGCCGGCAGGGCCACGCCGATGGAGCTGGCGATAAGGCGGTTGGGTTCGTTGGTGGCGTTCCTGGCCATGACCACAAAGGTAATTTGGCCCGGAGTAAGCTGTCTGATGCCTTCCTCACGGGTTACTTTTTTGGCGCCGGCGGGGAAAATCGAGGAGACCGTCACCAGGTTGCAGCTGGCCACGCCGGCGTCGCGCAGCGCCAATTCAAATGAAGTCAGCTGGTCTTTGTGCCGGCCGACTCCTTTGGTAAAAAACACTTTGGTTGGAATCATGTGGATGGTTTTTATTGTGTTTTGGTTGTCGATTGTGAATGATAGTACCTTTGCCCGGCCGGGTAAAGAATTTTTGCGGGGTGGGGGCAGGGGCGGCCTGGCCGGTAGTGCCGGCGGTCGTGAACGCCCATTCCAGCACATTCAAATGACCGGTGCGTATAAGCATTGCCGGTCTTTTGAATATATTCTGGAGCCACTTGTCGGACTCGAACCGACGACCTACTGTTTACAAAACAGTTGCTCTACCAACTGAGCTAAAGTGGCTTGTAGGTGCGCTTTTTAAGGGCGCTGGATGGCTGAAAGACGCGTCGATGATAAGTGAAAGCCCTGGGCAAGTCAAACCGAATTGCCCTTGATTTGACAAAACCATTTTCCCGGGTAAAATAGCGCGCGTGTCCGCCAGTCTCATGTCGGGATTGCGGACTGTTTGACCTTCACATATAGGGGAGTGCAGAGTGGTACAAGCGCTATCGAACCCGCCGGTGAAAGAGGAAACCTGTTTTCTGTCCCCACTGGGCAGGAGGAGGAACGGACTGAAGGAAGTCACCTGCCTGCTGATGAGAAAGGACGGCAGGATGGGCTTCGAGGGGGGCTGTCCAAGGGACCAGCTGGTTCCGGTGGGTTTCAGGACGGCCAGCCCCGACGGCCGGTGGCTGTTTGAGAAAGAGGAGCAATACGGCATACGGTTCAACAGTGGGCATCGCCTGACCAGGGCCATGCTGGAAATATTCAGGTTGTGCGGCTACCGCCTACCGCTGACAGGTTTCAGCAGCCTGGCCGAGATGACCCTGGCTATCACCTGGCTGGGGGACGAAGACGTGTTGGCAACACCAATATTGCCACCGCTAACGCCATCGCTGCCGATTGGCACGCGCATTCTGGTCTTCGCCGAGAGCGGGCAGATTGCCGCATCTTACAAAGCCGGGCGCATCGCAGAGATTACCCATGGCGTCAATACGCCCTTCGGCTGGCAACTGGATGAGGCCACCAATCTTTTGTGGCTTCAGCAGGTACTGGATGCTTTCGCCGCCGCGGGCGTGTTCGTGTCCCCACGGCTGGAACGCTCCGCCGATGGCATCGTGGCCACGGTGACCGCAACGGACAGCACACACTCGTCTCTGCGGGAACCAGCCGTAGCCATCTCTCTCGAATTGATGTGAAGTATCGAGCCGCCCGGTTGCCAACTGGCAATCCGGGCGGCCACCACCATAAAATTTTACTTTTGCGAAAGGCCTTTTCGGTGTAACCTAGCTGGGCATTTTTAACAGTGTCAAAGTGGGCCTGCTGGATAAAATCGAGGGAATTCAGAGAAATGTGGTGCTGTCTGATTTCACAACTTTTCACATGGGGGGACCGGCTGATTATTTCTATGAACTGACCGACGTGATGAAGTTTCCCGAAGCAGTGGAGGCCTGCCGTGGTGACGGTTTACCTTATTTCCTGCTGGCCTGGGGCAGCAACGTGCTCTTTTCCGACAAGGGCTTCCGTGGCCTGGTGATCCGCAATCTGGCCAGGAATTGCCAGGCCGGCGCGCCGGTGGAGGCGTCAGGTGAACCCGGCAAAGAAGGCTATCGTCCGGCCGGGCAGCTGATCGAGGCCGACAGCGGAACTTTGCTTTCACAGGTGATACAAACCGCGCTAAAAAATGGGCTAACCGGCATGGAAAAATTGATGGGCATACCGGGAACAATTGGTGGGGCGGTGCGCGGTAATGCTGGAGCCTTTGGTCTGGAAATTCAGTCGCTTTTTGAAAAAGCCCTGGTTTACTCTCCCGGGGAGGACCGCGTTAAAGAAGTCGACCGTACGGCCATGAATTTTACCTATCGGCATTCCTCATTGAAGGAAAACCGCGACATATTGCTAAAAATAGCTCTGCGTCTGATCCCCGGCGACAGCGCGGCGGCCACTGAAGAAGTACGTCAAATCATGACTTATCGGGCCGGTCGGCATCCACAGGGTTATTCGGCAGGGTCTTTTTTCAAAAACCCCTCACGCAATTCCATTGGCGAGGGGCAGTCCGCCGGACAGCTGATTGAAGCCTGTGGCTTTAAGGGAGAAAAAGTTGGGGGCGCCTATATCAGCGACAAACACGCTAATTTCCTGATGAACGACGGTACCGCCACCATGCTTGACGTGATGGAGTTGTATACCCGCATTCAGGAGGCGGTCTGGAAAAAATTTGGTTTGCGACTGGAAAGAGAAGTACTGCTGGTCGGCGAGCATGAATATATCGCAGATATTTTTCGGGCGGAGTAAAGACGGTTAATTTGGCGGAGGCGGAGACAATGCTATATTTGAAAAAATATTTGTCTAAATCGTGAAATATGGCGCCTCGATTCCCGGGACATCCAGAGAAGAGGCTGGAGACTTTGTCCCTGGCCGATCTGGTGGAAGAGGTCTGCCGTCCCGAAGCCGGTGATAGCGATGTGGACGTGGAAAGGCAGGCTTTGCAGGCGCGTCTGCAGGTAGCCTTCAGCGAAAGCCTGCGTGAGGACGTGGAATATCTGCGCGTCTGCCTGACCAAAATCGCCTCATCTCTGGCCCTGCCTAATCATGGTTGTCAGCCCGATCAAGCTCCCGCCGAGTACGGGAAGTGGCTATTCCCAATACCAGTCAGCAATCAGAAAAACGGCAACCTGGAGCTGCGCATACGGACACTGATTCTGGAACAGACGCAGGACGGTGAGGTTGTACTGCAGCAGGCGCTGCGCCAATTTACCGACTTCTCCCGTGTCGACAGCCGGGATAAGGCCGGGAGCTGGCTAAATTTCCCCGCGCGCGTCAATCTGCTCAAAGCCCTGACGGTGTTTCTGGACCAGATGGCGGGGCGGCCGGCCGCCGCAGAAGAGGGGCTGTCGGTTGATTACCCAAGAGCCGCGCGTCTACTGCACAAAATGGAATTTCTACCCGCCGTGAGCACGGAGACGGGTGCGGTTTGGGCGGCAGACAAAGATTCGGCCAGCGGTCGGACAAACGACCAGGCCACAGTTCCTGCCGAGAAAGAAAAACTGCAGTCCTGGCGGGAGGAACTGCAGAGTTTTTTGTTAAAAAAAGCGGGCTGGATAACTATCGGCGACGGTGCCGGGGAAAAGCCTAGCGATCCATCTTGCGGCGGATGAACGCGGGAACGTCCAATTCGCTCTCGATATTTTTGGTAGCGCTGACATTGCCGCTGGAGTCGGTGTTTCTGGTGGCGGCGATGGCCTCGCCGGAATTGACGACGGGCGTGTTGCGCAGACCTCCGGCCAGGGGCATGTGCTGGCGCAGGATGGTTGGTTTCTCGCGTGGGCTGTCGTCGAAGCCGGTAGCCACAACGGTGATTTTGATTTCACCGGTGTAGGAGTCGTTGATGACGGCGCCGAAAATAATGTTGGCCTCGGAATCGGCGGCCTCGGTAATGATGCGGGCAGCTTCGTCGACCTCAAACATGGAGAGGTCGTTGCCACCGGTGATGTTGAAAAGTACACCCTTGGCACCGTCGATGGACAGCTCCAGGAGGGGAGATTCGATGGCGGCCTTGGCGGCATCAACGGCGCGGTTTTCACCGGTACCATAACCGATACCCATCAGGGCCGAACCGGAGTTTTCCATGACGGCCTTGACATCGGCAAAGTCGACGTTGATCATGCCGTGTACGGTGATCAGGTCGGCGATACCCTGCACGCCCTGCCTAAGTACGTCGTCAACAACCGTAAAGGCTTCGGTAATGGGGGTTTTCTTGTCGATAATGGAAAGAATTTTGTCGTTGGGGATGGTAATGAGCGTGTCAACCTTGTTGCGCAGGTTTTCCAGACCGTCTTCGGCCTGCTGTCTGCGGCGGTTGCCCTCAAAGGAGAAAGGTTTGGTCACCACGGCTATAGTCAGGATGCCCAGTTCCTTGGCGATTTCGGCGATCACGGGAGATGCCCCCGTACCGGTACCGCCACCCATGCCGGCCGTGATAAAAACCATATCGGTGCCCATCAGTGCCTCACGAATTTCCTCGGCACTCTCCTCGGCGGCCTGCCGTCCGATGTCGGGATTGGCGCCGGCGCCAAGACCACGGGTAGTCGCCTTGCCGATATTAATTCTCAAATTGCCGTTGGAATGCTGCAGGGCCTGGGCATCTGTATTGACAGCTATATATTCGATGCCGCCCAAATTTGATTTAATCATCCGCTCCAATGCGTTGGTGCCGCCTCCGCCCACGCCGACAACCTTGATGCGGGCGACCGGGGTAACGCCTTCCGGAACCACCTCCATCGTCTTCTTGCCTACCGTACCGGAGCCGGAAAAGAGGTTGCGAAGGGAATCTTTTTGATGATTGCTGATTGCCATATGTATGGTGCTTTAATGTTAGTTGACGGAGCGAATCAGGGGTTAATTATTACCGTCAATTTGATTAAGTGTCAATAGTATTTTGTAATTCACGTTCAGCCCAACGGTCAAATTATTTTTTAGCTTTCCAATCAGGGAAAAAGGCTCTTGAACCAATCCTTGACCCCCCCGAAAGATTTCTTCAAATTGATGCTTTTGAGGTTAAAACCGTAGGAACGATGCTCCAGGCGCGAGCCCCAAAGGATCAGGCCGATAGCGGTAGCATACGCCGGATCGTCGATTTTATCAACCACGCCGTCGAAGTTCTGCGGGAAACCAATCTGTACGGGCAGGTTGAGAGTTTCGCGGGCCAGGTCGAGAATGCCGGGAATTTTT
The DNA here is from genome assembly GCA_002305925.1 of Candidatus Peregrinibacteria bacterium UBA1369. GTDB lineage: Bacteria > Patescibacteriota > Gracilibacteria > UBA1369 > UBA1369 > UBA1369. The sequence continues at coordinate 20,364 of DBRL01000014.1, forward strand.
ACTCCCGCACCGGTGAGAATGGCCCCGGCCGGCAGCATGCCGTCGCGATTGATTCTGGCAAGCTCATCACGTACGAGCAGGAAGATTTCGTTGTAGCGGGCTTCGATAATTTCAGCCATGTGGCGCTTGGCGACCTTCTGAGCGTCAATTTTGCTGATCAGAGAAAGATCGATAATTTCACGTTCATTGACGTCTTGGGGTGAGCAGGTGCCATACTCCATCTTGATTTTTTCGGCGGTGTCGATGGAAGTGCGCAGGCCGATGGCAATGTCATTGGTGACGTTTTCGCCACCGACAGGAATAACGGCGGTGTGCAGTGTTGTTCCTTCCTCAAAAACGCTGACCGAAGTACCGCCCGAACCGATATCCACGACGACTACCCCCAGTTCCTTTTGACGTTTGGAAAGCACCGCTTCGGCCGAAGCCAGACAGGACGGGATGATATCATCTATGTCCACGCCGGCCTGCAGAACACATTTTTCAATATTTTTGACGGCGGGAACCAGTCCGGTGATGATATGGGCTTCCACTTCCAGGCGGATACCGGTCATGCCGACGGGATATTTGATACCCTTCTGTTCGTCGACGGTAAACGACTTCGGAATAATGCGCAGTATACGGCGGTTGGAAGGAATAGACACTGCCTGGGCCGCCTCCAGGACACGGTCAACATCGTCCTCGGTGATTTCATTACCGGCATGGGAAACGGCGATAACGCCCTTGGAATTGATCGATTCGATATTGTTGCCACCAACTCCGAGAAAGACATGATTAATCGGCTCGCCGGCCATGCGCTCGGCATCTTCCAGGGAAGAGGCGATCGAATTGATGGTTTCCTCGACGTCGATAATGGCTCCTTTGCGCATACCGGTCGACGGAGCAATGCCTACGCCGATAATGTTGGGAACCTGGGAGCCTTCCTCAAGCGTCCCGACAACTGTGCGGATCTTGGAACTGCCGATGTCGAGACTGGCGATTACTCTTACTTTAGCCATTGGATAATAAAAAGATTGGTTCTAGATGTTTTTTGTTTTTGGAAACTCCGGCGCAGACCTTCAAAACGGCATGGTGATCAACGGTGGACAGGAGTGGACAGTCGACGACAGAGAGTTTATTCCGACTGAAAATATATAGTAAAGCAAAAGAAAAAACAACATTTTATGCAGCTTCTTAAGCCTCGCCGTCAAATAAACTTGGCTGTCTCTCGTGATGTTGTCTGGCTAAAAACAGCGGCTCCAGCTCGCCAAGAACGCGCAACAACGTCCTGAAGCCCAGGCCGGTCAGGGCGGCACGCGACTGTTCAAGTGGCAGCGTGTGCAGACGGCACTTTTCCAAATCAAGGCTGATCGGCATGTCACGGATAATCGTAGCCATTTTTCTGCTGAGATAAGCCGTCTCGCGGTTTTCTTCCAGTTTGCGGCGCTGAGCGGGAAGCAGCTCGTCCAGGTGGCGATAGAGATTGTCGAGATCACCATACTTGCGGAGCATTTCCACAGCCTGTTTTTCGCCGATACCCCTGACCCCGGGGATATTGTCGGAAGTATCGCCGCGCAGAGCTTTGTAATCAATTATCTGCTCCGGCCGCAGGCCCATTTTTGATTCGACAAGAGCGGGGTCATAGGTGGTGGTTTCACTGATGCCTTTCTGGGGCACGATTACCCGAACCCTGTCGTTAACAAGCTGAAAAGCGTCTTTGTCACCGGTCAAAATGAGCGTCTCCAGGGAAGGGTGCCGGGCGGCCTGGGTGGCCAGCGTGCCGATAATATCATCGGCCTCGTAGCCAGATTGCTGGAAAATCGGTATGTCAAAGATTTTTAGCAGATCCATTAGCAGGGGGAGCTGCGGGTATAGCTCGGCAGGAGGGGCGGCCCGGGTGGCCTTGTATTCAGTAAATTCATGGTGGCGAAAAGTTTTGTCGCGATGATCAAAGGCGATAGCCAGGTAATCAGGTTTTTCTTTCTTCATAATCTCAAAAAGCATGCGTACAAAGCCATAAACCGCATTGGTGTAATTGCCGTTGGCGTCGGTGAGAAGGGGCAGGGCATGAAATGCGCGATGGAAAATCGCGTTTCCGTCAATCAGAAGTAGCTTTTTCATTGGCTTAAGGCTTTTGTAAAATGGAAAATTTTGCTAAAATAATAGGATTTAACAAATGAAGAAGCAACAAGAAAAATAACCAACAGCCATGTCCAAAAGCACTACAAAAAAACATTCTTCGCGCAGGGTGGTAAACAAAAAAGTCAATCGGAAAGAACTGGAGGCCTTTTCCAAGGGACAGAACTACCTGGACCTGATGGAAGAAGAGTCCAATGAGCACAGCGCCAAAATGGTTTCACTACTCTTTCAGGCCAAGAAAGCCGCCAAGTGCGAGCTGATGGAAACAGGAGGAAAGGCTGCAAAAAAACAGGCTGAGGCGCCGAAAATGCCACTGATCCTACTTTTTGCGACGGATATGAACGGGGACAGGGAGCTCTTTCCCCGCGAACAACTGTTTCGTCTGCTGGAGGGACTGACCGTATTGAATGTCAAAATTATTGTGATCGACACACAACAGCCCGCCGACCTGAACAATCTGGGGGAATTGCCCGAACACAGCGCCGGCCAAATTGTCTGGTACAATCCCAGACAGGACGACAGTGGACAGGGAAGGGAAGAAAAAGAGATTGACCGTCTGCTTTTGGCCGCCGATCTGGCCGTGCTGTTTAACCATCAGACTGAGCTGGTGCAACTGTTGAAGAATTACGGGGTGGTCATGATAGCTGATGACAACTGCCCGTTATTGGAGAACTATCGGCCGAACGAGGAATCCGGCAACGCCTTTTTGTTTGATCAGAAAGACCTCTGGAGTGTTTTTGCCGCGATTGTGCGCGCCCTGGAAACTTTCCGTTTCCCCTTTGACTGGCAGCACATCATCCGCAACATGCAAAAATAATCACTTTCAATGGTGGGAGTTCTGCTGATCTGGCTGGGAACATTTTTTGAGGAAATCAGTGCCGTAGCCGGAAAGAAAAATTTACTGGAAAAGAAAGAGGACATCTATGTCTTTGGCTTTTTGCAGGTACTGGCCGTGCTGGCCGCCTTTCTGCTGATGTTGGCGCTGATGCCGGGAGCCCTGGTCTTCTCCTGGGCCAGTCTGCCCACTTTGTCCGTGAGAATTTTCTTCGAAATCCTGCAATGTTATTTCGCGATTATGGCACTGCAGCTGGCTGACAGGAGTACGATGGGCATATTGCGTTCCGGAACTATTCCTCTTTTGCTGGTGGTGGACATTATGATGGGGTATTCAATCTCTTCCCTGCAATTGACGGTAATTCTGGCCCTGTTCGTACTGATCGTGCTGGCCGTAAAAGAAAAGGCCGTGGGAGGGCAGGGGCTTAAATATGTCGTGCTGGCAACAGTACTTCCCGTGATCACCGCGACTCTCTACAAATATAATATTGAGCATTACAATTCGGTGGCGGTGGAGGGGACAATTGTTTTTTCGGCACTGCTGCTTTTTTGGGGAGTCATGAACGCCAGGAGAAGGAACAATCCTCTGCGCTATCTGAAAAATCCCCAGATTGTAGCGCAATCGCTCAGTCTGGCCGTTGAGGCGGTACTGATGAGCATTGCCTTTATATACAGCTTCCCGTCCCTGCTGATAGCGGTGAAGCGCGCCTCGTCAATCTTCTGGAGTACCCTGTCCGGCATTTATATTTTTCGCGAGGAAAGAGCGTTCGCCAAAATCTCTCTGGCGGGCGTGATGTTCCTGGCGATTTTCATCCTGGTCTAAGAGCCTAATCCAGCGAAACAGCACTGCCGGATCCGCCAGTGCTGCGGAAAGCCTCGCCGAGACTCTGCACATTTCGGTAAATCTCACCAAGGTCGAGATATTTGACCACGTTGAGGCCGATAAATTGACCGACCGCCTGGACAATAACAACAGAGAGAATGGTGATAATCAGGCCAATAATGGCATAGCGGATGGTGCCGACGGCCTGCTTGATCTTGTCTTCTTGCCCACCGGAAAGTATAAAGGAAAAACCGCCGATGATAATAAAAACAACGGAAAGAATACCGGCGAGAATAATGGCGTAAGCCAGTCCCTTATTGATGATGTCAGGGATATTATAATTGGAGACGTCGCTGATGATGGTTCCTTCATTACCCATGTTGCAGACTAAAATTGTATTGATGTGTTGGCAGGCCTAGGTTACTAGGAAATCGTTTTTCAGGCAATATCAAAACAAAGAAAAAGGGCGGCCGCTACGCGGCCGCCCTCAAGTCAATCGTTGGAACAATCGGGCCGATGATTAAATGCCGAGGCTCTCATCGATGTCGGCACCATTGTCGGAAACACCGCCGTTGGAGCTGACCGGGGTTCCGTCCGGTTCGACAATTTTCAGGTTGACGCGGGCATTGTTCTTGGAACCGATAACGCGCAGCAGAATGCGGATGGATTTGGCGGTCTGGCCGCTTTTTCCGATAACTTTACCCATATCTTCCTTGGCCACTTTGAGGGTGATCAGCACGCCCATTTCGTCCACGCTTCTCTCGACGGAAACCTCGTCCGGATGATCGACGATCTGCTTGACTACATATTCAACAAATTCCAGGTCTTGCATTTTTTCCATGATGGTAGTTTTGTTAGGTGTTAAAGATAAACTACTGCTGAATTGAAAATTAAGCGGCCGGAGTTTCTTCCTTGGCTGCAGCATCTGCTTCGGGGGCCGGGTCCGCGGCGGGGGCTTCCGGTGCCGGAGTTTCGGCCGGTTGTTCGGAGGGGGCCGGTTCGGCGGCGGGGGTGGCGGCGGCAGCGGGTGCCGGTTCATCACCGCCTTTTTTCTTCTTGGATTTGCGGTCGGTAGTGAAATGAATGTATTTGTCCATGTCTGCCATGCCTTCTGCTTTGAGCAGGGAAGCGACTGTTTCAGTGGGCTTGGCACCCTTGGAAATCCAGTAGGCAATGCGCTCCTTGTCGAATTTGAGCACCTTGGGCTGCACAGTTGGCACATAGTGGCCAACAAGCTCAAGATACTGTCTCTTGACAGCCTTGGACTGTTCGGCAACCACCATTCTGAAGCTTTCCTGGGAAGTCTTTCCGGTGCGGGTAAGTCTGATTACTAACACGAATTTTCGGGTTAAGGGAATTTCTAAAAGCTGCCTAAGTGTAGGGTGGGGCGATTGGAAAGTCAAGAAAAATTTGGGAGCCTGCGAAGACACCTTTGTAACCGACAAAGCTACCTCTGACAGCCCTGTCGGCCTGCTTGTGATGGCCGTTTGGATTGGCTAGTTTGCTTCAAGCGTTTCTATATTGCTCCCTTGCTCTTCGACTCTTTTTGCCAGTTCCGACACTGATCCGGGCATATGGTCATCGGTAAATTTTGCATATCTATCGCGATACAGTAACTCTTCCACCAGGGCATATACTTGCAGAAACTCATGTTTGTTAAAAGTTGATGAGCGCTTGGCCACAAGATGAGTTCCTTGATTTTTACCACGCTTTATAAAAAGGTGATTTAGGTCAAGGCAAGAATGTGCGACTTGCCGATAGAAATGTTCCGCACTGTTTATTGCCGGTTTTGCCAATTCTATAGCCTGGTAGTCAGGATAAGGACCGGGTGCTTCTAAGACATCTAACATCCACTCTTGTAGCATTGCTGTTGATACGGGAGTGTCGGGCAAACTGTAAAACACCGCATTTATAAATCTGCTGCGTTCTTTGTAATCAGGTAATAAGCGGCTGATAATCTCTATTGTTTCCGGTTGTAGGAAGGCCAGAGCGAGTGTATTGCCTTTCCGTGAATTGTTTTTAACGGCTTCCACCCAATATAGTAGGTGATTCAGATCGCCCTCTAGCGTTGGGCGCAGGTTATACAGCCTGGTTAGGGCAAAGACAGCGTCTTCATCGTTGACAGCTAAAAAAAACGCTGAAATTTTCTTGGGGTCATCGCCATAAAACTCAGCATAGGCAAGGGCCAAATACAAATCCATTTGATGTCCCTCCTTGAAGTTTTTGTTGGTAGGATAATTTTCGATAAAAGCTTTTACAGCGTCGTCTGTCTGCAAAAAATTCATTTCCAACATACTTTGCAGATTATCCAAAACGGCCGAATGAACCGAGTCCGCTGCGCTCTCAAGCCGGCCAGTTGCCCTCAGTATGGACATGAGCTGCAACTGTCTAGCCTCAGAAACGTTATTTTCTCTAAAAAAACTATAAAATCTTGCCCTTCCATATCCCATTTCCTCCCCATTGGCTAATCTATAAGTTTTAAGTTCGGTTTGTTTGGATTGATAGGCTTTTTCAACATCGGCTATCCCTAAAGTTTCAAAAAAGGCATTATCGGCCTGACCTGGCCCTTTATCTAGCGCTTCGGGATAGACCTCCAGATATTTGCTTTTGAATTTATCCCTGAGAGTCAGTAAGTCACGTAACTCCTCCCTGTTTAATTCTTCTTTTAATCTGCCGGTGAGCTCCTCCTGATTTTCTATAGAGCTATTATGGATAGCGGCATTCGCCAGCTTATCTTTGATCTCCGCCAAACGTTTTTTCTCTTCCTCATCAAATCCATAAAGCGAAAAAGTTCCTAAATTACTCATATTTTTATATATATTTTAGTTGTTATATTATACAATAAATAACTAGCTAAGTAAAGACTGGCCTTTGACTTTACCCGCCTGTCTCAGGTCAAGGCGGTGTGCAAGTTGATGACGTCCTTCGCCCAGCGGAGCCAAAAAACGGGGATCGTGCAATCGCGTTAGTGCGAATCTTGCGGTAAAATGAAGAATTCTTGCCGAATGAGCCGCACAATTTTAACCGTATATTCCTCGATGCTGGGACGCCGTAGCCTGTTTTCATTGTTCTTTCCTCCATTTGCGCGGCCGCCGCAGCAAAAAGCCAAGAAGTGCGCGCCGCCATACACTTTAATATTAAATCTTGTGTTGAAATACTCTTTTGCAACACAGTTTAAAAATATCCCGTGGTTAGGCGCGCAGATACGAATCGAAATAAATTCGGCATCCTCTCCCTGACAGGCAGAGAAATAGTTACTAGCTTATGAGTAGTCCGGCACCTCTGCAGTGCCCGGCTTGACCAGGATCTTTTTGAGCGTATCTGATTTCAATTGGCGGTTTACTTCTTCGAGCAGGAAGTGACTTTTAAACTGGATTCTTTGGGCTATAACCGAATTCAAGGCGGAGATTTTCAAGGTCTGTCCATGGAAGGACACTACCTTGTACTGTGTTTCGCTCCCGGGCAGCAGTTTTTGCAGTTGCTTCCTGGCCAACTCACAAATATGTGCGGCCCGAAGCTCTGTGGACACGCCCATTGTTGTCGAAACGATGTCGAATACCGACCGGAAGTCAGCCGGGACTCCTCTGGTAGTTCTTGAAACTGAGTGACTTATATTTTTACTTGAGGACATCCATATATAGTTGATGAGTTTCGCGGGCCATTTTCTGCCAGGAGAATTTTTTCACATGTTCCAGACCGGAGGCAACAAGTTTTTGGTAAAGAGCCTCGTCAGCCAGCAGTTTTTCGATAGTTGCAGCCATATCCTCGGGGGAGCGCGGGTCGAAATAGAGCGCACTGTCATTGCAGATTTCGGGAATGGAGGAGCTGTTGGAGGCGACCACCGGCGTGCCGCATTGCATAGCTTCCAGCGGCGGCAGACCAAAGCCCTCATAAAGCGATGGGAAAACATAAAGATGGGCTGCGTTGAGCAAATGAATCAGTTCGTCCTCTCCTACCAAACCGGGGAAGACAACGCGCGGGGGACGGTCAGCTGGCGGGAAATCGCTCATCAGCCCCAGCTCCCTGGCCAGGTCAAAAATCCCTTCGGCATAGACGCTGTCCTTGCGGCCGGTAATGACCAGCTGCAGATCTTCGTGCCTGTCCAGCAGGGCAAAGGCACGCAGCAGCCCCTCCAGGTTTTTGTGATTGCGCCAAACACCGGTATAGAGCAAAAACGGCTTTCTAATGCCATATTTCTCCAGAGTGTTGGCGATAACCTGATGGTTGGCCAGTGGGCGGAAATCGGGGTTGACGCCTTCGTAGATGATTTTGATTTTGGCCAGAGGCACGCGCAGGACTTCATCGAGATCGCGGGCGGTGGAGCGCGAGACGGCGATGACCTGCACGGCTTTTTTGACCGCCGAGCGCACCGTGAGGGCGTAGGCCAGGCGATGCAGGGGAGAGTTCATGATTTTGCCGGGGAAAAAGTGCAAAGTCAGATCATGAATGGTGACAATGCTGGGCCGGCGATAAAAAATCGGGGCGTTGAAATGGGTAAAATGCATCAGGTCCAGCCGATAGAGGTCGAGTGTTTTTTTGAAGCTGGTCTGTTCGGCCAAGGAATAATGTTTGACGTTGACCAATACTTTGTGAAAATTGGGCGCGCCGGGCTGGAAATTATTGAATTCGGGCTGGTTGAAAAAAAGAAAATATTCGTTTTCCCGGTCGATCTGCTGGAGGTTTTCCACCAATTCAAAGACATAGCGGCCGATGCCGGTGAAATGGGAAGAATACATTCTGCAATCAATGCCGATGCGCATGGGGCGGAAATTGTTAGCAGGCTAGAGGATAGCCTGTTTGTCGATTCTTGCCAAGACTCCAACAGATTAAATTCCGGAGGCCGACGAATATTACCGCCAATCGCTTGGCGGCAAGAGCAGAAGAGCGCGGAAATGGCCGCCAGGCGTGGAAAGTTTAGCATTTTCTGCTTGCAAAAGGGGGCGGGGTTGGTTATATTTGCGGCGCAGTTCAGCTATGGAATCCCACCCGTGACACGGGTTTGGTATGGGGGCTGCATGGCTCATGGAGCGGTAGTTCAGCTGGTTAGAACGCCACACTGTCACTGTGGAGGTCGGGGGTTCGAGTCCCCTCCGTTCCGCCATGTTTAAAAAACTGAAGATTTTTTAATGTTGCTTTAATAAAAGGCGATTTGTTTACTTCAGGCAACTTCATCTGATAAGCGTTCATTGACCTGTTAATACTTCTCTGCTATATTTGATGTAGTTATTAACTATATAGTTATGCCTCAACAAATTACATTTGTAGCCGATGAGGACCTGAAGAATGAAGCGATGAAAAAAGCAAAATCGAAGGGGATTACTTTAAAGGCTGTTTTAGTCCTGTCTTTACAGGCTTTCGTTGATGGTAAAATTGATTTGGGAATTAGTGCGACAAAGGAACCGGCAGTTGAAGAAATGCATTTTGACTCTTCTTCTATTGCTGAAAAATCGGACAAACTCGCTAAGTTACTGAAATAATGCTGATACTTTCTAAGTATATTGTGAAAAACGAGCTCAAACCTTTATTAAAGCACGTGTCCCTGGATGATATTGTTGTTGGGGCTCGAAAAGTTAAGGATGGTTTGGGTATACGTCTTCAGGCATTGAATTCTCCGCAATATCGATTCTTCAAAGTCAGAATTGGCACAATGGCAAAGGCCAGAATGATCGTCTTTATGCTCAGCGGCAGTGGGAAAATTGTCCCTGTGCTTATTAGATTAAAGAAAGATAAAAAATTTGGTATGAATATGGCGGCAAACAATCCTGCTGTTGTTGAGCAGGTAGATAGAAATTTAAGTCACATCATTTTGGATTTGGAAAGAGGGGATTATGAGGAGATAAAGTTCTAGAATTGTCCCCTCCGTTTTGGCCATGTCTAAAGCCAAATTTTGAGAACGAGAGATCGGTCTTTTTTTTATTTTTACAATGCTATTAATTATAAACTTTATTGCCACCAGAATGGCCGCCGATATCTAATAAAAGTAATATTAGACTATTGTCTTGATCGAAATTCCAAATCAGGCGTAAATCGGGGGTAACCTTGGAGGAATACATTTGGCCGAATTTTCTGCTTTGTACTTTGTGGGTTCTGAGAGCGGGGTAAAAGGGATCTAACTCTAGATTTTGGAGAGTTTTTTCAAGGGCGCTTTTCTTGACTTGAGTATCAATCACGCTCTTTGCTTTACGTAGAAAAACCTTGGTTGGAAAAAGCTGATACATCAGGCTAAAATTATTTGAGTAAATTCATAACCTGCTTGGCAGATTTGCCCTGAAAAGTCCCATGGCTTTTGGCCTCAGCTATCTCTGCATAAACATCTGTAAGATTAGACTCCACTTCGTCGCTGATGAACTTTGGTTTGCTGGATTTAATATCATCCAAAATTAAATGAATAATATAATCGCTAGGCTTAACGCCATATTGATCAGCATTAACCTGTAATAAGTGATAAAACTTGTTTTCAACTTTAAGGCGAATTTCTTTTTTTGAGTCTGTTTGTGATGACATTTCCGTAATTATTACATGATTCTTCCTTAATTTTACCGTTTTTAGGGAATTTTGCAAGGAGAATAAAGATATAGTTCTAGAATTGTCCCCTCCGTTCCACCATGTTTGCACCACGGCCTCGGGTGGCGCATTGAGTGATGCATTTTTTGAAAACAAGTGCTCCTAGACAACCCGATAAATCTCTTTGCGGTGGGCGATTTTTATAATCAGAACAATCACGATTTTACCATTTGGGCGTAACTGGAAGATGAAGCGATAATCGCCGAAACGAAATCTGAAAACATCTTGATAATTAACTATTCTGGCCGCGTATTTAAGCGGGTCGCTTTTAGAGCTCATTTCCCTGAGCTTCGACAAAAGATACTTACGAGTGTTCGCATCGAATTTAGACAGTTCTTTGGCTGCTGTTTTAGAAAACTCAATTATAAACCGTTTCTGATCAGCGCAATGATCCTGCCGGTAATTTCAGTGGTTTTGGCTGGCTATCTGACCTATTTTTTTCTGGCCAGCGTGACGATCATGTAGGCTTCGTGCTGCGCCGGCTGGGCTGAAACATGCTGCAGGTCGCTGTTAAGATAATAGGTGCGGCTGATTTTGCCGGGAATTTTCTTGCCGGAGCGGACCCAGTCATTGAGCAGTACTTCATAGCCGCCGTCGGCGACAAAAGCGCGGTCGAGCTGACGTCTGAACAGTTCGCCGGTGGAAAAAACGCTGCCGTCGGAGGAGGCGAAGGCGGCAAATTCCGGCTGTGGCCTGTCCGTGTGAAAAGCCAGACAGTGAAAAGGCGACTGCTCGCCCATGGCCTGCAATTCACGGAGACCGGCGCCGTTGCCGGGACGGACATCCTGCAGATGAAAAAGGTAACCCCCGCGGCGTAAAGCGTTTCTGATCTGGGCGATGGCATGCGGGATAAACTGAGTGGCGTCCAGGGTAGACAAACCGGTCACCATGTCCAGACTGTCATGCAGGTTGAGGCTGTCCAGCCGGTGATATGAGCCGGTGACCACGCGGGCACCCGGGTGCAGTTTGGCATTGGCCTCGACTGATTGGGGATTGACGTCCATTTCGGTCCAACTGTGTTTTTCTACCGTACCGTCCAGGAAATTGTGTACCATGCTGCCGGTCGCACCGCTGCCGATATCAAGACCACCCCGCCGCGGCAGATCGAATTTTTCGAAGAAGTGGCCCACCGCAGCCCTGATGGCCTCCCGGAAATGCTGGCGGGTACGGTCAAAAGTGGGGGACTCCACCCCCGGGTCAAATTGGCTGATTCCAGCCTCCTCCTCGGCCACGTCCCGGGGAGAGTAAAGGCTCCCCTCAATGGCGCAGGGGTGTAAATACCCCGATTCGTACATGACGCGCAGAGGCCACTGTGGCTCAATGTCTCCACTACTGATCTGATAGTCGTTTTTCATATAACGGTTGTTTAAGAGGCCCAAACCCAGGGTGAGGTCGGGATTAAACCACAAAGATGTAATGGTGTCAAAGCAAAGAGATGTCTACTATTACCGCAGGCCCTAATTAGAAAAAAGTAGACAGCTCAATTTAGAAGGTGCCGGCTACCCGGACTGTATATTGTTGGCCCGGCGCCACGCCGACGCCAAGGCTGATTGGCCAGTTGATCGGCTTGGCGGGGACAAAAACTAACTAAGGAAACATTCGGACAACGCATGGAAATGAGGGGGGAAACTGATTGATTATAAAAAGAAAAGTTGCCATTTTGTAAAAGTTCAATACAATTGAGGCAGTGTTAATCCCTAAACAAAAATTTTTATATGAAAAAAACGCATGCAGGTCTGCTTTTTGCAGTCATGGCAACCGGTCTGATCTTTTCCGGATGTCAAAAGCCGGCTGAGGTTACCGTAAATGACGAAGCCGTAACCGGAACCATCAAGATTGAACCGGCTGGTGAAACCGAACAGGTAAACGGATCAATTACCATTGAGCAGCCACAAGAAATGGCCGTAAACGGATCAGTCAGCATCGTTCCAGCCGTTGAACAGCCAGCGGTTGAGGTTCAAATGGAGACGGCCGCTCCCGCCGTGGAAGAAGTTGTTACGCTGGGGAATTAGGCCTCTGTAAAATCAGTTCTTGTAACGCTCCGCCAGTCGGGGCGTTTTTAAATTGGAACCAGTCGAAAAAACATGTTTTGTGTTGACATTTTAATATCTTTGCGGTTTAATACTATCTCAAATTATTTTTTAGGTAATTTTTAATTATGCAGGACGGGCACAAGAAAACCGGGGAAAACAACAACGGGTGCAATCTGAAGGTAATTGCTTATGAAGAACTGCCCCTGGATCAGTCCGACAAACTGCCCCGGCCAATCATTATGCCTGTACCCCAGCCGCCGGTTTTGCCAAGCGTTGCCGTCAGAACAGGTGATACCATACCCGCCCCCTGGGGCACTCAGGAACCGTCCCTCCGGGAAAGACAGCGACGCGATACCCACCCCTACAGCCCTTTTAGCGACAGCACCGACCAGACGGCCAAAAGTCATTCCTCCTCTCCAGCCATCTCCGGCATCAGAATGCAGACTTTGACACCAGCCGAACGCGATGAGATAGAAGAAACAAACCGCAATGCCGCCATGATTTCCGAAAACATGCGTGCTTCTCTGCAGCCCGGCCGGCTACCCAATTTGACCGATATTTTTGCCGACGATGAGGAGGTAACCGGGCTGGTGGAAGAAAGCTCACTCTTTGCCGAAACAGCCGAACCCGTAAAGCGGACACTGGCTGAAACCGTGGTTGCTCCAGACCGGCCCGGTACTGCCAGCGATCAGAAACAGCCCCAATTAGACATCGAGGAAGACACTTTGGTGGAAATCGAGGTGGGGGCGCAACCCCGACCAGAACCACGGCTGCCGACAGCGACGGTTTCTTCAACCGCTCCTGTACAGGTGCCCCTAACGCCATCAGACCGTCCAACTCCGGTTCCTCCAGCTCCGCCATTGCCAAAAATCAGCGAGCCCGCGCCCCGGCGGGAAGTTGAGAAAAAACCCGACACTGCCGCGCCCTTGCCGCAACCGGCGAAAAAGTCATTGTGGGGAAGGATGAAAAGCAGTGTCAGCGAAACCGTAGCCGCCGCCAGCGGCGCCATCGGCGCCTTTGTGCGCAGGCACAAAAGCGGGGTGGCCCTGGCGGCCGCCACCAGCCTGGCGGCGGCGACCGGCGCCGGCGTACTGTATCAGCAGGATCAGCAGCAGGAGGCCCAATCCGCCGCTCCTTCGCATCAGACCGTAGACACGCCGCCGGCGCCGTCCCCCCTAACGGCCGTGGCGCAAAGTTCCAACTCTGCCAACGAGACCGCTTCGACAGTGGGCGGTCTGGAAAGTTCGCCCACCGACAGCACGGAAAAGGTTGCCAGACAGGACAGCAAATCTGATGCCAGCAGTCCCGACGCCCCGTCGGCCACACCCGAGCAGCTGCCGAAAAGCCGCAGTTTTGCCAAAAATCTCCAGGAGTCAAAAAGCCCTCTAGTGCAGGACATTCTGAACCAGGGCGAGACCACGCTACAGGGCAGCATTCTGTCCAACACCATGCTGATGCCTTTTGTCGGACTGGCCAATAACGCCCAGAAAGCCGAATTGTCCAAGCTGCAGCGTTCGATCAACCTGGGCATGGGAGTTTTTTTCAATGAGCATTTCGGCACCGCCGCCAAAACCGCCGAGAGCCTGAAAGATCCCAACCTGCGGGCGCTCCATTCCACCGCCAAGGTGATGAAGGAAAAAGGCTGGGCACCAGCCTCGCTGACCAAGGAAAAATATCCGGAAGAATATCGGCTGGCAGCGCAAATTTTCCGCGACGGCCATGAATTGGGTCTGGATCGGACCGACAACCCGGATCCGAAAGTGCAGGACCGCGTCAACGGCAATATGTTCCAGGCCAAACACAACGGCGACAATATAAAATTGCGCAAAGACAACGGCCAGTATCATATAGTACTGGAGGCCGTGTTTGGAATTTTTGAGGGAAAATCCTTTAAAGAAGCCCTGCAGACGCTTGATTCCACCAAAGCCCCGTCCAATAATGCGGAGGGGAACCTGGCGGGAAACCCTGACTTGACGCAGAGGTCAACCTCCGGCGGTATTGATGAAATTACCGACAACCCCTCTGAGGAGTCTTCGGTTCCACCCGAGACCGCTCCCACATCAACATTTTTACAAAACAGTATTGGTGGAAGTAATTCCGGCGGCCACGGAGTGTCCCGGGAGGCGAGAAAAATTTTCTCGCAACGTCCTGACACCAGTGAGATTGACGCCGAATGGCAGGAACTGTTCGAAAAACAGGACTTGCTCAAGGCCGAGCGCAAAACCCTGGAAAAGGAACAGTTGATGGATTTGACAGTGCCGGTGGGACTCAAACCGAGTGAACTGCATGGCATTCTACCTGCCGCAGTCGGCGAAAAACTGGCCGAACTATATCCGCAGGCCGACCGTGAAAAGGTGATTGGCATAGTCAAACGCTACGGTTTCATCGGCTTCCGGCTGGTCAGCTCCGACCGTGAGAACGGCCGCTACCGCGTGCAGTTTTTCAAAAACACTTTCCGCATTATCAAGGAAGTGCTGGCCAAAAAGGCCGTCAAAAAAGCGGACCGGCTGTCTTGACCGGGGCGACCAATTTACAGTAGCAGACAAGTGGGATAGACTGCCGTTGAAAGGGACGACAGTCTTTTTCTTAAATTCAACCCCATTAACATGACACTCAAAGAACAAATTCAGCAGGATTTTATCGAGGCGATGAAAGCCCGCCAGGAAGACCGTAAAAATGCCCTGGCCATGCTCAAGGCCGCCATTATGCGCTGGGAAACGGACGGTGAAAAGAAGGTGGCTGGTGATGAGGCGGTACTGGCCATAATACAGAAAGAAGTAAAACAGCGCCGTGATGCCGCGGAAGGTTTCCGCAGCGGTGGCAAGGAAGACATGGCCCTGAAGGAGGAGGCCGAGATGAAAGTACTGCAGGCCTATCTGCCCGAGCAACTGAGTGAGGAAAAGGTGCGCGCCGTGATCAGCGAGACGCTGACGGAGGCCGGAATCAGCAGCAAGGCCGAGATGGGCCGGGCGATGGGGCTGGTAATGGGAAAGCTGAAAGGCAAAGCCGATGGCGGGATGATCAACCGTGTCGTGGCTTCATTACTCCAATAGTCCGCCGTCAGGCCGACGGGCAGTCGTGCCATTGTGATAGTGATTTAATCAAAATAACCGATGGAGAAAAAAATCAACAATCTGAGCTGGATGATCGGCGGGGAAGCCGGTGTGGGCATACAGAGCGCTGGACATTTTTTGGCCCTGCTCTGCTCGCGTGCCGGACTATATGTCTTTGGCAATGCCGAGTACCCTTCACTGATTCGCGGCGGGCATAATTCCAATTTGATTCGTGTCGCCGATCAGGAAGTATCGATTCATACCGAGACTGTTAACCTGTTATTGGCGATGAATAAAGAAACCCTGGACCTGCATGTGGGGGAAATATCAACGGGGGGCGGCGTGATTTATGATGGAGAAACAATTAAGGATTATGATTTTACCGGCCTACGACAAGCTGCCGGGAAGACCGTCGAGGATATCACAATATTTAACGTACCGCTGAAAAAGTTAGCGATGGAAAAGGGCCAGGGTGAGATCACTCGAAATACGGTGGGGTTGGGGGCCAGTCTGGCTTTGGTCGGGCTGGATATCAAATATTTGCTGGAGGTTTTGAAAGGCGCTTTTGCCCGCAAGGGAGAGGCAGTGGTGGCACAGAATCTGGCGGCGGCGCAAGCCGGCTATGATTATATAATAGACAATTTTGGCGGGGAGACGGTGGGGGCTGTGCCTGGCAGCGTTGATTTTGCCTATAAATTAGTACCGGTTGAGCGGCAATCAAAACGTATAATTTTGACAGGTAATGAGGCTGTGTGTCTGGGGGCTCTGAAGGCCGGGGTGAAATTTGTGGCCGAATATCCGATGACACCGTCCTCGACGGTGCTGCATTTCATGGCCGCGCGGGCCAGGGATTTCAATATAATAGTCAAACATACCGAGGACGAGCTGGCGGCAATAAATATGGTAGTTGGAGCGGCCTGGGCCGGCGCCCGGGCGATAACCGCGACCTCCGGCGGGGGGTTCGCGCTGATGAGCGAGGCCCTGGGCATGGCCGGGATGATTGAGGCGCCGGCCGTGATCTACGAAGCGCAGCGCGGAGGGCCGTCCACCGGCCTGCCGACGCGCACCGAACAGAGCGATCTGCGATTTGCCATGCATGCCTCACAGGGCGAGTTTCCGCGCCTGGTGGTGGCGCCCGGGGATTACCGCGAACTTTTTTACAAAACATTTGAGGCTTTCAATATCGCCGATAAATTTCAGATGCCGGCGGTGATTTTGAGCGACAAGCACCTGGGGGAAAGCCTGAAAAATATCGAGCCTTTTGAGACGGACGGGCTGCGGGTGGAGCGGGGGAAGCTGGTGACCGACCGGGCCGAGCTGGAGCGTCTCCTGAAAAACGGTTACGCGACCCCCGATGGCGGATTTCTACGCTATAAAATTGAGAAGGATGGTGTGTCTCCGCGCACATTGCCGGGGATGAAAGGCGGTCGGCACCGCGCCTCCACCGATGAACATGACGAGACTGGTGACCTGACCGAAACCCCCGAAAACCGTACCGCCATGCATGCCAAGCGAATGCGCAAACTGGAAAGCTGTCTGGCCGCGCTGCCGGCGCCGGAGCTGGTGGGGCCAGGGCTGGAGGGGGCGTACACAGCCGGGCCGGCCTTCGGAGTGGCCGACGGGCCGGAGGAGAGGAGAGATCCCGCCGACATCACTTTTGTCACCTGGGGATCACCGAAAGACGCTGTACTGGAGGCGATGCAAAAATTGCTGTCGGAAGGCGTGCGGGCCAACATGTTGCAGATAGTATATTTCGTGCCTTTCCATGCCGATGCCGTGCGGGGAGCGCTGGAGGGTGCACGGGTGAAGGTGGGCGTGGAAATGAATTATGAAGCGCAGATGGCCGCTTATATTCGTGAAAAAACAGGTGTCGCGCTCGATGCCAATATTCTCAATTGGAGCGGGCGGCAGATGACGGCCGAAGAGATTTTGCGGAAGACGGGTGAGATTTTGCGGCGATAAAGTAGTAACAAAGAGTCTGCGCGTGCAGACTTTTGTGCACGGTTTGTGTCTTCTGTAAGCCGTTTGGGGTCGTTCAAATTGTGCACGTGCACAGAAATAAGCGCCTGGGATTGATTTGCAAGAAGGCGGGGCGCGGGCCGGACAGTGGGATTGTTTCAAAGTAAAAAAAGCAGGTTTGACTACCCGCGCGCGAACCAAGGCACAATACAAAACCACCATCTGTGAAGAAAAATCACAGGCGGCATTATTCTTCCGTTTTAGTCAAAAGCTGTTCCAATTTTTTGTTCGCGGCCACAAGCCATTCAAATAGAAAAGAGTAATGGCAGAAATTATTTTATCCTGTTGGTCAAAAGAAAATACTATACCTAGTATTGCCTGAACTTCCAACATACTAGATAATGTGGTCATTGGCAGTGGATTTAGCTTATTTATTAACCTTTTGAGTCATGGCGATCGAGGCAAGAGAGACTCTGGAGGAGTATCTCTCAAAGTCGGATTGGCGCGTCAATGCCAATTCGAACCAGGGCTACTCCCTGGGGGGGATGATACTTAATACTTCGGGTAAGGTCACCGCCAATTACTGGCTCTCCTATATATATCCGGAAGAGGTAGGCACGGCCCATCGCGAAGGTGACGTGCACGTGCATGATTTGGACATGTTTTCCGGCTACTGTGCCGGCTGGTCGCTGCGTCAGCTCCTGGAGGAAGGCTTCAACGGTATTCCCAATAAAATCGACTCGACCCCGCCCAGAAATCTGAACGGGGCAATTGGACAAATGGTCAATTTTCTGGGCACTCTGCAGAACGAGTGGGCTGGGGCCCAGGCCTTTTCTTCCTTCGACACCTATCTGGCCCCATATGTGCGCAAGTTTTCCGAGGAAATGCGCGAGGAGCTGAAAGACATGGTAATGGATCCGGCCGCCATGGAGCATTATATTGAACAGAAAACCTATAAATACGTCTACGACTCCATTCAGACCTTTGTTTTCAATTTGAACGTTCCCTCACGCTGGGGCACACAAACGCCTTTTACCAATATTACCCTGGACTGGACCTGCCCGCCCGACCTGAAAGAACGCCGGCTGCTCCTGGGAGGGAAACCTTTTAAATACACTTTTGGCGAACTGGAAAAGGAAATGCAGATTATCAACAAAGCCTATATTGAGGTGATGCTGAAAGGCGACGCCAAGGGCCGCGTTTTTACTTTTCCGATTCCCACCTACAATATCACTCCGGAGTTTGACTGGCACGGGCCAAATACGGATGTGCTTTTCGAAATGACGGCCAAATACGGCCTGCCCTACTTCCAGAACTTTTTAAATTCCGACCTGAAACCGCAACACGTTCGCTCAATGTGCTGCCGCCTGCAGCTGGACCTCAATGAGCTGCTAAAAAGAGGCAACGGCCTCTTTGGTTCAGCAGAAATGACCGGTAGCGTTGGCGTAGTTACGGTCAACATGGCCCGTTTGGGCTACCTGTTCAAGGGGAATAAAGTAGGCTTTTTTGCCCGCCTGGAGAAGCTGATGGAGCTGGCGAAAATTTCGCTGGAGCTGAAGAGAAAGGAGATTCAGAAATGGATGGATTTGGGCCTCTACCCCTTTACCAAGCGTTATCTGGGACATCTGAACAATCATTTCTCGACCATTGGATTGAACGGTGTCAATGAGGCGATCAAAAACTTCACCGGCGGCGAGGAAGACATTACCACCCAGTTCGGCGGCGATTTCGCAGAAGAAATCCTACTGTTCATGAGACAGAAACTGATTCAGTTCCAGGAGGAAACCGGCAATCTCTACAATCTGGAGGCGACGCCGGCGGAGGGGACCACCTATCGCTTCGCCAAAGAGGACAAAAAGCGCTTTCCCGACATTATTCAATCGGGTTCGCCGGATTATCCCTATTACACCAATTCGACACAGCTGCCGGTGGAATATACCGATGATGTATTTGAAGCGCTGCAAATGCAGGACCGTTTCCAGACCAAATACACCGGCGGAACCGTGCTGCACCTCTATCTGGGTGAACGCCTGCAGGATGCCGAGAGCTGCCGCCAACTGGTGAAGAGGGCCCTGAGCAATTTCCGTCTGCCCTACATCACCATTTCACCAACCTTTTCTATCTGCCCCAAACACGGTTACATCGCCGGGGAACATGATTTCTGCCCCCTCTGCGACAAGGAAATCGGCTACCAGGGCGCGGAAAAGATGGATACGGAAACCCGCTCCAAATATATGTCAAAACAAAAAGCCCTATCACTTAACTAACAAAAAAACATGGAACTTTGCGCCAACACCAATTCAGTTTCCAATGAAAACCGCACCAGGTGTGAAATCTGGACCCGCGTGATGGGGTATCACCGTCCGGTCAGCCAGTACAATTTCGGTAAAAAATCCGAATTTTATTCGCGCGTCTATTTCCGCGCCACCAACGATGAAAACTCCAAGCTGATCAACCGCTATGGCGGCTCCCTCTCCGCTACCGCCCCGGCCAAACCGAAACTGCTTCTTTTCACCACCAACACCTGCCCCAAATGCCCTGCTGTTAAATCCTGGATGCAGGAAAACCAGGTGGAGTATTTCGGCATCGACAATACCATGCTAAATTTCTGGGAAATTGCCGACAAATACAATGTGCGCAGCGTTCCAACCCTGTTGGCGGTAGACGAACAGGGTAAGGAAATCTGGCGTGCCAGCGAACTGTCCGAGATTCAGCAGAAGGAGATCGAGCATAAAAACGCCTGATGATAATCACAGCCCTGACCAAATTTACGGCGATCGACTTTCCCGGTCGGCTGGCCTGTATTCTTTTTACCGGGGGCTGTAATTTCCGCTGCGGCTTCTGTCACAATGCCGAGTTTGTGCTGCCGGAAAGGCTGAAAGAATTGACCAATACCATTCCTTTTGAGACGGTGCTAAATTTTCTTTCGGAGCGGCGGGGACTTCTGGACGGGGTCTCGATTTGCGGCGGGGAGCCGACCATCAATGTCGATCTGCCCGAGAAAATGCGGGAGATCAAAAATCTGGGCTTTCAAATCAAACTGGATACCAATGGCAGCAATCCGGCGATGCTGGAGAAAATCATTGAGGGCGGGCTGGTGGACTATCTGGCCATGGACATCAAGGACGCGCTGCCCTATCGTAGCGAGTTGGTGGGCGTGGAAGTGGGGGAGGTTACCCTACGCCAAAGTATCGGGCTGATCAAAAAGGCGGGCGTGGAAAAGGGTATCGAATACGAATTTCGCTCGACCATTCTGCCGGGTTTTCACGATCTGGAGACCGTGCGAAAAATGGGAGACTCAATTGCCGGTGCCAAAAAGTGGGTGTTGCAGGGGTTTCGTGGTGGCAAGACATTGTCCGATAGTTTTCGCGATATGCCCAGTTTCTCCACTGATGAACTGAAAGAGATGTCTCAATATCTGACGGTCTATGCCGATAAAGTAGAATTCAGGCCGGCTTGAGGTGAGGCCGGTGGTGTAAGACTTTTGCACGGGCTGCGCACAACGGAAGCGCGAGAGGAATGGCGCTGCGGGTGTTGCTCCCAATCTTTTAATGTATAATGACCACGATAATTCGACTCTAAAATAAATCTACCATGGTTCAGGATGAAAAAAATTTCAATACGGTTGCCCAGCCCGACTGGTGTCCGGGCTGCGGGAATTTCGGCATACAGGTGGCGATGAAAAAAGCCTTTACCAATCTGGACCTTGATCCCGACAGCATCGCCGTGATCTCGGATATTGGCTGTAGCGGTAAAATGCCGCATTGGCTTAACACCTACGGCCTACACAGTCTGCATGGGCGGGCGGTGGCCGCGGCCAGCGGCGTCAAATTTGCCAATCGAGACCTGCGGGTGCTGGTGTCGATAGGGGATGGGGGAGCCTATGGGATTGGACTAAATCACCTGCTGCAGGCGATCCGCCGCAATATCGACATGACCGTGCTGGTGCACAATAATATGGTTTATGGCCTGACCAAGGGGCAAATGACGCCGACATCCCGCAAGGGATTCAAAACTCCCTCCTCACCCTTTGGGGCGGTGGAGGAGCCACTGAATCCAGTGACCATGGCGCTGGCGGCGGGAGGGAGTTTTGTGGCGCGCGGCTACGCGGGAGACGTGCCGCATCTGACCATGCTGATCGAGGAGGGAATCAAACATAGTGGTTTTTCGCTAATCGATATTTTTCAACCCTGCGTGACTTTCAACAAAGAGCAGACCTATGCCTATTACCTGAAACAGCTCTATAAGCTTGAAGAAGAACAGGGCTATGATCGCGGCAACTGGGAGACGGCCATGCAAAAAGCCCGCCAGAATGACCGCTGGCCGGTGGGAATTTTTTATCAGGCCGGACGGCCGACCTATGAGGAGGAAGATCCCGGGCGTGCGGAAGTGCCGGCGGTGAAGCTGCCTGTCGAAAATATCGATATTAAGGCCGTGATGGAGCGGTATTTTTAGGCGCTGGCCCTGGCGTCGCCATAATGAAAAATCCTGCAGTTCAAGCCGCTGCCTTGAAGAGTTTTGTGCAAACGCCGTTCAAAATTTGGCCACTCCGGCCGTGAACGCAAATCTCCTTTGATGACCAAGTCGAACGGCACTCTGAGAGCTGGTCGAAATATTTGCGGGCGATTCTGCCGCCCACCCTGACGCAACCAGAGTTTTTCCGCGGGAGGGTGTTGAAAGCGTAAAACCAGGTCTCCACGCAGGTTTTCGGGGCTGAAGGAGCAGGGGACGGATTCCAGGCCCGGTAAATTGTCAAGCGTGGCTACGGCGGAAAAGCCCGCCCGGGCGATTTTTGGCAATTGTGAAAGATAAAAGTCGGGCCCGGGCGGCGCGGGCAGGGTAGCGCGGCCGGATAAATCGGTGCTCATGCCCTCGTCCAGACCGTAATAAAGGTTGCCGTCCGCCGGCGGCTGGATTTCCCGAAAGCCGTGATGACTGAGAAATCTGGCTAAGGCCTCGCGCGCCTCCGCGCTTTGGTCCAGACTGCCATAGGCACGCCGTGCCAGAGCATAGCGGCTTTCCGCGCAGACGGCGGAAAGCAGGCGCCGTATTTCCGTTCGGGCTTGTTGGAGTCGTTCATCGCCGCAGCTCTCCCGAAGGGAATATAAATCCTCCAGGGTTAGCGCGGACAACTGCTCCGGCTCCAGACAGTCCTCCTTGAGGGGCTGGAGATGTCCTTCGCGCAGTGGGGCCAACAACCCTACTACCCGCAGACGAAAAGTAAGGGCAATTTTATTGATACTGGTCTTGAAAATCGGATTAAGGCCTGGCGCGCAGGTCAATCTATTCAATTCAGTCAGGTCATCAAAAAGCTCACTTTCGGTTGTCCGCGGGGCGGAAGAATTTGCCAGTAGAGGGGCCAGTTCCACTATTTGAGCCATTTCTTCTGGTGGAGGCAAGGCTGTCACGATTATTGATACGAGAGTGAATCTTACAAGCTTTCTGCATATTTGCAAGAGCTGTTTTTGCTCTTTGGACAGAGCCGATTTGAGCGTATTCTGAAAAAGAGTAAATTAATCTTTTTTGGGTCAAGACATGCTTTTTAAAATCAATACTATTGTCGGTCACCGCGGCTGTGCGCTGGTCGATCAGAACAACACGGTGGAAGCCTTTCTGAAAGCGGTTCAATGCGGGGCTGAAATGGTGGAAATGGACGTGCGTCGCACGCGCGACGGAGTGATCGTGGTTTTCCATGACGCCGAAGTGGACGGCCTGCGGCTGCGCGGCTACAACTATGAGGAATTGGTCGAGCGGGCCAATGCTGCCGGACTGGTCCTGCCCACCCTCGACCATGTGCTGGAAAGTCTGGAGGGGAAAGTGCAGCTGGACGTGGAATTAAAAGAAGCAGGCTACGAAAAGGAAGTGGTGGGCAAAATCCTACAGCGCTTCACGCCGGCGGAATTTGTGATGACCAGCTTTCTCGACCGCTCCATACTGACGGTCAAAAGACACTTTCCCACGGTAAAAGCCGGTCTGATTTTGGGCGTGAGCCATCTGGACGGGGAGTTTAGCTGGGGCGGGCTGCGAAAAATTTCACAGAGAATAAGTGAATTCTTTCCCTGGCGCCGGATGAAAGCCTGTGCCGCTGATTTTCTGGCTGTAAACAAACGGAATCTGCTCTTCGGACTGTTGCGCGGCGCCAAAAAAAGACATGTTCCCGTGCTGGTCTGGACGGTCAATGACCCTGTGGAAATGCACAAACTGCTGGAAACACGCCTGGTGGCCGGTCTGGCCACTGACAGGCCGGATCTGGCCGTGCGGCAGAGAAACCTTCTCGCCAGATAGATTGCAGCTATCCGCCGGGGTAGTCAGCAGCCAGCGTGCTGCTTTGCCTTTTGTGCTTTTTATGCTATAATAATATGATTATTATTTTTGGGCTGACTGATGCTGCGAAAACTAACACAAAGTCTGCTGCTGACCGCCACCGTTTCTCTGCTGGCCGTCAATTCTACCGGCGCGCTGTCACTTACCCCGTCATTGTCCCCCCTCCTGCAAACCGCTCCAACCACGCAGATCTCTCCGTCGGTGGTGGATCAGCTAAAAACCCTCACACCCACGGATACGCTGCAAGGCTGTTCCGGCGCGGTGGTTTCGACCGGCCCGTTGTCCAACAATCAGTACACCTTTGATGTGCAGTGGCTGGTCAAACATGATCTGGCCCAGGTTTTTTATTACCTTTACATCAATGATGACCAGAAAGTGGTTAGTCAGCGGCATGAAGGCTTGGCCGGTGGCATCAAAAGCCCTCATACCGTCGCCGCGAAGTACTCCCTGCCCGCCAAAGACAAATCCAAGACCATCAAATTGACTGTGTATGTAACCGATATCTGGAATACGATAGTCAAACAGCCCGTAACCTGCCAAGTGACGCTGACCAACCCCAATCAGGTCGACGTAATGTTGCAGACAGACTGGCAAAGACTTCCTCTGTTTAGCAGTTCAGGAACTTCCACGCCGTCCGAGCCCGAACCGGCGCAGGAAACGGAGGACGCGTCTTCCGGCAGCGGCACTACCCAAAACGGGATTGTGACCGAAACTTCCATATCCAGCGGACAGTCAGGCAGTGGAACATCTTCCACCGGCAGCTCCAGCGGTTCGGTTGGGGGCACCTCTTCAGCCGTCAATACCGGTGCTACGGCTGGCAGCAGTGGAACCGCTTCCTCCGCTCCATCCGCCAGCGCTACCAGTACGGGGACTTCCACTGGCGCAGACGAGGCCCCCCAGCTGATGCGCAGTCCGGACATTTTGACCTGCAAAGGTACGGCCCAAACACTTTATTTTGAGAATGACCTGCCGGCTTTCGACTGGATGGGGGCAAATTGCGTACTGAGTATCAATGCCCTGGTGCAGGCCGGTATTTACGCCGAAGCCTATGACCCAAAGGCCGAAGATAACTCTGGTAACCTGATTAAAGCCCTTTCATTGGAAGAACTGAAAAAAAGTGGCCGTCTGTATTACAGCTGGAAAGGCTATGACGACTATGATCAGCCAACCGAGCCCGGTAAATACAAGCTGGTGGTGGAGGCCCGGCCCGGTACCGCCTTCTCACCTGATATTTCGATACATACTTTTGTAATTGAAAATTCACCCGAGGCGGCGCCGCAGGCGGCCGAAGCAACGGCAGGGGTTGGCGCGGCCAACGGAACAGCGGGGACAGCTGCGGCCGGCGCGACGGCCGGTACAGCCAGCGGAGAAAATCTGCGCGGCGCCGCCGAGGAGGAGCCCTCACCCGGTCTGCTGGAACAGTTGAATCAGGCAGTTTTTGGCGAAGGAGAGGCGAATAAAGCCCAAGAAACAGTCCAGTCCCGGGTGGCCAGCAAATGCCCGAACACTTTTTATCCGACCGATATTGCCGGACATCCTTTTGAAACACTGATCAAAAAAGCCTATGACGAATGTCTGGTGCGAGGCTATACCGATGGAACTTTTCGGGCCGACCAAGGACTGACCCGTGCCGAAGCCACCAAAATTATTGTGCTGGCCTCCGGCAAGGTGGCCAAGCAGGGCTGTTATGACGCCGACTGCGGCAGCCCCTTTGACGACCTGGAGATGTGGCAGGGGCCCTGGGTCAGGGCGGCCTGGGACCTGAAAATCGTCTCTGGAATAGGAAAAAACGTCTTTGCGCCCAACCGTGCTTTGACCCGCGCCGAAGCGGCCGCCCTGACCATGAAGGCCTTTAATATTCCGCTTCATTACGGTTGTTACAACGCCCATTGCGGAGCCGGTCTGCCCGATGATCCGTTTAACGACATTGTCCAGATGTGGCAGGGGCCCTATCTGCGTGCGCTCTGGGACAAAGGAGTACTGCACACACTGACACCGGGCCGTTTCTATCCGGATCAGCCGATTACCCGCGGACAGTTTATTGAACTGACTTATCTGGTCAAGAGTCTTAAATAATCTGCGGCGATAGTGCGTAAACGGGGGTTGTCATCGGTGGCGGCGATTTTTTCGATCAGTGGCAGCAGCAGCGGGCGAAAATTTTCCGGCTGTTCCCGGATAGCGTTGGCAGCTGCATTGAGAGCATTTTTGATCATTCCTTCCCGCTTTGGGCGCATCAGCGGTGAGCCGGCGAATCGCTCCAGGAATTGACGGTCGTCGGAGATTTGCAGAATTTCCTCCAGTGGAATCGCATCGCCGGCGATTGGGCGGGCAGTAAATTCGCGATGGCTGGCCGGCCGGGCATGGGCGAGATTGTAGGGACACACCTCCTGGCAAATATCACAGCCCATGATCAAATTGCCGCAGGCACGGGAAAATTCTGCCGGTATGGCAGCCCTGTTTTCGATAGTCAGGTAGCTGATGCAGCGGCGTGCGTCCATGCGGCCGGGGGCGATGAGCGCGGCGGTCGGGCAGGCGTCCAGGCAGCGGGTGCAGGTCCCGCAGCCGGGAGTGCGAGCACCTGACACTGCAGAGGTCGCAGTGGAGGACGAAGGCGATGCTGTGTCTGTTGCCGGCCAGGTTAGCGGCGCCAGTTCCAGAGTAGTCAGGACTTCTCCGAGCAGGAAAAAAGAGCCGAGCTGAGAATTGATTAAAACCCCGTTTTTGCCATAAAACCCCAGCCCGGCCCGCCGGGCATAGACTTTTTCCATTAGGGGGGCCGAATCGACACAGAGGCGATGACCGTGTCCGGGATAGTTTTCTTCCAGGTAGGTGATCAGCCGCCGCAGAATTTTTTGAAAAATTTTGTGATAATCCCGGCCCCAGGCGTAGCGCGCCACCCGTCCCTGTCCCGCCGGAGTGGGCAGTTTGGGTCGGTAATAATTGATACCGAGTACAAGCACTGATTGAACACCGGGTAGAAGCCCCGCCGGGTCACTGCGCAACTTATGATTTTCCAGATAATGCATCTCTCCCTGCAGTCCCTCTGACGTGAATTGACGCAAATTTTCAGCGGCAGGCAGGTCAATTTCGGCGCTACAAATGCCAAACAGATCGGCGCCCAGTTCGCCGATAACAAATTCACGGAGCTGGCGGGATGTTTCCGGCGGCATCAGAGCACGACCAGGTTGACCCTCTGTTCCGTATTCAGCTGATTGATGATTTGACATTCGGCCGGTTGATCCAGGGTAAATTCAACGGTTTCTCCGCCGGGAATTTCGATGGTCGCACCCAGTAGCGGGCAGACCTCCGCCCCTCCGGCAGTTGTGTAGAGGTCGACCTGCCGATCGAGCGAGTTGTAAATCATCAGAGTGTCGCCAGCGGTCGCGGCCAGGTCGGCCGGTAGCATACCGTTGGCGTCAATCACCACTCCCTTTTTTCCGGCTAATGCAGTCGGTTCATTAGCGTTTTGCAGCAACATACTGTCGCCGGCGACTGGCCCCGTCACCTGCAAACCGCCCAGGTCGACCGTGACATCTTCAGCGGTTTCATTTTCACCAACGGTAATTTTGACCTGCGAGGAGGAACTGGCCTTGTCCACTTCAGCAAGTTTTTCTTCTTCCGGAGCCACTTCTTTGACACCGGCAGGTTCACTCTGACAGGCGGAAAGAATCAGTAGCGCGGGCAGAAGAATCATTAGCATTTTTTTCATCTGACATGGGGGTTATGGTGTATATGGACAGCCGCTCCAGACGGCCAGAGACTCCAGGCGCTGCACTCCCACCAAGGGGGTCGAGCCCGGCTTCTGCCAGGTGGGGTAGGCTTCTATGCCTGCAGCAATGCACGCATCGGGGTTACCGTTGGAACCTCCGGCATCACATTCGACATAATTCAAATTAACCAGCCCGTCGCCAAACATGGCCTTTTGACTGTTGCAATGCGAGCACCAGTAGGCCCCGTAAAGCTTGGCGCCCTTGTCGCTGAGACAGGCGGCTAATTCGGCGGTGGGAGCGGGCGACTGGATGGAGGCGGGAATGGCAGCCGGGGGCATTGCAGCAGTTGGCGGCATGGCAGCCGGCGCTTGCTGGAAGCCCAGGAAGAGACCAAAAAATGCGACTAAATAAGTGATGACTCCTGTGGACATAATAGGCTGTGGTTTATTGATTATCGGCTGGCTGACTGTCCGTGGCGACGCTGTCGGAGGGGACGGTTCTGCCGACCGGCTCGGGCTGTCCGGTTTCTCCCGGTAGAAGTTCCCTGGCAGGATCGGAAGAGGTTTCTCCGCTGGCGGCAGTATCAATCATGCTCTGTCCGGACGCCTCCAGAGCTTCCTCGGCCTGTCGAAGCTGTTCGAGATCCTCTGCCGGAAGCTGATCCTGGCAGTTAGCCAGCTTGGCTATGACAAAAATCGGGTTGCGGCCGATCAGATTTCCCTGGCCGGGGAAAAACCAGGTGGGAAAGCTGCTGACTCCGGCGTCCAGACAGGCCTTGCGATCACCGTTGGGGCCGTTGTCGTCGCATTCGACATAGGTAATAAACTGTGAATCGCTGCCAAAATCCTGGCGCTGGGCCTGGCAATGGGGGCACCAATAGGCGCCATAGAGAATTACACCCTTTTCAGTCAGACACTGGGCCACTCCGGCATATTTCCCAGGTGGCTGGGGGCCGCCGCCACTGCAGGCAGTCAGGACAACTGCCGTAATAAGTAAGAGGGGCACGGCTTTAAAATGTTGTAAAAAACTCTTGTTCATAGTAGAATTTGAAACTTATAGTTAGGTTCTGGTTGCCTTTTTCGCTATGACATTATACACAGATTGACTGGTTTGGGAATTTAATTTGGCAATAACCACAACAATACGATGGGTGGGGAAACAGGAAAAAAGAACGGCGTTGATTACAATGATGTTTTTCAGGTGGTCGAAATGATCCTGGACGAACTCGACTGTAAAAACCATTTTACCCGTTCACGGGTATTCATTCTGGCCAATCAGGTTTTGGCACACGGCAAGATGTCTTTGGGAGAACTGGCACTATTTCTGCGCTTTCATGGCGCGGACGACTTCTGTATGCGTCTGGGGGACTCGACGGACGATATACCAACTACTCCCGCTATTCCGGCGGCCAAGGAACTGCATCACTCACCTACAAAAATCGGGCTGCCGGCCGTGGACCCAAACAGGAGCCTGCTGTCGAACATCCAGGAAATTTCCGGCAACATTTCACGGGCGCTGGATTCCGCAAACAGCAGCTCCTCGCTGCCGGCCATAACCGATGAAGCCTCGGCACCTTCCTCGCGGCGGTGGGCCAGGGAGTAGGCCTGGTGATGGCAAACTTAGATTTTTTGTGATAATAAAAAGTAAGTCGGTAAGTCGCCCGCAGCCAACCGATTGCCGCCGCGCATCTTTTAGCCCTTTCCCCGCGCACAGCCATGACCTCGTTTTTACCGGATTCAATTGAAAAAGTTATTGATGAATTCTCCCGTCTGCCGGGTATTGGCCCCAAGTCCGCCCAGCGACTGGCCATGCACCTGCTGCATTCCCCGGAAATGCGGGTGGACGCACTGGCCTCTGCCGTGGCCGGTATGAAGAAGGGCCTGCGTTTTTGTGAAAAATGTTTCAATATATCCAACGGCGAACTCTGTAATTTTTGCGCCGATCCACTGCGGCAACAGGAGCTGATTTGTGTGGTGGAAGATATTCTCGACGTAATCGCCCTGGAACGGACGGGACAATTCAAGGGTTTGTATCATGTGCTGCACGGTGTTTTGTCGCCGGTGGACGGTATCGGGCCGGAACAAATCAAAGCCGGGGATCTGAAAAGCCGGATTGAAGAAATGTTGTCCGGCGGGGTAACCGCTGCCAGCATGGAGATCATTGTCGCCACCAATCCTTCACTGGAAGGCGAAACAACCGCATTGTACCTAACCAAACTGCTAAAACCGCTGGGCGTGCGGGTGACCCGAATCGGTCGCGGCCTGCCGGCCGGGGGCGATCTGGACTATGCCGACGAAGTAACGCTGACCCGGGCTTTGCAGGGCCGGCTGGAGTATATATAGGTCTAAAAAGATCTTGATCAGGGAAGTGCCGGACAGGCCCGCCCGCAGGGCGGGCCTGTCCTGATGTGTTCGTGCGGTTACTCACACTGCCGGTAGACAGTGGTGATGCCGCTATAGTAGGTGCAGGCCGGGGAGGCGCACCCCGTGGGGGAGTGGACTTCCACGATCAGCCCGGCACCGTTGATGGGGCCATTTTGAGTGAGGTAACTGAAGTCGGCGTTGCGCCAGACCGTGCAGGAAGCCCCGTAGTCCTGCAGGAACGGTCCGCCGAAATGGTGGGAGAGATGGTTCTGGTCAAGCAGCTGGTAGCTGATCTGGTTCTGAAAAGTTCCGCTTTGCTTGCAAAGGCGCCAGCTTGCAGTGCCGCCGCCTGGCGAACCGAGTTCCAGGCAGAGGGTGGGGGAGCCGGAGGACTGGGTGTTTTGGTGGCAGCTGGCGCCGGAGGGGCTGGCGTAGTAGTTGACCGTACAGCCCCCGGTGCCGCCCACGCCGCTTTCGGCAGACCCTCCCGCGCCTCCGTCCGGCGGGCTGACCCCAGCGTCAGTTCCGCCGGCACCGGCGGAGCCTGCGTCGTTGCCGGCACTGTCGGGCGGGCCGGCGTCGGCGTTTCCAGGCAGCACATAGCCACCCCCGAGGGGACAGGCTTCCCCGTCCTGCGGCACGCAGGCCGGCAGAGGTTGGCAGGTTTGGCTGGCCTGTGCGCAGTAATAACCGCCCGCGCAATTGATGTCCCGGCACGCGTCTTCGCCAGTGCCCCAGAGTTTCTGATGGGCAAGAACCAGCCATTTGGCCAGTTCGGCGCGATGAACGGGGCTGGCGGGGTAGAATTTGCGGCTGGGGGTTTCCTCTATGAGCCCCTGCTGCCAGGCCACATAAAGATAAGGAGTGTACCAGGCATGAGGAGCAACGTCCGTAAAGCGCGAGAGCGTATTACTGGCCAGAGGCGCGGCCACGCGCCAGACCCAGTTGTCGTAGAATTCGAGAAACTCACTGGTAAAGAAGGCGGCCACAACCATTTTGACGGCCTCGGCCCGCGTGACGTCGCGATCCGGGCAGAAATTGTGGCCGTTTTCCGTACAGGAATTGCCCGCGCCGATGACCGGCAGAACAACCGGTCTGCGGCAAAGCGTGTTGACGTATGGGAAATCGGCATCATGGGGCGGCAGATCATAAAAATAATCCGGCCAGCCCTGCGTGACGGTTTCAATGCGCGCGGCCACCTTGACCAGCCGCGCCGCCTCCCGCCGCTTGACGACGGTGTCAACTCCAAAGCGCCCGTCATACTCTCCGAAATGCCAGCCTTGCCGGCGCGTTTCGCGCGCGTAGGGCCAGCTCCATTGCCAGATCGGGTAGGCGGCGTTGTCCACCGCATACTCGGCGAAGTAATCAAAGAGCAGCCCCTGAGGGTCGAGGTGCCGTATCAGCTGTGAGCTATTGCCGTAGACGTAACCGTTTCCGTAGACGGCCAGATCATAGATTTTCAACGTGTTGAGCAGCTCCGTGGCGTTGGCCCAGCGCTTCACCGACAAGTGCAGGTGGGTCGGCCAATTGGGAGTACCTCCTTCCAGCGCCAGGACATCACCCGCGGCAACCGTTTCGCAGGCATTGAACCGCCGCGAAGTCGTGTCGTGGTGACGGTCGAAAAAGAGGTGATGGTAGTGGAAAGTGATGATCTCCTCCGAGTAGGCGTTTGGCCGCGTGGCCAGAATCATCGACTCGCCCCAGCCCTTGGTCGAATTGCCGTTTTCGGAGGCGATGACCAGGCCGTCCTGGATGGACAAGATTTCGTGTTCTCCCGCCTTGGCGCCCTGCGGATGCAGATCGAGCCCGTCATGCCCATAATAGATTTTTTTACCCTGACAGGCCTGACTGTGGGCGGGGGGCTGACCGCCACCACTCTGACACCAGCCCTCCGAGTGTGAATTGTTGTAGTTTTGCGTCACGCGCATTTCTGCCATCGGCATCTGCAGGTCGGCAAAATCGCCGACCGGCACGTCCGCCGTGGTAAAATCCAGACAGCGCGAGCTGACGATGTCTTCGGCAAGAGCCAGACGGCTCACTGCCGCCAGACAAAGCAGTACCAGCAGTGCGTAGTAATAGCGCAGCATGTTGTCTTTCTCCTCTCCGTGGCGGCAAGTCTAGAGTCCGCCCACTTCTCCGTATTCGGGTTCCGGTTCAAAAATTTCGTAGCGGAATTCCAGAGTGGCGATGATTGTTTTCACCACTTCACGGTCGGCGTCGGTGCCGCCGTCCAGCGTGATCATGCGGGTGCGGTCCTGATGGCGAAAGAAATACTCTTCCACCCGGCGGTTCTCGTCCATCCAATGCCCCCAGTAACGGAGGAAATAGACGGTCTGCCCGGCCACTTCCAATTCACCCGTTTCGGCCGGACGGGAACAGTTGAGCCAACTGGTCCAGGGCATTCTTTGTGCCGACTGACAGTCCGCCTGTGCGGCCTGCGTATCACGGGCTTCGCGGGGCGGAGTCTCCGGCGGCAGATAGAGCGACAAGCTGATAAAAGGCCAGTCATCCCTACCCAGCCCGCTGCCCCTGAGCGCCCCCCGATCCGAGGGGCTGACCTCCCATCCCACCGGCACCTCGAAGTAAGGCACCCAGGTAGGTTTGGAAGGATCATAAATATTGTCCGGCAAAGGCCGCTCTTCTTTCGCGCGGCCGGCGTCGGTTTCCAACACCGGCACCGTCGGCCCGCGAAACGGGCCGACGGGTGAATCTTCCGTCTGGCAGCCGGCCGTGGCCAGGCCCAGCAGGATCAATGCAAATACTTGTGATTGGCGCATGTGTGTTTCTCCTTGATGTTGCTATCAACGAACGGACCTCTTGTTGGTCCGCAGTCACATTATAATCCACCGCTGACAGGAAGATTAAAAATTTGCGGTTTTTTTCCTATGCTTACGCCATTTTATTGACAGGGGACCTAAATTACATATATATTCATGCCCGACTTTGTGTCTCCGTCAAAGGAGGGTCCGGGATTTGGGGTTCCGGAGAAAAGTCAGCCATATTTCTTTATCCAAAAGCTATCAGTAAGAACAACCGCATCAACTCCCAGATTCGCGCGCCGATCGTCCGTTTGATCGACGAGAACGATGAACAGCTGGGGGAACTGTCCGTTGAGGAGGCCCTTAGAATGGCACAGGAACGGGAACTGGATCTGGTGGAAGTGGCCCCGTTGGCCAAACCGCCGGTCTGCAAAATTCTGGATTACGGCAAATTTCTGTACAGACAAAGAAAGATTGAGCAGAAACACAAGAGATTGCAGAAAAAGACCGAACAGAAAACCATCCGTTTGAGCCTGCGCATCGACGAACATGATCTGGAAGTGAAAGCTGGCCGGGCCAGGGAATTCCTGGAGGACGGCAACAGCGTACGTGTCATGCTGATGTTTAAGGGCAGAGAAAACGCCCACGAAGAGCTGGGCAGACAAAAAGTCGATCTTTTCCTTGAGAAAATCAAGGATGTGGCCGCCGTTGAAGCCCCGGCGAAAAAACAGGGCAATTCGATTACCATGGTATTAATTCCATCAAAAAACTAACCATATGAAGAAGAAAAGTATCAGCGGGTTGAAAAAACGCATCAAGCTGACCGGCACCGGTAAGGTTATGTTCAGAAAATCCGCCAAGAAACATCTGCTGACCAACAAGTCCAAAAGGCAGAAAAGATTGAACAAATCAGGTAAACTGGCTTCGGCCAGTGATACCAAATGGATCAAGAAACTCCTTCCTTAGTAATTTTAATCCCAACCAAACATGACACGCGTAAAGAGGGGCGTAGCCACCAAGAAAAGACACAATAAACTGCGCGGCCTGGCAAAGGGTTACTCCAAAGTTGCCACATCCCGCATCAAATGGGCCAAAAACTTCGTTGCCAAGGCCGGACAGAACAGCTATCGGGGCCGCAAACTGAAAAAGCGTCAATTCCGCAGCCTCTGGATCACCCGCATCAATGCCGGCTGCAGGGCCGAGGGAATCAGTTATTCGAGACTGATAGCCGGTCTGCTGAAGGCAAAAATCGCCATCGACCGCAAGATCCTCTCCGAATTGGCCACCAGCAATCCGGAAGTGTTCAGCCAGATTGTCGCCAAAGCCAAGGCCGAACTGTAAAATTTACCAATATTGATTGAACAGGCGGGCGCGAGTACGCGCCCGCCTGTTCTGTTTGTTTTCCGGCCTTTATTTTTGAAAATCTGTTTTGTTTGCCAGGCCCGGCAAAGCTTGGTTTTGGTGTTGTTTTGTAGACCAGTAATTTGGTCTATGTATTACTTTTTAATGCAGTGTTCACGCTCTGGCAATTACACAAAAACGGGCTTTTGGATAGTCCAGCCCGTCTGAGTGTTGAAGGGCAGCCGAGCAGACGTGACGGAGTTTTTCGGTTGCCCTAATTGTTCAATTATTTTAGAGAGTGGAAATGGTGACTTTCTTGATGGTGACGGGCTCGAGTGGTATGTCCATGGCATTGCGGGGGAGCCGAGAAATGGTTTCGGCGACGTCCATTCCTTCATAGACCTGCCCAAAGACGCTGTGGCGGTTGTCCAGCCAGGGCGTTCCATCGGCCGCAGTGACGATAAAAAACTGGCTGCCGTTTGTGTTCGGGCCACTGTTGGCCATGGAAACGGCGCCAAACAGATTTTTCAGATTGGGAGTGAATTCGTCGGCAATGGTGGTGTCGGGCCCCAGATAGCTGTGTCCGCCCCGTCCGTCACCGCGGGTAAAATCTCCCGTCTGAATCATAAAGCCGTCAATCACCCGATGGAAAGGCACGCCGTCGTATTTGCCACCGCGAGCGAGCTCGATAAAGTTTTTGGTGGTTTCCGGTACCTGATCGACAAAAAGTTTAAATTTGATCTCCCCCTTGTCGGTATCAAGTATGGCCACCGTATCGCCCGCAACCGGAGAAGATCCCTGAAGATTGTTCATTGTATTGGCTTGGTTATTGTTGATTGAGTCGTTGGAGCCGGCGGGTGTGGAAGGAGCCGGTTCGGACTGACAGGCAGACAAGAGGAGAGACGCCGTCAGTAAAATGCCCAAAAAATATTTTTTTTCCATAACTTTTTGTTTAGTGATTTGTGGCAGAATTGTGCGCCAAGGTGCCTTTTTTTTCAAGTGACTTTTACCCGTGCCCAGTATACACTGGCCATGTCATATTTCCGCATGTCCAACTACTTCAAAAACATTATCGGCCATCAGAAAGCTCTTCAGCTTTTAAGCTCCGACCTGGAAAGCGACAATCTCGCTCATGCCTATTTGCTGGCGGGACCGGCCGACCTGGGCAAGCTCACGGTGGCTAAACTGTTTGCCAAGGCCGTGCAAACCCATCACCTCGATGAGGAAAAGGCTTTTCAGATTTCCGCATTGATAGACCGTGGCATCCATGCCGATACGATTTTTTTCCAGCGCGATCCCGATGCTGAAACAATCAAGATTGAGGAGGTGAGGCGCCTGCTCAACAATCTGCAGATGACCGGTGAAAGCTGGAAGCGCATTCTGGTGATTGAGGATCTGGACCGGCTGACCGTGGAAGCGGCCAATGCCATGCTGAAAATGATCGAGGAGCCGCCGCAAAAAGTGCTTTACATTTTTACCAGTTCCAACCCTAAAAAAGTTTTGGAGACTATTCATTCGCGGGTGCGCAGGGTGGATTTCCAGCTTATGCCCACAGACGCGCTGCGCCATTCGCTGCACCTGCGCTACCGGCTGGAAAACGAAGAAAAAATCGCCAGAGTGGCTGAACTTTCTCTGGGACGGATTGCCAAGGCGATTCGTCTGCTGGAAAACGCCGAACATCTGGAGGCCTATGAAGACGTCTGCCGGCAAATTCGTGATTTTCTGGCAAGGCGCGATGTTGCCGCGGCCTTCAGTTTTGTCGGACAAATACACAATGATCAGTTGTTGACACAGGTGTTTCTGGAAACCGCCCTGCTGGTACTGCGAAACGACTTGCGTGATGCCGCGCGCGCAGGTGATTACCGGGCTCTGGAAACCTCAACCATGCGGCTGCAGCAACTGTTTCAGACCCGCGCTCTTTCCGAAACCAACACCAACAACCGGCTGCTGCTGGAGAATTTTATTTTAAGCCTATGATTGACCTTTTACTTGCCCTGTTCAGTTTACTTGTTTTGCTGCTGATCTTTTCCAGACGCTGGTATCTGCTGGAAAAGACCAGTCTCTTCGGCAAAATGGTGCTAAAAAAAGGCCTGAAGCTTCAGGGCAGATTGACCAGGGAAGACGTGGAAGTGACCGCCAAGGAAATGATTCCGGACCCCTCCACGGTCGATCCAAAACTGAGGGTGAAAGGGGAAAATTTTTTTAAGAAAGCCGAGCTGGAATTAAAAAAAGGCAATCTGGCCGAGGCGGAAAAACTTTTTATCAAGGCGATTGCCATGGACCCCTCACATCTGCAGGCCCATGCCAGACTGGGCGCGGTGTATTTGAACCAGGAGCAGTTTGCCAAAGCGGAACTTTTTTACCGCAAACTGGTACTGGCGGTAGCTGACGATCCGGTTTATTTCAGCAATTTGGCCCTCTCGCTTTTTCATCAGGAGAAATATCTGGAGGCAAAGGAGTTTTATGAAAAAGCTCTGGAACTGGACTCTTCCAGGCCGGGGCGCTTTTACAGTCTGGCCCGGGTTAATTATTTACTGGCCGATGCCGACTCTGCTTTTGCCAATATTGAAAAAGCTCTCAGCCTGGACCCCGACAATGTCGATTACGGTCTAACCCTGGCGGCCTGGCAGATTGAAAAAAATATGCATAAGGAAGCACGTGAAGTACTGCAGACAATTCTTTCACATTGGCCGGAAAACGGCGAGGCTGCTGAAATGCTCAAACAGCTCGACGCGGCTGCTCATGATGATAACCAAACCAAAGGGGAGACGGCCGAACAATAATTTGCCCCTCGGAGCCAGGTGTCGGGACAGGCTGGCGAATTGCCCCATTACTCCTGTCCCACCAGGATGCGGTTAGAGGTGGCGCGGTAGACGCTGTAAATTTTTTCGACCGTTTCCACGCCGTCCCTGACGATGATTCTGTCCCAGCTGGCATCAAACCCACCATGGGCCGATTCAATCTGTTTGCGGGCTCCGGGCGGGAGAGTGGTGGTGGGAATGAGCTGCGTGCCGCCGGCTCCGCGATAATTGCCGCGCCAGTAGTTTTCCAGACGGACCTGGCGGCCGTCACTACTGCCAAAAAAGTTGATATAGGCCTGGTCGCCCTCGACAAAGGTCTGGATCAACATGTGTGCCGGCGTGTCATTGGTAAATTTGAGGTCTTTGACCCCCGGATAGATAGTCGAGTCCAGTCCATAGCCGTCCACCTGGGCATAGTAGCCGACGGCGTAGGAATGAGGAGAGCGCTCGACGATGGGCAGTCCGCTAAAAAGGGCGGCCTTGAACATGGTGGAAGAGACCTGACAGATCCCACCGCCGTATTCCGGCACGGTACCCTCGGCCTTGATCACCAGTTCCAGCTTGTAGCCCGTGGAACCGTCAACTTCTCCCAAATTGTCATTGAAAGAAAAAGTCGCCCCGGGCGGTATGAGCAGGCCGTTAAATTTGGCCATGCCGGTGGCAATGTTGTGGCGGCGATTGGAGGGTGACCCGGCAAAGGCCGTGTGCCCCGTACCAATCAGTTCACGGATACCCAAGGTCTGCAGGCGTTCGTCCACCTCAACCTCCGCCCGCTGCTCCTCGACCAAAAGTTCCACTTCGTTGTCCAGTGAATTGACTGCCATTTCCAGATCGTTGATGAATTTTTCCACATTGACCGCGTCACCGTTCAAAGCCTTGCCCTCAAAAATAATTTTGTCCTGTTCATCATAGAAAATTTTCAGATGTGAAACCGGTTTTTCCACCTGGCCAAACACTTCGCCGCGGAAATATTCCTCGATCAGAGCCGGGGTCATGGTGATGACAATCTGGTCATTCTGTTTGCGGAAGGTGATCTGCCCAAGGTGATCGAGAGGTCTGAACTGCCAGTTTTTGCCGGCATGTTTGATTTCGATGCGGTTTTCCAGCTTCAGCTGCAGATCGGGCAGCTGTTTTTCCAAATCGGCCGCCGTCACTTCCGGCAATTCACGCAATGTTTCCAAAACCAGCGGCGCCGAATCAAAAGTGGTTAGTCGTCCGGCCAGCTGTTCCTGCAAATCAGCCTGATCAACAACTATGCCCTCACGTTCGGGAATAATGGTCAGGACGCCCTCTTCATCCAGCAGCAGAGCAGCCGATTGGGCCCGGGCGGAATTGAGTTCCAGTTTCCTCTCGACCAGGTCGAAAATATGGCGGTC
This sequence comes from Candidatus Peregrinibacteria bacterium UBA1369, assembly GCA_002305925.1. Taxonomy (GTDB): domain Bacteria; phylum Patescibacteriota; class Gracilibacteria; order UBA1369; family UBA1369; genus UBA1369. The sequence goes on from DBRL01000014.1 coordinate 58,419, forward strand.
ATCTTTTTTGAAAATGGGCCGCAGTTCCGCACCCCAGGCCGCAGCCAAGAGCAGGTCAATCGTTCCGTACTGGCGAAAGCGGAAATAGGGGAGGGAATCCAGCGTGGCCTGATGATCGTATTGTACTGACAATTCGGCAAGTGGAATTTCCACCGACTTTTCGCCGAAGACAAAGTTTAATGCCCCGGTTTCAAATTCCCGAAGTGACTTCTCAACATGGTCACGCGCCCGCGAAATTTCATATAACCCGTAATCCACACCGGCCAAAGCCACGCGCGGAAAGACGCGGTCGTGTGCGAAGGCCTCCATTCCGACCAGCCCCGCCGCCAAAAGCAGCAGCACCAGCATAATTATGACAAATTTTTTCAATCCCGCCCGCAAGTGCCTACAAAAACTTTTCCAGCGCCTGGTCAGATAATTGGCAGGAGCAGCCAATAAAATGACTTTACCGCCGAAGAGTTTCTTTTTTTCCTCGGACTGGGCAATTACCTCCTCAAGCTTGGAGGAGAAAGTTGTTACTACCGGTTTTTCTTCAGCCGTTTCCCCGGCCACGACAACGGGCAGTTTCTGATCGGCGGACTCGGGTCGGCCTTTGGCCTGTGGCTTGTTCTTTTGTACGCCCTTCTTGCCACGAGGGTGTTTCTTGCCGGGCTGAGAGGACTTCCTCTTGGCGCGAAGCTTTTCCTGGGAGTGTCTTCCCGCCCGGCCGGTCTTTTTTTTGTTGCGCTTGTTTTTCCTGCCCATGTGAGACTAAAAAATTATTTTTCCTCCGGAATCGATTTGCCGGCATAGTGGCCGCGGTTGGCCGACCCGATGGCGTCAACCTGACTGATGTGAGTTTTCTTTTTTGATCCGATCAGGCCGGAGGTCGCCCTGTCCAGCATCTTTTTGGCTCCGCGCAGCGCTTTGCCAGTTTGCCGCCCGACTTCCTTTCTGGTTTCACTGCCTTTCTTTGGTGCCAGCCCCACGCCCAAAACCGAGCCGATGGCGCCGCCGACGATGACCCCCATCAGAATTTTGTCCAGGTGGCCCTGTTTTTTTTCCTGCTTTTTTTTACCGAATCCAAACATGGGAAAAGATTTATGACTAATTATATTGAGTGTAGGCATCGACGCCACGCAACAATTTTATGGCACTGAGCGCGGCGACGCAACCACTGCCGACGCTGACCGCCACCTGGGCGGGGGAGCCGGTACAGTCGCCGGCCGCAAAAAGTCCTGGCAGACTGGTGCGCCCTTCACGGTCAATCTTGATCGAGTTGCCCTCCATTTCCAGGCCCAGTTTTTGTGAAAAAGAATTGGCACCGGCCATGCCGACGGCCATAAAAGCCCCCTCGGCAGACATTTCAACCGTGCCATCGGTAAGCGGCTCGCTGAAAACAACTTTTTCCAGTTTATCCTCCCCGCCAAAAGAGGCGATGCGGGGAGTAGTCAGAACGGCAATGCCGGCCTGCCGCAATTTTTCTGCGAAATTAGGCGAAAAAACGGGGGGCTTGCCGTGACTCAAAATAGTGACGTTTTTGGTATAGGCAAGCAGTTCGAGGGCTTCGGCCGCGGCGTAATCGGAACTGCCGACAACAACGACGGGGCGGTTTTTGAAGAAGAAGCCGTCACAAGTCACGCAATAGGAGACGCCGCGGCCGGTGAATTCTTTTTCTCCGGTAATTCCGGCCAACAGATAACTCTGGCCGGTGGCAATGATCACCGTCCGGGCCTGCCAGTCCCCCCCGCTATTGTCCTTCAACTCAAACGTGCCGTCCCCGCCGGCGGTCAGGCCGACGATTTCTTCGGAGCGATGCTCTCCCTTCAGTTCGATCAACTGTTGCTCCGCCGTCTCCAGCAAGGACGAGCCTGAAGGATTGCCGGCAACGCCAAAATAATTGCCAATCAGATGGGCTTTGTAGAGATTGCCTTTTTCGGCTTGCCCAAAGAGCAATGTTGACAACCCGGCCCTGGCCGTATAAATGGCCGCCGAGTAGCCGGCGGGCCCAGCCCCGACTATGACAACCTCATAGATCATGCTTTGGCTTTTTTAGTTTTATCTTTGATGGTGCGGTTGTGCTGCACCCGTCTGATTACGTTGACCTTGATTTGTCCGGGGTAGGCGACGCTGGCTTCAATTTCGTGGGCGATCTCTCCGGCCAGCTCGGGCAGGTTATCGTCATTGAGGCGCTTGGGATCCACCAGTACCCGCAGCTCCCTTCCTCCGGAAATGGCATAGGTTTTGTTGACGCCCTCATAGGAATTGGCGATGGTTTCGATGGCCATCACCCGGGCCAGATATTTTTCAATGGTCTCCTGTCTGGCCCCCGGCCGACCCGCGGAAATGGCATCGCCGGCCTTGACCAGCAACGCTTCGGCCGTCTCGATCGGCACGGAATCATGATGTGTCCAGGCGGCGTGAATTTCCTCCCAGGAAAAAATCCCGAATTGCTCCATAATTTCTTTGGTCAGCACATCATGGGGGCGTCCGTCCTGCTGGTCGATGGCCTTGCCCAGATCATGGAAAAAGCCGCCAATTTTGCATATTTCTTCATTTAAACCCAGCTCATTGCCCAAAAGCAGCGTAAAATATCCGACTTCAAAGCAATGTTTGAGAATGTTCTGCCCGTAGCTGGTGCGATATTTAAGCCGGCCCAGGATGCGTTTGAAGTCGTCCGGAAACTGACGATATTCCAGATTGAGTTTTTGGACGATACGGTTGCCGATATCCAGAAGCAGCTGTTCGCTTTCGGCGCGGGCCTCCTCCAACCTCTGCCTGGCGCGGTCCAAATCGACCACGCGGTCTTTGATAAGCTTGAGAATGGTCTCGCGGGCAATATGTTTTTTGACCAGCTCAAAATGTGAAACGACCAGGCCCGGCTTATCCTCCTCAAAGAGGATATCGACCCCCAGCTCCTGCTCCAGGAAACTGATGATTTCACAGTTTTTGCCGATGATTTTGGCCTTGGTTTCGTTGCGATTGATCGGAATGAGCAAGCTTTTTTTCTCCACTGATGTGGGCGCGCTATAGCGATGAATTGCTTCTATTAACAGGTTTTTAGCGATCAGTTGTGACTGCTCGCGCGTGTAGTCGAGGAGTTTGGTCAAACGTGTTTCGTTGGCCATTTCCAGGTCCTGGTTCAGATTAGCCAGCAGTCTCTGCTTGACCCGCTCCGGATCTTCGGCAGCGATTTTGGCGAGCAGTGGGGTTTTTTGCTTTTGCAGGCCCTCATTTTCCGTTTGCAGGCGCAGGGCCTCAAGTTGTTCCCGGTCGAACTCCTCCTGAACCCTACGCCCCTCCTGCTCGCGCAGGCGCAGACGTTCCTCGAGCAGGAAGAGGGTCTTTTCCTCCTTTTGAGCCAGCTGTTCCGTGCGCCTTTCCAGCTCGTTGAAAAGGGCCTTGAAACGCTCAACCTGCTCAAGAGTGCGGCTCTTCAGACCCAGCCTTTCACTTTCGGCCTCGGCCAGCATTTTTTTTGCCCTGTGCTCCGCCTCGGAAAGGTTGACTCGCGCGCGGGGCTGAAAGAAATAAAAGGTTGCGCCCAGGGCCAGAAGAAAGGCGCCGGAGGCAATGAGAATAATTGTGGGAAATGGCATTAGTTCAATTCGGTAATTTGATATCCCTGAGGAAGATCAAATTCACTGTCCGCAATTGGCTGGTTGAGTTCAACCATGGTAGCTACGGTGGTGGTTTCAACGCCATAGTCGGGGAGCGAAGCGACGGTTCTCAGGGGAATGCCCTGCCAGAGGCAGGTTTCCAGATTGCCCAGGCGGTAGAGACTGCAGGTTTGCCCGGCGATGTTTTCGGTGCTTTCAGGAGAGAGGGGGGACGCTGCCTGTTCTTCGGGGGTACGATTGTCGCGCAAGGCGTCATGGATGATTCGGGTAGCCCGTTCGGCAGGAGAAAGATTCTGCAGCTCAGAATAGAGGGGGGAGGATAGTCGGGAGCCGGTCTTGCTCTTGGCATCGAGCGTGTAGAGCCGTGAGCCGTCCTGGATGAAAATATTGTCCATTTCCACCGTTTCACCGTTGACCATAGTCTGGGTAATTCTGTTGTGGACAAACTTCTTTTCACCCTTGATCAGGACTTCACTGGTACCGGTACTGCTGCCGCTAATCTGATAGCTGATCTTTGCCGTTTCAAATTCATAGCCATAGAGATTGCCGTTGCCGCCGTCGCCCTGACAGCCCGTCACGACCAAACCCGCCAGCAGAATCAAAGAAAGGGTCAGTTTGGAAGACATTTGTTTGGTGTTAATTGTAGTTTTTAGCCCCTACAAGTTAACATTTCGGCCCTTTTTGTTCAATATTTTCTTTTTTACTGCAATCAAACGGCGCAGCGCGGGATAATGCCGGTCAAAAATTTTCTCGCCGATCTGAACCAGCCCGGAGATTTTGGAAAACTCAAACAGACCGATTTTTTCAATATCAATATTGATCATCAGGTCGGGCGCGGATTCGGCCAGGCGATAATTCCAGACCTCCTGGCGAAGTATGTCCAACGACCGCATGATGATGGCCCCCAGGAGAGTCATGTCGTCCTTGATGTTTTGGATTTTTTGGCTTAAAAAATGACCCTGCTGGCGACGTTTGTAGAACTTTTTATAAATGTAGCCGGAAATTACCTGTCGGTTTTTGTCATCATGGATATTCACCCCGACGATCAGATCACAGTTGCCATGCTGGCGCAGCGAGTAGACCGGACAGTTTTCGAGCAGTCCACCATCGACCAGATAGCGGCCTTCCATCAAGACCGGCTCAAAAATACCGGGTATCGAGGTGGAGGCCCTGATGGCAGATACCAATGGGCCTTTGTTGAGCAGCACCGAGGTGCCGGATTCCAGGTCGACCGCCGTGACGGCGAAAGGGATTTTGCAGTCCTCAAAGGTGAAATCGGCAAAAAGTTCGTTGAGTAGCTGTTCCGTCAGATTTTTTTTGTAAAGACTTTCATGCAGAATGTTGAAATTGGTGATGTTATTCAGGTTGCCGAATTCCGCATAGTGAAAAATTTTCTCCAGAGCCAGCTCATAATCCAGGCCGAGGGCGTAAACCGCTCCAATCAGAGCGCCCATGCTGGAACCCATGACATAGCTGACGGGAATATTCTCCTCGCGCAGACGCTTGAGCAGGCCGAGCTGGCAAACCGCCCGTGCCGCGCCAGATCCCAGCGCCAGCCCGATGCGTGGGTAAGTCTGTCCATCCAGTACCGGCCTGGTTGTGGAGAGGGCTTTGGCCGTCATTATTTTTCGAGATTGATTTTGTCGAGCGCTTCCTGCAACACCAGCGGGCTGGACGGAGCTCCGTGGGTCTCAAAGGTGCCCCATACCGCGCCATTGTTGATAGCAAAAGCCACTGTTCCCGTGTTTCCACCGGTAAACAAACCATCGCTTTGACGCAGGCCCCCGTCTGCCGCCAATTGACCGAATTTAAATTGTCTCTTTTGCTTTTCTATTTCTATGTGCTGTGGAGACAGGGGGCCGGTTTCCTCTTTCTCTTTACCACTGACCGGCAGTTTTTTTTGCCGATCATGCAAATGTGCCGCGAAATAAACCATGTTGGTAAACCGTGCCAGTTTTTCCAGCAGCTGTCCTTCGGCAAGAGAGGCCAATGACAGGCGCAGCCGCAGATTGGTCAGTCCCAGACTGTTGTCGCCCTGTTCACCCATGTCCACCTCTATGTCCAGACTGATTTGTTCTGGACGCGTCTTGCCTTTGAGCACGTTTTGCCGAATTTTGTCCGGGTCCAGGGCCAATTGCTGTGAGTGGTCAAAAAGTCCACGCATATAGGCGCGCTGACTAACCGGCCGGCCAAAATCATCCAGAGCGACGCTTTGATACTCAAACGGTTTTTGCCTGGCGATGTTCTCCCTGGCGGCATCAAAGAGGGCGAGAAATTTTGGCAGATCGACGGTGGAATGATGTTCTTTTTTTTCCGCAGGGCGGCCGGGGGGTTCGGGATTGGACAGCTTTTGTTCCATTTCTCGGGCGGCCAGCGCTTTTTCCTGCTCTTCTGCCTCCGGCGAAAGGGCCGGTTTTTTGGCCGTGTCTTGATCAAAACTCCCGTACCCGAGGTCGGCCCGCAATTTTTGCCGTGACTGTTCAAAAGCCTTTTTTTCCTCGGCTAAAATTTTCTGCTGTTCTTCCGGGCTGAGGCGGGCAAACTCCTCCGCGCGTTCGGCGCGGATGATTGCCTCCTTTCTTTCCCAAGATTCAAGGGATTTCGGATCGGGATTGGCCTGAGTGCTCATTTTTGGTTTTGATTAGTGCCCAGAGTGAGAGGGCGAAAATTATAACAATCAGTATTTGCTGGGTGAAACAATAGACACAGATGGCCTGGAGGACGAAAAGCTCTATATCAGTCAAGTATAGCGAAAAACCGACTCCAAATAAAGCCAATACGGTGACAGTGGCACCAATTTCAACGGTGCGGTTGTTCGCGCCGCGGGCGAACCGGTAAATCCAGATATATAATAGTGTCATCAAAAGGAGACGGATCAGCGCCGCCCCGATGTTGGCGTTCAAAAGGGTGAATTCGAATATCGTCAGACCAAAACCGGCCAGCAGGGAGAGCAGGGTGGCGGCGCGAAGCAGGAAGGTGGCCCCGCCGAAGCGGCGGGCCAGGCCAGCCAGGTTGTAATTTTTCCAGAGGGCGAAAAAGGCCGAGGAAAGAAAGAGATAGTAAAAAAAGCCCAAAATTGCCACTGGAATACCCAGAAATACGGCGAAGTTGCTTTTGTTGACCCGGTCACAATTCCAATAATCATCGATATTGCAAAAATTACCGGCGGCAGGGTTTTCATAATGGGCCATAATCAACAAAACTGTCACAAACACGGCGGTCAGCGATAAAAGCAGGGAAAAGAGATGTGTCTTGGAAAGCCCGCCAGGCCGCTGTGCAGAAATATTCATCTTTTTGAAGGTTATTGGAACATGTTGTGCCCGAATTTTAAACTATTTATGCACTAAAGTTCAAACCTTACACAGTAGAACAACCGTTTGCCGGTAAGGGTGGTTTTGCCTTGAAGTCACAAAAAAGTTTTGAACAGGTTACCCAGAAGTTTTGCACCGTAAAGACCATTGTGTTTAAAAAAAGTAAAGGGCTTTCTATTACTGGATAAATAAATTAAGGGTAAAGAGATAAATCTATTAACAGGAAGTTTGTGCATGTTGAAAAGTGCAAATCTGGGGAGGGGACTTGAAAGGGGCTGAAGTCTGTTTATAATGGGCGGGATAAATCAGACTCTTTAAGAAACCCCCATGAAACTTGTATGCACACAGGCCGATCTGGACGCCGCTCTGAACATTGTCGGCAAAGCCATTAATCAGAACACTACCCTGCCGGTTCTGAACAACGTACTTTTGAAGGCTGAGGGCGGGCGGCTCAATTTCGCCGGTACCAATCTGGAGATTGCCATACAGTGTTTCGTCAGCGCAGAGATCAAGGCGGAGGGCGCGATTACTGTTCCGGCCAAACTCCTGGTAAGTTATATTTCGCTATTGAAGGACGAATCGGTGGAATTATCGGTCGATGAAAGCAACACTTTGTTGATCAAGGCCGCCAGTTCCCAGACCAAAATCAAAGGCATTTCCGCCGAGGAATTTCCAATAATTCCGACTGTCAGTAAAGATCAGGTTTTCCGGGTGGCGAGAAAGGATCTAGATCTGGCCATTAGTCAGACGGTTTTCGCAGCGGCCACCAACACCGCCAGGCCGGTACTCTCCGGTATTCTTTTTGACCTGAAGAAAGACTCTTTCAAAATGGTGGCCACGGACAGTTATCGTCTGGCTGAAAAATCAGTGAAGCCGCTGGAAGCGGTGGATTTTGATCTGCAGGCTATTGTGCCGGCCAGAACAGTGGGTGAATTGGGCAAGATCATCGGTAAATCCAGCGCAGATTCGGTAGAGATTACGGTTTCGAAAAACCAGATTCTCTTTGTGGTAGGTGATACGCGGATGATTTCCCGGCTGATTGAGGGCAAGTTCCCGGATTATGAGAAAATCATTCCTCATGGCAGCAAGACAACCATCGACGTGAAAACCGACGAATTGTCGCTGGTGGTTCGGAGGGTGGCGCTTTTTGCCCGTGAAAACAACAATAATATCAAATGTTCGGTCACCAATGACGGCAAACTGACGGTCTCCACCGATGAAACAAAAGTTGGTGAGGAAAAGGCGGAAATTAGTGGCAACGTGACCGGTGAAAACAACAAGATCGCCCTTAACGCACAGTATTTGCTGGACGTGCTCAATTTTATCCAATCCGAAGAAATCACTATTGAGCTTGACGACAAGCTTTCGCCTGCTGTAATTAGGATAAGCAAAGAGTCTGAAAAGACTTATATGTACATCATCATGCCGCTCAAGATTTAGCCTTTTTGGGCTTACGGGGGGGGTTTAGAGAAGTTTGGTCATGAGCAAAACAGCAAACCTGATCCGCTTTTTGCCGACCGTGCTCAATGCACGTGTTTTGGATATGTTTGAGCGGAAAAAAACTTTTAGCGTCTCGGGGTCGGCCAATCATTCGTCGAAGGTTTTTACCGTTGTGGACGCTTTGAAAGACCAGAAAAAGATTATTGGTGGAGTCTGGATTGTCAACAATCTTCAGGAGGCTGATCAGGTTGGTAAAAATTTGCGTTTGTGGGGCAAGTACGATGTGCAGGGGTTTGATTCACGGCTGGAACAGACTGTTCCCAGCCGGGTCGACAGATTGCGCAAAATGAAGACGATGGAGCTCTTGGCCCTGCTGCGCAGTGAGGAAAAGAGGTTTCTGATTCTGCCCTATTTTGAACTGCTGAAAAGGTCTCCCGATCCGGAATGGGTCGACAAAACGATGCTTAAGCTGGAAAAGGGTAAAACGATAAATCTGATGGCTTTTTATGAAAGCCTGATTGCCATGGGTTATGAGATTTCTGAGGACGTGCATTTACAAAAAGGAACATATTTTCGCAGTGGCGACGTTTTGACTGTTTTTCCAGTTAATTCTACTGTGCCGTTGCGCCTTTCGCTGGGATTTGAGACCGTGGAAAGTCTGGAGTATTTTGACCAGGACAGTGTTGATAAGGACGTTCTTCTGGACGTATCCAGCGCCACAGTTTGGCCGATTTTTTTCGAAGAATCGGAGCGGATGCTGACCGACGTTTTTCGCAAGGACAACCTGGTGGTAGAGGACGATCTGGAGATTTTTGACGAATTTTATGAGGACTGGAACGCCAGCTTCAACGAGGTTTACAACCGGAACCAGGTACTGAGTTTTGTGACTTTCAACGAGGACGAATCGAACCATTTGCACCTGCATTATCTTTCGGTTTTGCGCTATCGCGGAGCTTATGACCTGGTCAATGATTTTAAAGAAAAAACCAAAGACGCCTGGAACATCATCTTCTTTACCAAGAAAAAGGCCGAGCTGCAGGAAATTTTCAATGACAACAAGCTGATTTACAATGAAGACCTGTCGCAATTCGGTTATGGGCATTACCGGATCTTTTTGGTGGAAATGGAAAAAGAAGGTTTTTTTCCACAGGCTTTTCAGAACCCGGAAAGCAGGCTGATGGTTCTTTCGGACCGCGATATTTCCTCCTTGCAGGAAGAGAAAAAACGGGCCGCCAACCAGAAGGTTTTCATGGATTTTCTGGCTTCCCTGAAGGTTAACGATTATGTGGTGCATGTCGATCATGGTATCGGTCTTTTTCTAGGGCTGGAGCAGAGGAAAATCGACGAATTGACCAAGGAATATCTGAAAATTGGCTATGCTGAGAACGACAAATTGTTTGTGCCGATCGATCAGGCCGACAAAATCAACAAATTTATCGGTGCTGACGAGAATCCCCCCAAACTGACGCGGCTCGGGTCGGCGGAATGGAACTCCATCACCAAAAAGGTCAAAAAGGAAACTGAACAGATTGCCAAGGAGCTGCTGGGTATTTATGCCGAGCGTAAGAGCGCCAGCGGATTTGCTTTTAAATATTTTGAAAAGCAGATGCGGGCTTTTGAAGAAAGCTTTGAGTATGAGGATACGCCAGGGCAGATGAAATCCGCCAAGGACGTGCTGGATGATATGTGTCGCGATATTCCGATGGACAGGCTGGTTTGCGGGGACGTGGGGTTTGGCAAGACCGAGGTGGCGATGCGGGCGGCTTTTTTGTCTTTTTTGAACAAAAAACAAACCGCTTTGGTGGCGCCTATCACCATTCTCGCAGATCAGCATTACCGTTCTTTTGTGAAGCGCATGGCTGCTTTCAAGGTGCGGGTGGAAATGCTGTCGCGTTTTCGTTCCCCGGCCGAGCAGAAACGTATTGTCGATAAACTGGCCAAAGGAGAGATTGATATTATTATCGGGACGCACCGTTTGTTGCAGAAGGATATCAAGTTCAAAGATTTGGGACTGGTGATTGTCGATGAGGAACAGCGTTTCGGGGTGAAACAAAAGGAGGTTTTCAAAAAAATCAAGGCTGATGTAGATTTTCTGACCCTGACTGCCACGCCGATTCCGCGCACGCTTAATATTGCCTTAAATAAACTGCGGGACATTTCGACGATAGTTACTCCGCCGCCAGGACGTTTGCCGATTATAACGGAAGTGAGACGCTTCTCGTTGGGACTGGTGCGCGAGGCCATACTGAACGAAGTGAAGAGGCAGGGGCAGGTTTATTTTTTACATAACCGCGTGCAAACTATTGACAGTTTGGCCGATAAGTTGCGTGTGCTGGTGCCGGAGGCCAAATTTGGCGTTGCTCATGGGCAGCTTGGTTCCGGCGATCTGGAGGAAAGGATTGTTGCCTTTAAGGATCATCAGTTTGACGTGCTGGTTTCCTCGACCATTATTGAAAACGGCATCGACCTTTCCAATGCCAACACTCTGGTGGTTAACAATGCAGAAAAGTTTGGTCTGGCACAGCTCTATCAGTTGCGCGGGCGCGTGGGACGTAGTAAGCGGCAGGCCTATGCCTATTTTATGTATCACGGACAGCGTCTGAAGCTGGATGCCAAGAAGCGCCTGAAGGCTATCGTTGAGGCTTCTGAGCTCGGTTCGGGATTTCAGATTGCCATGAAGGATCTGGAAATCCGTGGGGCCGGCGATATTCTTGGAGCCAAGCAGCATGGCGTGATTAATGTGGTTGGTGTCAGTCATTTTATACGGATGCTGAACAAGGCTGTGGAGGACCTGAAGGCTGGCCGGGTGATGCGCGAAGAGGAGCCGGAAGATATCGCGGTGGAATTGCCGATCAGTGCTTTTATTCCCGATCAATACATTACCAATACCAAGGAAAAGGTGGCCGTCTATCAGAAGCTGTCTGCCGCGGACACGGTTGATTATTTGCAATCGGTGCGTGAGGAACTGGTTTCCGACTATGGTGCTTTGCCGCTGGAGGTGATTAATTTTCTCAAGGTGATTGAAATGAAGATCCTGGCCAAGCAGGCCGGCATTGTCGGAGTGAAAGCAGAAAGCGTTTATCTGACCAAAGACAAGGAAATACTCTTGCAGATGAGCAATCTGGTCAAACCGGAAAACATTATGAATCTGCTGGACTACAACAATAAATGGATGATTTCCGGGAACAAGTTGAAAATTAAAATTGAGGATTTGGGATTTCAGTGGGTTGACGAGCTGAACAGTTGTCTTAAAAGACTTGCGGAGAAGGTGAAAGTGGCGTGAAGTTTGTGGAAAAGTAGGTGCAAAAGTGGAAATATCGGTGGATAAGTGTTGGCTGTTTGTGCAAAATGCGATACATCTTGGTGCAGAAAGTCAGATTTTTTCATGGTGGCCATGAATTTACCAGACAGGACAAACAGGACGGTCAAAGTGGAGGAGCTGCGGTCGTCGATGAATGGAAAGGGTGATTTGCCCGGGAAGCTGATTGTATGCGGCAGGGTGGTTGGAATTATCGATCATGGTGAGGAGACCGGTTATATTTTGCAGGACGATACCGGCAGGTTGGTGGTGCGCGACTATCAGTACCCAAAAGTGGGTTCTCTGATCGAGCAACAGCTGGTAATGGATGAAAAGGGGCAGTTTTTTCCAGTAGGGGCTGCACGTTTGCTGGCTGACTGTGAGGATTTTTATATTTCCCAGAACAGTTCGCCCAATTACAAAAAAATGGTGATTGATGAAAATTTGCGTGAAAAACTGCTTTTGCGCGGGAAGGTGGTGGCGGCGATCAGGGATTTTTTCCTGGCCCGCGATTTTCTGGAAACCGATACGCCCTGTCTGGTGCGGTTGCCGGGGATGGAGCCTTATCTGGACGTTTTTCGGACGCGTTTGGAGGCGCAGTTGGCCGGGGAGCAGCAGTTGTCAGAGGATATGTATCTGATCACTTCTCCCGAGTATGCGATGAAAAAATTGCTGGCCGGAGGCCTGGAAAAGATTTTCCAGCTGACCAGGTCTTTTCGCAACAAGGAAACTTTTAGTGAGCGGCACAATCCTGAATTTACCATTTTGGAGTGGTATCGGGCCTATGCCAGCTATCTGGAAATCATGGATGATACCGAGGCGCTGGTGAAATATCTCTGGTCGCGTCTGGGGCCGAAAAACCCTGACGGGACGGTCGCGCCCCTGCAGTGGAACGGATCTACCATCGACATGACCGCTGCCTGGCGTCGAATTTCGGTGCTTCAGGCTTTCCGCGAATATGCGCGGGTGGATGAGCAAACCTTTTTTGATCAGGAAAAGCTGCGGAACGTGGTGAAAGATCGTGGTTATTCATGTAATGAGGCGACAGGTTATGACGATCTCTTTTATACGATTTTTTTGAATGAAATTGAGCCGGTTTTGGGCAAGGAGGTGCCGGTAATTCTCTATGATTATCCATTGTCCATGGCTGCTTTGTCCAAACCCTCGCAGAGTGACGGACGACTGGCGGAGCGGTTTGAGGCCTATATTGGAGGTTTGGAGCTCTGCAACGCTTTCAGTGAACTGAACGATCCGCAGGAGCAGGAAAAACGGTTGACTGAAGAGAGAGAACAGCGTCGTCGCTTGGGAAAAGAGCTCTATGCCGTTGATTCAACTTTCATTGAGGCTCTCAAATTCGGTATGCCGCCGGCCGGCGGCAATGCATTGGGGGTGGACAGACTGATTATGCTACTGGCCGGGGAGAAGGATATCAACAATGTTCTTTTTTTTCCGCAGCGAGATTTATAGAGGCGCCTTTTATAAGGCACCGTGGAGGTGTGCCGGGAGGCGATTTCGTTTTGACTAGCGCCGCAAAGTTGACTAGTATAGCCGCGCGTAAGGCTTAAGAACAACAACATGAACACATCCGACTTCAAAAAGGGTGCCGCCATCAAATATAATGGTGAGACCTGCATTATTCTGAGTTATCAGTTTGTCAATCCCGGCAAGGGATCGGCCTTTACCCGCACCAAGCTGAAAAACGCCAAATCGGGTAAAATTTTTGAGGTCAGTTTTCGCAGCGGTGAGAGCATTGATGAGGCCAACGTGGAATACCGCAATTGCCAGTATCTCTACAATGATGGCAAGGACATGACTTTTATGGACAGTTCGACTTATGAGCAGTTCATTTTGCCGCTGGAAAATGTCGGGGATATGCAAAATTATATTGTGGACGGCAGCGAGGTGATTGTCGTTTTTATCGACGGCGCACCTTTTACCATACAGCTTCCGCCAAAGATGAACTTCCGCGTGATCGAGGCTCCGCCCGGAGACAAGGGCGATACCGCTACCGGCGGCTCGAAGCAGGTGGTGTTGGAAACCGGAGTGAAGGTTAATGTGCCTCTTTTTATCAAGGAGGGGGACACTGTGAAAGTGAACACCGATACCGGTGAATACGTGGAAAGGGTCAGCCAGTAGAATCAGGGCACGGCGGCGATGGCTTCGACGATGGCCGGGATCAGATGGGGGTTGAAGATGTCCGGCAGGATGGCGTCTTTTTGGGGTTGGACGGTGGAGGCCAGGCCGCGGGCGGCGGCGTATTTCATGGCCGGGGTGATGCGCGGGCGGCGCTGCTCAACCGCCGCTTTGAAAATGCCCGGGAAGACGAGGGCATTGTTGATCTGGTTGGGGAGATCGGAGCGGCCGGTGCCGCAGACGGCGGCGCCGGCCGCGTAGGCATCGTCCGGGAAAATTTCCGGCATGGGGTTGGCCATGGCAAAAATAATCGGGTCCGGCGCCATCAGACGGACCAGGTCAGGAGTGAGGGCGCCCGCCACCGAGACGCCGATAAACACATCTGCTCCCTGGAGGGCCTCGCTGAGATGACCATGCAGATTTTCACGGTTAGCCAGTTCGAGCAGGGCCAGTTTGTAGGGATTGAGGTCGGGGCGGTCGCGGTGAATGATTCCCCGTGAATCACAGATAATCAGGTCTTTGACCCGTTCATTGCCGGTGTGGTCGGCGTCCAGAAGCATGCGGGACGTGGCCAGACCGGCCGCGCCGGCACCGTTGACCACCACTTTCAGTTCGTCCAGCTTTTTCCCCACTACGGCCGCGGCATTTTTTAACGCGGCATAGACGACGATAGCGGTTCCATGCTGGTCGTCGTGCATGACCGGTATACCCAGATCCTGCAATGCCGCCTCCACTTCAAAGCAGGCCGGCGCGGCGATGTCTTCCAGATTGATGGCGGCAAAACCAGGTGAAATGGCTTTGATAACTGATACAATTGACGCACTGTCGTGTACGTCCAGCACAATCGGCCAGGCGTCCAGTCCGGCAAAATGCTTGAAAAGTACGGCTTTTCCCTCCATCACCGGCAGGGCTCCCAGCGGGCCGATATTGCCCAAACCGAGTACGGCCGTGCCGTCGCTGATTACAGCCACGGTATGGCCTTTGATGCTATGGCTCCAGGCCTTTTGCGGATCTGCGGCGATGGCGCTGCAAACCGCTCCGACACCCGGTGTATAGGCCAGGGACAGGTCGTGGCGGTCGGACAGGGGTACGGTGGGACAGCTTTCCAGTTTGCCGGCGTGGGTGAGGTGCAGTTCCAGGGATTCACTGCCAAGCATTTGGCTGTTGTTTTCAGTCATGTGTCGGGGGTCAAGGTGTTTATATTTTAGCGGTTTATTGATATAATGGAAGGATGATAAAAAGCAACAGCTATCCGCTGAAAAAAATAATTTTTGGAACGACGGTTTTTGTGGCGCTGTTTAGTGCCGAGGCAGCGTTTGTCTATGCTACCAGCCGTTTTTTGTCGCAGGGGTTGATTGACCAGTTGCCGGCCTTGCTGGTGCTGGTGAGTGTGGCGATTATCGTCAATTACCTGTTGAATTTGCTTCTGTCCTCGCGCTTCACCGCCTTGGGGAGCATGGCGGTGTCGCTGATTTTAATTATGACTCTGGCGGCAGGTGCTCTGCAGCTTGGTTTTGAGCCGATGTTTTTTGTTTTTGCCGCTTTGCTGATTGCCCGTCTGACCGTGGTGATCTATGACACTTCGCTGATCAATCTGGCCAGTACCTATGTCAATCAGCGTCAGGCAAAATCTTTTTTGCCGTTGATTCGCGGTTTGATGGATCTGGCTGTTCTGGCCGCCAGCGTGTTTGTCTATGTGGCCACCCTGGAAAACTTTGAAATTGAGCCTCTGTGGCTGATTATGGGCGGGGCTGTGGCCGTGGCAATCGGTCTGATTGTGATCAACCGTGTTTGTGCGCCGGTCGGGGGAGAAGCCCGTCCGGAAATACCGCTTTCCATAGGCGAGCAAACCAAAAAAAGCTGGGTCTTTGTGACCCGGGACTCCCGTCTTTATGGTCTTTTTCTGCTGCTGTTTCTGGTTTTTGGCGGTATTCTGGTTACTTTTGCCTATGTTTACAACAGCGTCTTTGCAGAAAATTTAAGTGGCGCTGAGTTGACCAGGTTTTTGGCGCTGGTAAATTTTGTTGCCGTGCTTCTTCGTACCGTGCTGAATCTGAAATTTCTCAGTCCGCTGATTAACCGACTGGGACTGGCCAACCTCCTGCTGATCTATCCCTGGGGCCTCTTTATGCTTGCCTTTATGGTGATGGTTTTTCCCCATAGTCTTTATTTGGCGGCGGCGCTTTTTATTTTTCACACCTTTTCTTTTTATTCCTATGTCACGGTCGCCGGACAGGCCATGCTGGGATTGGTACCGAAATCGCTCAGCCAAAATGTTTTTTTCCTGATCAGGGGACTTTCGCCCTCATTGGCGGCTCTGGTGGTATCTCTGCTGATGGCTGTGATGCTCGCTTTTTGTTCCAACAATCCCCTGAGCGTCGAATTTACGTTGTTTATACTGGCGGCATTGACGCTGGCGATTACTTTGCGCATCAAGAAAGAATATCAAAAGGAGGTTTTGCGATCGCTCGGCATCGATGACATCTATCTGAAGAGCAATGCTGTCGAGCTGATGGGTGAAGCTGTACAGATGGAGCAGGGGGAAAGAGTTTTGAGAACCATGTTGCTGGACAGTCGAGAGAGTCCTTTGCTGCGGCAGAAAATTCTGGCCAGTCTGGTGGAAATTAACAATCCCAATTCAATTCGTGAACTGCTGCTGGTGGTGGAAAAGGACCCCAATATGCGTTTGCGTTACTATGCCATGCAGGCGATTAACCGTTTGTTTCAGACCATGGACAGGCGGCGATTTGGCTCGATGAGCGTAACAAAACTTTTGCTGATTGATGTGATTAACCGTGTCTATGAAGAAGATTTGCCCCTGCCGATGAAGCTGGAAGTCAACAAGGCTTTGCCGATGTATGGGTTTGAGGTGCTGCTCAATTTTTATAAAACTCATTTTGCCAACAGTCCCGACTTTGTAAAATCTAGTATTATTGAGGCGATGGCCGTGTCGAATGACCGGGGCCTGATTACTCTGCTGGAGCCTTATCTGAGCCATGAAAATCTGCAGATCAGGGCGGCGGCCATCGCAGCTCTGTGGCCTTTCGAAGAAATGCGGGAAAGGCTGATGGGTCTGGTAATCAGCATTCTTGCCTGCAAGGAAGATGTTTGCCGAATGGCTGCCTTGAGGCTGATCAGTTCCCTGAAGCTGAAAAAGATGGAAGATTATGTGCTGGATCTGGTGGCGATGCCCGACAAGGAGCTTTCGACCATGGCTGTGATTACGGCGGTATCACTGGGCAGGCGCAGTGCCCTGAAGGTTTTGATGCGCAAGCTGAATCGCTATGCCATGCTGGGGGATACGATGATGGTTGAATTTATCTTTCGCAAGATAACCATGTTTTCCGATACCTGCGGACATTGCGTGGTCAATGAGCTGCGCGGTCTGGATACGGCCAGTTTCAACAGACTGAAGGAAATATTTAATCATTCCAACCAGTTTTTTGATATTTCTTTGGCCGAGTTGTTTACAAACTAGCTTTTCTGTTGTAGAGTATAGGGCGAGGGGATGTTACGGCATTCGACACGGATGTTCTTTTACAAACTGCAATCACGGGATGGTACCGTCTCCCGTCAGATCCGCCGGTACAACAATAGATGCAAATTCTATTAAGATGGCGATGTTGGGTGAGGCCATGAATTTGGCCCCTTCCTACGCTCGGGCAACCGCCTAGAGCTAGCCGATATCCCCGGACCACAAACTCCGGGGTCGCAAGCCGACTGACTCCGCTGGGTCGGGCCTTGTGTCATTAGCGGGACGTCACCGGACGGTTTGGAGTTTTGAGACCGGCTGGCGTTACACCAAAACCAGGCGAAAGGAGCTTTTGGTCGCGTCCTTATTCCTTTGGCCCAAACAGACGTGACTATGATTGTAGATGTTTGTACCAGTCGTTCGTGGACCCGGGTTCGACTCCCGGCATCTCCACCAAAAATCCATCCTGCATTTGCCAGCGGCAAACGGATCGTGCTATGAATCATGTGGTCAAATGGGGCTGTAGCTCAGTTGGCTAGAGCGCTACATTCGCATTGTAGAGGTCGGGAGTTCGACTCTCCTCAGCTCCACCATAAAGAACTTCTCCCGATTTGGAGGAGTTTTTTAATTTTCCAGATATCACTTTATCCGCTGTAGGAAAGGCTTTTTTGATGGGGTCACCACCATTTGGTTCGTGGTTCAAGAGCAGTTTTTGACCTTGAATCAAATAATTCGCAGCTTTCAGTTTTTCTATCGCAGGAATGGCTTGAATTAGGGCAAATTGACCTTTTAGCTCGCGGTTCGAACTTAAAACATTCAAAACCTTTCTTTTGACCAAAGGATTCAATTCTCGGTAGCGATAAGGAAGGAAATCGAAGATTTGGATCAGCTCTAAAGTGAGCGCCCAAAGAACATCCTCCTTCATATCCTCCTTTTCGCCGATTTGAGCGCGCAACGTGTGACGTTGATCAATAAGCTCGTTCTTGCGAGCAAGCCCCTCCTCCGAAGTGAAATAGCCGTCCAGAACAGCCTTGTTGAGTTTTTCAAGCTGTTGATCGATTTGATTGAGCTTCAAGTCCAAAGCCTTGCGTTTCGCCGCATTGTCGACGCGGATATTCGATGAGAGGCGCTCGATGGCTTCCTTGGCGTAAGGAATAAACTCATCAGCCAGCTCATACTTAGCAAGAAACGCAACAATTTGGTCTTCAAGACGATCCTCACGGATTGTTTGGCGGCAATCAGGATTATGACATTCAAGATAAATATGAGTCTTGTGATAAGAAGAGACCATGTAACGACCGCACTCGCATTTAAACATCTTTGAGTAAGTGAAGTCGTGCTGCATTTTGTTTTTCTGGGTGCGACCGTCCAGAATCTCCTGAACCTGATCAAAAAGCTTCTTCGTGATAAGAGGCTCGTGATTACCCTCGTAGAATAGTGGCTCATCAGAACCCTTCTTTCTCCACATCATCAGGCCGTGATAAAACGGATTTCTGAGCATTTTATAAAACATGCTTTTGCGGATCGGATTACCACTTCCATTAGTCATGCCGCGTTTTCGCATGTACTCACAAAGCGTCATGGCCGAATAATTGCCAGACGCGAACAATTTGAAACTTTCCTTCACAAACGGGGCGACTTTCGGGTCGACCTGTTTCTTTTTATGATCGTCATCGACACCCTTGATGCCACTGCGGTAACCAATTGGCGGCGGCGCTGGGAAATAACCCTTCAAGAGAACTTCCTCCATCTTGGTGCTCACCTCTTCCGAGAGGTTTTCTGAGTACCAGACGGCCATGTTACAAAAATTGCGGAATGCCAAACGGCCAGCCGCGCGACTAGTATCGAATTCACCCTCAATAACGACCATTTTCTTTTTATGCTGAGTGACCAGCTGGTCGAGCAAAGCAAAATCTGCGACGTTACGGGAACTGCGATCTAATTTATGAAAAACAACCCCTTCGATTTCAGGGGATGTTAAACGTTGCAACATTTTGTGAAACTCCGTGCGCTTTCCCTTGAAGCCAGACTTGGCTTCGGAAAACCAATCGACTATTTCAAACTCCTTGCGCTGAGCGTACTCAGTGATGATGCGTTTTTGAGCAGGCAGCGAATTGTCCATGTCGGCCTGCGCTTTTGTTGATACACGGCAATAAGCTACATACTTTTTCATAGGCTTTATTCTGATTTAGAAGGTGGCAACTTTTTCTTACCCTTTGAAGAATCCTCGTCTTCATCGTATTTCTTGCCCTTATTGATAACCGAGTACAACTCAAGGAGCTTTTCCTTTTCGTCCTTTTCAAGCTCAAGGATTCGGAGAATCATTTCGCGCTCCTCTTTGTCTTTTTGCATGATTTCCTCGATCAGACGCTTCGTATCGGGATTTACCACGATGTGGTTCTGGTGACCATTGACGACTACGTTGGAATCACCACCGCCCGCCAAAATCCCGCTGGCCTGAATAAGAGAGGAAAGCTCGTCGAACTTCTTTGCCTTCTCGGCGTACTCGGTCAATTCAGGATTGTCTTCGCCGAAAAAATAAGAAAGGGGCTTTTTGAGAGCCTTGGAAATATCGGGCACGTATTTCTCAGGATTCTTAATAAAACCGCTTTCGACCTTTTGGATTGTGTTGGAAACCGCACCGATCTTGCGAGAGAGCTCCATCTGGGACATCCCAGCCTCCTCTCGCGCCCGAATAATACGATTAACGATGGCTTTTGAAGACATGTGATTAGAAGTTAAAAATTAATGATAATTGCGGGACTGTTCCCGTTCTGTATTGAAGTATAGGAAATATCGGAATAATAGTCAAGACTAATAACTGAATCTTATCCACAAACCATACCGAATTTTCTTGACAATCTATTCCAAAAGAGTATGATGAATAGTGAAGGAACGGGATTGTGGCTTAAATACTATATATTTTTTACCCGCAACTGTTCCGAAATAGAATAACTAACTTGTAAGAAAATGGGTAGACCCTACGCTACAACCGCAGAAACAAGACAAAAAATGTGGGCGCTTTGGCTCAAGGGCTACACGTTTATTGAGATTGCTCGCCAATTTAAAACTTACCGTCAAAAGACAAGGTCGATTGTCCTTGCCTTCGATCCTACGTTTGAACAATTCAAACAACACGACGAAAACCGTCGGATCAGGCAAATGGCGGAGAAGCTTTCTCCTAACAGTCTAACTCCATGAGGTATGTCCAATACAACACAGCAAAAATGGACTCCTCAAGAAGAGGAGATTATCGGGTTCTTCATGGAGTTAATACCAGTGCTTCAGGAAGTAAAGGCGGACTTAGAGTCGAAAGGCCTCCTTAACAAAAATTTATGCGTGAGTGGCGGAGTCTCGTCTGCTCCGCAACCCACTAATTCTTAACCCTATGCAAATACAAGTTTTCTCAGACGAGTGGTGGTTCCAGCTAACCTTCATGCTCATCTTTATCAGCGGATTCGCCCTTACGCTCTGCATCATGGAACTCGCGGTCTGCATATGGGCTGAGCTCCGAGGCAAGCAGACGGATCTGCCAACACAAGAAAGCGTGCACCGATTCTTCCTGAGGATCAGGCGCATACGGGCAAGACGAAAATTCAGGAATCAATCAATTAATCACTTTAATCACAAGCCTTATGACAAAAGCATTAGCCATATCGGCACAAGACGCGGCAGCAATCTGGCAAGAACAGACCAAGCTCGCCGAGGTCAAAAAAATCTACGGTAAAGACCTGACGGACTCGGAATTCTCAATCCTCGTCCAGATCGGGCAAGCTACACACCTAAATCCATTCTTGCGGGAAATCTGGGCGGTGAAATACGGAACTAACCCAGCGCAAATCTTTATCGGACGCGACGGCTACCGCAAAGCAGCCCAAGCGAATCCAGACTACGACTACCACTTGGTGGACGCGGTCTACCAAAACGACGACTTCAAGATCGAAGACGGCGAGGTTCGCCATACCTATTCGGGAAAGGATCGCGGAGCGCTGGTTGGAGCCTACTGCGTGGTCAAGCGCAAAAGCTCGACCAAAACCATGTTCAACTTCGTCGATCTGAAGGAATACACAACTGGCAAAAGCCTCTGGATCGGCAAGCCCGCGACCATGATCAAGAAGGTCGCCGAAGCACAGGGTCTTCGCATGGCCTTCCAATCACTCTTCGCTGGAACTTATGACGAAACCGAAGCATGGGAAGAACCAGCAAAGCCATTGCCTCAACCAAAAGAAGAAAAACGCATTCAGCCTAAGACTGGCGAAGCACTCTTCGCGGCATGGAATGAACTCTGGGATTTGTACATGGAGAAATATGCAGGCGAGCGCACAGAGACGGGCGAACTGAAATTCTCTCCCGAGAAATCCGAGGCCACCCGCAAGATGACCTTCCTCAAAAACTACAACAAGGAAAGCTCTACCGAACTCACCGAAAAGGAAGCCAAGGACTTCATCAAGCGCTGCGAAGAAAAAATCGCGGAACTAAAGAAACTTCCCGAACCGACTAAAGCGCAGGAAGTTTCCGTGAAGCAGATGAAGAAATCACCTGCCTTAGCAGGATAGCAATAATTAACGAATCCTACTATGAAAAAACTTCACATTCGCCCAGTCGAGGCGAGCAACAACGGCAAAAAAGAACGTTGGTGGGCTGTCCAAGAAAAGGACGGAAACGGCAATTTTGTGACGCTCACGAACGGAATATTCTCGCACGCATATCCTCGGCGCGAGATGGCGGTGGAAGCCCGCGAGATGCTTCTCAAAAAAGCGGAAAAGCAACCGCGAAGTGTCTTCACTCACCGCTATTACGAGGAAGAAGATTACAGCTACTTGAGCCAAAAGGGATACTCCGACGAAGAGATCGTTGAAATATTCAATCGCGATATCAAACACGACATCGTCTCAAACCTGCTTTGGCTGGAAGTAAACGAACCTGAGGTGGCGAAAGACGTGCTCGCCGAGTACGAGCGCCTCAGAACAAACAATCCTTATAAATCTAACTCTTAAAACTATGCAACGAACCGCTGAAAGCGTTAGCCCAATGCATCCCGACAAAATGTGCGACAGAATATCGGACGCGATTCTTGACGCCTATCTCAAGGAAGACAGGAACTCGCGCTGCGCCATTGAAGTCATGGGCGGACACGAACTCATCCAAGTGATGGGCGAAGTCACATCAACCGCAAAACCAAATATCCGAGAAATCGTCCGCAGGATCGCTGGCAACCTCGAATGCAATATTCACCTTGTCACGCAATCTCCTGAAATAGCAAAAGGCGTCGACGAGGGCGGAGCTGGCGACCAAGGAATCATGGTCGGCTACGCCTGCAATGAAAATGAAGCGCTTATCCCGCAAGAACAATATCTCGCGCGAAGCCTTTGCAAGCACCTGTACGAACTGCACCCAGACGACGGCAAAACCCAGATCACCTTAGCTGATGATGGCAAAGTCGCGGTGGTCATAGCATCTTGGCGCAATATCACTTCGGCTAAGCTCTACAAGGAAATCATGCTCTGGGTGGAAAAAGAAAAAATCACTTTCGTGAAGAACGCGCAGATCACGATGAATTCAGCTGGCGACTGGGAGAAAGGAGGCTTTGAAGCCGATACTGGGCTAACAGGCCGAAAGATCGTAGTCGATGCCTATGGAAGCCGCGTGCCAGTTGGCGGCGGAGCCTTCTCGGGCAAAGACGCCACAAAGGTCGACCGTTCAGGAGCTTATAAAGCCAGACAGGAAGCTGTAAGGCTCCTCAAGGAAAGGAGCGCCAAAGAAGTAACCGTGTTCGTCGCCTACGCGATTGGACAGGAAAAACCAGTGCAAGCGACCGCGATTATCGACGGTAAAGAGGAAGAGCTCGACTTAGAGCGATTCACACCGCAAGCGATCATCGAGGTTCTTGAGCTTAATCAGCCCATCTATGAGCAAACCGCCGAATGGGGTCATTTCGGCAACGGCTTTAGGTGGGATTATTAATTTTTTACCAATCTTAACGATGAAAAATATGAAAACTTTAATCACTAAAACGCAGCTCGCGAACTTCCCAGTACCGTATCTGTCGATGTCCGCGATCCGTACCTATCTCACCGATAGGCAGTCGTTCTTCAGACGCTACGTGCGCCTTGAATTCGACGAAAAAGAAAGTCCTGCACTGCTGGAAGGTAAAGCGCTGCATGCCATTATCGAAGCGTATTGGAAATCCGTACAGTCAGGAACGCTTAACTTTGCTTGGGAAGACGCGACATTCCTTGCCTTAACCGAATTTGGAAATAAGGATACCGCTGGAGCTATCGACTGGGGAAAGACAGGAAGTTTTGAGAAATCTGCCGCAAGCGTGAAGCAAGCAGTGGAGTTTTACCGAGCTGCTCTCCCTGCCTACGAAGAGATTGTGGCCGTGGAAAAGAAATTCGTCTCAGACTTTGAAGACCTCGACGGCAAAAGTATGCCGATAGCTCTGAAAGGATTCTGCGACCTAATCGTGAAGGACGGCGAGGACTATATCATAGTCGATCATAAAATGGTGACCGTAGTGAAAGAACAAAGCGAACTTGCTCCAGCTTTCGAGATGCAAGCAGCAGCCTACTGGTTCTTGATCCGAAAGGAATTCGGAGTGAACCCGAAACGAATGGTCTTCGACCAGATCAAGAAAACGAAATGTCGAGACGGATCGCCGCAAATCGTGCCTTATGTGGTCGAATACACGCCGATGATCCTGCAGCGCTTCCTCGAGATTTATAGCCGCGTGGTGCGCGAACTCGCAGGTCAACCGCTCATCGATGAAGAGACGGGCATCGTGCAATTCCTGCCAAACCCCTTCGCTTCATTCGGCTGGGAGGAATCTTGGCAGGACTTCTGCGAAGAGGTCGATACGCAGAGGAAATGGACGCTCGGAGAAATCAAGACGATCCAGCAAAACCGCTACTCGGACAAAGGAGTGGAGGCTTTGGATATCTAGCAATTATCAATATGTAAAACTATGGCGAGACCAGAAAAGAACACAGTCGATTATTTTCCTCACTATGTGAACAGCGGTAAAACGCTGTTTACGGTTGAGCAGCGTTTTGGCAACGACGGCTATGCTTTTCTGTTCAAAATTTTGGAAATTCTCGGCAAAAGCGAAAACCATTTTATTGACTGCAGAAACCCCGCTGACTTCGAGTATCTGATTTCAATAACAAAGTTAAACAAGGAAAAGGCCGAGGAAATCATGGCACTCTTAACCCTCCTCGGAACCTTTGATGCAGATTTATGGGGGCATCGGATTATTTACAGCGAGAACTTCGTCAAAAACCTGCAAGGCGTTTACGAGAGACGAAAAAGAAAAACGCTGACGAAACAGGATTTATGTAAACAATTATCCGTTAAATGCAAACAGAAACCCGCCTCAAAAACATTACCGTCCGCCGAAACACCACAAAGTAAAGTAAAGGAGAGTAAAGAAAAGAAAAGTATAGGAGAGGAAGTAGAGAGTGCAGAAATTTCTGGCGAAATTTCTCCCGCCCAAAAGGCACGCGAATTTTTCAAAAAAATTGAGCAGGAAAACTTGGATGAAAACGACGAGCGGAAAAAATTTTACAACTATTGGACTGAGAAAAATAAATCGGGCACAAAGCAACGCTGGGAGCTCGAAAGAACATTCGACGTCGATCGGCGACTGGCCACATGGTTCAGAAATGCCGAGCAATTTAATTCACAAAAGTATGGAAAAAATCAGCGAAATCATCAAGGAAACGGGCACGTTTCCACCGAAGGACGCGCCGACTTGGTCGTGTAGGGACTGCCGAGATCAGGGGTTCACCGAAAATTCCGTGAGCTACCAATGCTACGGTATGAGCGACAAGCACTTCTGCCCTGAATGCGAGAAAGGCAGAGCCATGTACGACGAATGGAAAAACCGACCTGAGCAGCAAGCAAATATCCGTGCGTGGAAACAAGACAGAATCGACCGTGCGCTGCGAATATCAGGTATTGAGGGATTCTTCCGAAGCAAACGACTCAACGACCTTAAAGGAAATCACAAGCTGCATGACGAAATCACGAAGTTTCTCGGCAATTGGAAAGCCATGAAGCACAACGGTTATGGCTTCTACTTCTGGGGAAATGTGGGCGCTGGCAAAACTCACGCAGCGATCGTGTTGGCCAATGAACTCATGGAACGCGAGATGGTCGAAGTGCTGTTCCTGAACATGCCCGAAGCAATCACGAGAGTAAAAAACACATTTGATACGGAAGTGAAAAATGAAGACGCGAAGCTCTTCGAGCGCATGAAAGAAATGGAACTCTTGGTGCTCGATGACATGGGTGTTGAAAAGTATTCGGACTGGATGGCTGATCAGCTCTACCAGATTATCGACCACCGCTGGAAGAACCGAAAGCCGATGATTATCACCTCCAATCTCTCCTTGGAAGACCTCGCGAAGAGCTACAAACCGCAAATCGCTTCAAGAATCACTGGATGCTGCAAGCCGATACGATTCACGGATAAAGACCGCCGTTACCAGCCCGCTCCTCTTTTCTAACAAATACCATGAGACATTTTTACCGCCACAATTCGAACAAATTCGGAAACCGCAAAACAACGGTCGACGGTATCGAATTTGCGAGCGCCAAGGAGGCGCGAAGGTACATGGAGCTGAAGCTCTTGCAGCGCACTGGCGAGATCAAACAACTGAAAGTACAGCCCCGCTTCGAACTGATGCCTTCCTTCAAACACGAAGGCCGAGTGCAAAGGAAAATCGAGTATGTGGCCGACTTCAGCTACATAAACAAAGACGGAGAAAAAATCGTCGAGGATGTGAAATCCGAAATCACGAAAAACCATCCCGTCTACCGCCTCAAGAAGAAATTACTTCTCTACAGGCACAAGGATTTTACATTTTTGGAAACTTAAAGTTATGGAAAACATCCCTATCA
The DNA here is from genome assembly GCA_002305925.1 of Candidatus Peregrinibacteria bacterium UBA1369. Classification (GTDB taxonomy): domain Bacteria; phylum Patescibacteriota; class Gracilibacteria; order UBA1369; family UBA1369; genus UBA1369. The sequence goes on from DBRL01000014.1 coordinate 84,573, forward strand.
AAACAGCGCGCGGCAACTACATACTCTTCAAATACCTCATAAAAGAAGGGTTTCCGCTCATAGAAATCAAAGACCGAAACAAAAAATTTTGGTATTATAAATTCGAGAACGGAGAGTTTAAAGTAGTGACCGTCACATCAAAGTCCCTCTTTGAGGAACTTCCCGAATTGCTTGAGGATTCGTAGGCTAAGCCTATAATCAAGCAAATATCGGAAACCAAAGTCTTAAAGACCATTTGCCCGCAAAAACGGGCGTCGCATGGTCTTTTTTTAATTTTATCCCTATGAAAATCGAACAAGTAAACATCGAACAACTCATCTTCGCGGACTACAACCCGCGAGCCTCAACCGAAAAGGAAGAGCAAGAACTCAAGAAATCCATTGAGCGCTTTGGCTTCGTGGAGCCAGTTATCGTAAACAGCGCCGAGAACCGTAAGAACATTATTATCGGCGGACACTTCCGTGTGCGCATGGCAAAGAAAATGGGCATCAACGAAGTGCCCGTGCATTACATCAAAATAACAGACGTTCAAAAGGAGAAAGAACTCAACCTACGTCTCAATAAAAACTTGGGACACTGGGATATGGATTTACTCGCAAACTTCGACGAAGAGATGCTTCTCGACGTCGGTTTTGATTCTTCCGAGATAGATGCGCTTTTCCTGAACCTTGATCCAGACGACAAAGACGACGAAGTGCCCGAACTCCCAGACACCGCAGTATCAAAACACGGTGAAATTTATCTGCTCGGCGAACATCGGCTCATGTGCGGAGACGCTACGAGCAAAGACGATGTTGCCAAACTCATGAACAACCAGAAAGCCGACATGGTATTTACCGATCCGCCTTACAACGTGAACTACAAAGGCACGGGCGAAAAGACTAAAAACCACATCAAGAACGACAACATGAGCGATGATGCCTTCATGGATTTTTTAACAAAATCATTCCAGCGTTACCGCGAGTCAATGAAAGGCGGAGCTGGCATGTATGTCTTCCATAGCTCATCAACGCAAAGACAATTCGAGGGCTCACTTGAGAAAGCAGGCTTTGAAGTGAAAAACCAACTCATCTGGAATAAGCCATCAAGCGCGCTCGGTTGGGGTGATTATCGCTGGAAGCACGAACCGTTCTTCTACACGGGACTCAAGGGCGAAAAGATTCAGTTTTACGGCGACCGCTCCCACTCCACCGTCTGGGACTTCCAGAAATCGGAAAAGGAATTGCTCGCATGGGCTCAGCGCATGAAGCGGTATGAGCAGCAAGGAAAAACAACGGTGTGGAGTATGTCGCGCAGCAATGTGCAGGAATACGTTCACCCGACACAAAAACCCGTGGAGCTCGTCTCTTACGCCATCGTAAATAGCAGCAAGTCAGGTGATATCGTGCTCGACCTGTTTATGGGCTCGGGCTCGGCTCTGATTGCCTGCGAGAAAACACACCGCGTGTCTTACGGCATGGAACTCGACCCGAAATACGTCGACGTGATCGTAAAACGCTGGGAAGACTTCACTGGCAAAAAGGCCAAAAAATGCCCCTAACCTGTGACACTTGTTACACGGACGGGGGTGCTTACTAACTCACTTTTATGCAAGGCAAGAAAACCACAATTCGAGACAAAAAACGGTTCCTTGAGGCGCTGCAACGCCGCAAAGGGATCGTTACGCTTGCCTGCAAGGAAGTGGGCATAAGCTCGATGACCTTTTACCGATGGCAAAAGGACGATCCTGATTTTTACGAGAAGTCTGAGGAAATCCGATACGTCGAAATCGGAATTATCGCCGAAGACAGATTAGCGGAAGCCATCATCGTAAACAAAGACATGAACATGGTGCGTTTCTACCTGCAGACCAGAAACCACAAATACATGATGAAGCAGCAACTCCAGTTTGAAGACCCGACTGCAGAACTCGCCAAACTCTTATCACAAGAAGAATGATCATAGACCTGCCAAAAACATATCGCGGGCTGAACTTGTTTGGGGAGAAATACTTCAAACGGCCGTTCACGGAATACCAACGGACAATCGCCGAGCAGATTCTCCGCACTGTTTTTGTTGGCGGCGGTGAAGAGGTATTTATCGAAGTATCAAGGCAAGCAGGAAAAACAACCGCTGTCGTGGACGCGATCGCATATCTCATGACGTTCGCACACCACTTCTTCCCAACACCCTTATCCATCGGCATATTCGCTCCTCAAAAAGAACAGGCGAAGACGGACTTCGACAGACTCAAAGATAACCTGAGAATCCTGAAAGAAGTCTTCCGTCTCGACTTCGAAGAATCAAATGGGACAACGCTAAAACTTGGAAACGGCAATGTCATTTACTGTTTCTCGCTGGCTCCAACCTCGCACCTTGAAAGTAAATCGCTCCATTTGGCCGTGATTGAAGAGGCTCAAAAGATTGATGACGAGAAAGCCAAAAATGAAGTATTTCCAATGCTCGCTTCAACCAATGGCAGCAAGATATTCATCGGCTCTGGCGGATATCAGCTGTGCAATTTTTACCGAGGAATCGAGAACAACAAAAACGTCTTCAAGTACGACTACAAGCGAGTGATTGCCGATAAAGAAAAACTGCATGCAAAAACCAAGAATCCGCTGCACCTCAAATACAAGGACTTCATCGAAGGCGAAAAGGAACGCTACCGCGAAGACAGCGACTACTTCCAGACACAGTATGCGCTGGAATGGAAGATCGGACGCGGAATGCTCGTGACCAAGACGGAACTGGAAAAACTGGGACGCAAATACATCGTCAAGCTGCCATACGAAAATCCAGTCTATGTCGGCTGGGACGTGGCCAAGGAGCAGGACGAAAGCGTGGTCACGGTGATCGGCTGGGATGAAGAACTGAAAAAGTACAAGGTGCTGTGCTGGCTTGCGATGAAGGGTGACGACTATACCGAACAGGTGGAAATCGTGGCGAAGGAACTTACTAAATTTAAGCACGTCATGAAGGTGTGCATCGATGCGACAGGCGTCGGCGATCCCGTGGTCGACAACTTCAAAAAACAGACCAGATACAACACCGAACCCGTGAAATTCAGTCTGCAAAACAAGGACACGCTCTACAAGAACCTTATCAAAGTCCTGCGCGACGAAGAACTCGCGTACCAAGAAGACCACAAATACACACCGAAATTCGAAAACCAAATGCTTGAAATGATCAAGGAATACAAGGGCGAATTCCTGTCCTGCCATCACCCAGACAAAGCGGGGGCGCATGACGACTTTCCCGACTCACTCGCCCTCGCACTGTACAAGGCAAGAAAAATCACCGACGTGAACCTCAACCGTCACGATCTCGGACTTTAATCACTTAATTAAAATCATATGAGCGACATCACAATGCAATTTCCGACCAACGAAGACTTCAACCGCGTGGCCAAACTGAACAATTACTACAACGTGTTCAAAGGGCTGCACAGCAAGGTTTTCAAACTCAAAAGCTACTTCGAGGAAGACAGTAAGAAAAAGACGCTGCTTTATCTCGCATACAATGTCGGCCAGATCATATCGCTGACAGCTGCTGATTTCCTCTTCGGAGAGCAATTGAAAATCAAAACCAACGAATCGGAAGACCAAAAGCCGACGGAAGACAAAATCAATGCCATTATTCAAAACAATTACCTCGACGAAAAGCTATACCAAAGCGCCGTAATGCAGGACGTGGCTGGATTCACAGTCTTTGCAGTGCGACAAAAGGATAAGACGGCTGTAATTGAGGAAATACCATACGACAACTACTACCCAGACTTCACAGGTGTACGGCTTGGCGAAGAGCCGCGCCAGATCGTGATAGCTTCCTACGTTGACCTCGTGAATCCGAAGAACCAAAAGAAAGAAACCTTCCTCTACAAGCAAATTCACAAACTGGAAAACAGCAAAGGCAAAATTATGCATGAACTTTGGACGACAAGTCCAGAAATGAAGCAATCGGAAAAAACCGAACTTTCGCTCTTCAGCACCGAACTGCCAGAGGAAGAAACGACGGAACTCAATTATCTCCCGATTTTCCAGATCGATAACTTTAAGACCGTAAAGGAACGCTTTGGCATCTCGACCTATGAAAGCGTGATGAACTTGTTTGAGGAAATAAACGACCGCATCACGCAAATCTCGGTGCAACTCATTAAGCACCTGAATTCAAAGGTTGCCGTCGGCGAGGGCGTGCTCAGCAAGAAGGGCGAAATGGATAGCTCACAGGACATCTTCCTCGTTGAAAAAGGCGACATCGTGCCGCAGTACATCACCAATTCCAACCCGTTGATCGAAGAAGGATTCAAGCAGATTGAAGGGCTTATAAGGCAAATTTGCACGGTTACGCAAACACCCGTGTCATTCTTGGGACTGGAAGATAAAGGCGGAGTGGAAAAGGTCGAAACAGCCAAACTCCGCATGGCTGCGTTTCTCAAAAAGATCAAGCGCAAGCAACGTGCTTATGAAGCAAAGCTGATCGATATTTTGAAGACAGCATTGTTCTTCGAGGGTGCAAAGAAATTCCCAGACAGCCTAGATATCACGTTCACTTGGGATTTGGGATTGCCTCGCGATTTATTCACTGAAGCCCAAACGCATCAGATCATGGTCGAGAGCGGAATTGAGAGCAAAGAGACAGCCATTCGTGAACTTAAAGGAATTGATGGACAGACTTTGCAAAACGAACTTGAAAAGATTGCAAAGCAGGATGAGATGTCTGGTTATCAGATGGATCAATCCCGCAAACAGGTTCCTGATATCAGTATTTAACCCGATACCATATGAGCTACAACACCTATCCTAACCCTTACCAGAAACACCTCTCTTCCGAAGAGGTGCTGCAGAAACGCCTCGAGAATATCGACCGCAACTGGCTGAAATACGCAAAGGTCGCATTAATTTTCCATGCGCTGCTGCTGATATTTTTATTCACGGTCATCGTTACCGTGAGATTCGCATTCCTAATTTTTTAATTATGGCCAACGAAACAAAACTCATAAACATTTACCGCCGAGCAGCGCAGCAGCTGAGAACAACCGTCAGACGTGCTGATCCGAGAAAGCCAATCATCCTGATTCGGAAAGTGATTATGGGAGACATCAACAAAATTGCCTCTGATTTGGAACGCGAGACAAAGAATTGGCTCGTGGTCGAGATTCCGCAGGAATACAAGCGTGGCAGTCAGCAAGCGGTAGCGGATGCGAGCAAACTTGGGCTAACACTTGATAAAACAGGTTTCGGGCAAGTCCACAAAGAAGCTATTCAAGCATTGACCGAAGATGCCTACCTCGACTTTGCCGCTGGTATTGAAGGAGTACGGCGTGCAGGCCGTGGATTTGTAAGCGAGATTGTGAAAAAGAAAATCAATGAGCGGATTGTTTCGGGACAGCTCGAAGGAAAAGCACTCGAAACGGTAAAGAAAGAAGTAAAACAGCTCGTGGATGACACGGGATTTACTGCACTGGTGGATCGAGGCGGAAAACACTGGAGTATCGACAGCTATGCAGAAATGCTTGTACGCACCCATGTAATCAAGGCAAACGGTGAAGGCACGAAGAATAGACTGCTTTCCAATCAAGTCGATCTAGTCGAAATATCCCAGCACAATTCGTCGTGCCCGATTTGCCAACCATACGAAGGCCAAGTTTACAGCCTTACTGGAAAAACTGAGGGCTACGATAAGGCTCCAGAATTACCGATTCATCCAAACTGCAGGCATACATATTTACCGTACATTGAGGACTAATTTCGGGGTTATTGGTCTTGTAAAAAAATACCAATTTGGTACAATCAACATAGAAAGTTTTGATTATAATTAATTGCCAACCAAATCAGGTATGTTTTACAAAATTAATAACTCCCAGCTCGAGGAGATCGGCAAACGGGAAATACTCGAAAGAGACGTTCAACGGCTCGTTGAGAGTAACCTAGATTTGCTGTTCGGGCTTCGTTTTGTCGCAAGCGAATTATCAATCGAGAATGTTCGTTTTGATACGCTGGCATTCGATGAGGAAAACAATGCGCCAGTGATCATTGAATTCAAGAAAACCTTTGAAAAGAGCCTTTTTGACCAAGGTTTGGAGTATTTGAATATCCTTTTTTCAAGAAAAGCAGATTTTTCCATTACACTTCATAAAAAAATTGGCATTACACCTGATCCAGAAAAAATATCGTGGGAAAATGCCAGAGTAATTTTCGTCGGCAATCGTTTTTCGGAACGCCAAAAGAGAGCCGTCTCATTTCAAGGTCTACCAATTGAATTATGGAGTTTTGAATGGCTCGAAAACGACTTCTTCAAGCTCGATAGAGAGACTTTAATTAAAGAAGCCAGCCTTTCAGAATTTGCGAAATCAATTGGCAGTGAATCAGTTGCTATCGAAAAAGTCAGCCGAGAGATCAAGGACTATGAGCGCGATTATCATAAGGACGACGCAAATCCAAAAATCTGGGAACTTTTTGAAAAACTCGAAAGCTTAATAAAAGACTTGGGAGAATTTGAGACGCGTTATCGCAAGCTATATATTGGATTTTACGGCAAACAATCTTTTTGTGTCGTCAAGCTATTGAAATCAAAGCTGCAGGTTGAATTTGGAAAAGAAAAAGACGAAGGAGTATTTAAGGGTATGAATGGCGTGCACGATATCACTTCCAAAAAATGGAACCATGCATTCATGTTTGAGGTTGAATCCGAGAAGGATTTGGACAACCTAATGCTGATATTAAAGAAAGCCGCAGAGCTTCTTTAATAGATTTGTAATCTATTACTTTTTATTTATGGCCAGTCAAAAAAACGAACCCACAATCGGGCAAAAAATAAGAAAGCTTCGCTTGGCTAAAGAAATGACACAGGAAGCCTTGGCCAGAAAAGCTGATATTCCTTATACCACCCTCGTGAAAATCGAGAGTGACGCCGTTAAAAATCCTTCCATCGAAACAGTTTCTAAATTGGCAGCTGGATTGGAAATAACGGTAGATGAACTTATTAACTCGTAATTTATGCCTACACTCAATTGGATCGGAAAAGAAGCAGTAGTGAACCACGATAAGGAGGTTCCTTTTCGCCTTCTCCGTAAAGTGAAGTCTGCTTCTGTAGGCGACAACTCTCAAAATCTCATCATTCACGGGGACAATCTTGAGGCGCTCAAAGCGTTGATGCCGTACTACGGTGGCAAAGTGAAATGCATCTATATTGATCCTCCGTACAACACGGGAAATGAAAACTGGGTTTACAACGACAAGGTAAACTCACCAAAGATCAAGAAGTGGCTTGGGAAAGTGGTTGGTCGTGAGTCGGAAGACCTCTGTCGTCATGATAAGTGGCTCTGCATGATGTATCCGAGATTAAAAATGTTGCATGATCTTTTGAGTGAAGATGGAGTGCTGATGATGAGCATTGATGATTTTGAGATTACCCACCTGAGGAATATCGCTGATGAGGTATTTGGGGAACAAAATTTCCTTACTCAAGTTATCTGGCACAGAAAGCGCGGAAAAGATAATTCGGCTAAGTTTTTTAGCAGAGTTCACGAATATATTGTTATCTACGCAAAGGACATATCTAAAGTATCCATTAATAGGATCGAACTCGAGGAAAGAACAAAGAAAGCCTATACAAATCCTGATAATGATCCTAGGGGTGCATACCGAAAATTGGGAGCGTGGGCACGCGGAACTCAAGGGGGTTCTCGCTACGCTTTTACATCTAAAGATGGCCGCAATTTCCCTGAACGACTCTGGCTGGTCAATAAGGAAACGATGCTTAAGTACGATCAAGAAAATCGTCTTTGTTTTGTTGGAGATAAGGTTTATAGGAAGCTCTTTCTTTCAGAGCATAGTGGTGCGATACCAGAAACTATTTGGTTGGATGCTTCAAATGTAGCCAATGCATCAGATGAAATAAAATCCATTTTTGGTAACCAGATATTTGAAACCCCCAAACCTATTCCACTTATCAAAAGGCTGATTCAGATTTCAACAACTGATAGCGATATAGTTCTTGATTCTTTTGCAGGTTCAGGCACTACAGGTCACGCTGTTCTTGATCTTAACAAAGAAGATGGTGGCAGCCGTAAATTCATTCTTATTGAAATGGAAGACAAGGTTGCAAAGGATGTGACAGCTGAAAGGGTCAAGCGTGCAATAAAAACCAATGAGTACAACGACGGTTTCGAGTATTGCGAGCTCTCAAAGCCACTCTTCAACGAAGAGGGGCACATTGAAGAAGAGTGCGACTTCAATCAGTTCGCTACTTATATTTACTTTACCGAGACGCAAACAAACATTGATCCAAAAGGAATTGATGGCAATTTTATCGGTGAAAAGACAGACACCGAGTATTACTTGATTTATAAGGAGAAAGGCAAAAACGTTTTGGATAAATCATTCCTCAAAAAGGTGCGCAAGAGTGATGCCAAAAAAATCGTCTATGCAGATTTTTGCGAATTGGACGAAAAAATCCTCGAAGATACTGGCATTGTCTTCAAGCAAATCCCTTACGAGGTCAAAGTTTACTAACTCTTACCACTATGAATTTAAAACGCTATCAACAAAAAGCACTCGATACCTTGAAGGATTACCTCAAGGAATCAGGTCGTGTCGGCGGCAAGTACGCCTACATGGGCATTACCAACCAGCCATATAATTCGGACTTCTTCGGTGAGATTCCGTTCGTATGCATGAAAATCCCAACGGGCGGTGGTAAGACGCTGGTGGGATGCAGTGCTGTTGCGGAAATTATGAATACTGCTCTTCAGCACAAAATGGAGCGTGGCATTGTCATGTGGTTTGTACCATCCGAAGCGATCAAGACGCAGACACTCAAGAAGTTCAAAGACCGCAATGACTGGCATCGCCAAGTGCTCGATGAAGCATTCCAGAACGGTGTTCGTATTTTTTCCAACGAAGAAGCTCTTCGCATTCGCAAGGAGGACGTAGAAGACAATCTTTGCATTATCGTTTCCAGCCTTGATGCTTTCCGCAAAGAAAAGACTTTGCAGAACAAGTATAAGGTATATCAGGAAAACGGGTCACTCCTCTCTCACTTTGAAAACCTTGGTGACGTTAGCGGGCTTGAGCTGGACGAACACAAAACCATCATCAACTCGTTGGCCAACGTGGTACGTATTAGCAATCCGCTCGTGGTGATCGATGAAGGTCACAAGACGAAGACACAGCTCTCCATCGACTTCCTCAAGGAACTCAATCCGTCGTTCATCATTGAATACACCGCCACTCCACGTAGCGGTAGCAATATCTTGGTGGACATTTCCGCCGCCGAACTTAAAGAGGAAGAAATGGTAAAGATTCCGCTAGTACTGGAAAGTGCCGTGCAGTGGAACAATTCCGTGGCTCGCGGTATTGAAAAGCGCGATGAACTGGAAAAGGAAGCGAAGAAGCTCAAGGGTGAATATATCCGACCCATTGCTTTGATTCAGGCACAGCCAAAAAGCAAGACCAACCCAAATATTACCGTTGAACAGATCAAGGAATACCTGCTTGCGGCAAAGATTTCGGAAGATGAAATTGCTATTAAGACTTCCGAACTCAACGAACTTGAGGGCGTGGATTTGTTCAGCAAGAAGTGCAAAATCCGCTATATCATCACCGTGAGTGCTTTGGCGGAAGGCTGGGACTGCTCCTTTGCCTATGTGCTAGTGTCCGTGGCAAATGTCGGTGCGAAAATTGCCGTTGAACAGATCATCGGCCGAATCATTCGCATGCCGTATGCGAAACGGAAAGAAAATGAGCATCTCAATCGCTGCTATATCTTCGCATCGGCTAAGAATTTTAATGAAGCAGCTGGGCAAATCATTTCTGGATTGGAAACCAACGGTTACAGCCGTGCTGACTTGTTGAACGCATCGCAAAAGGAACAAAAATACGAATTGGAAATTGGGCGTGCCGTGAAGAAAGACTTTGCTGCTCCAATGGTTGCTCTTGATGGCGAGAAACTTTCCTTTGAGGACTTGATCAGCGGCGGTTTTGACCTTTCCAAGGAAGACCCCGCCTTTGATTTTGAGATTCACTATGACAATGACGGTCGCGCTGTTATTGATATTAAAGATGACAAGTGGATCAAGGGGGCGCAGCAGATGCTCCGACTCACCTACAAGGACAAGAATTTTACCAAGGAAGAATTGGTGCAGTGGCTGGATCGCAAAATGAGATTCATCATTATTCCGAAGGCGGACAAGGTCGCGTTCATTCAGAAAGCCCTTGACCTTCAGTTGAAGAAACATACTCTCGCAGAACTATGCGTGAACCGCTATTTGCTGTTATCGAGGATTGATGAAGTGATCAATGACCGCATGCAGGCGTATGCCAAAAAGCGGTTTGATCAGTACATGAAAAAGGGAGAGATTGGCGTGAAAGCGTTTGATATCTTCCCCGAAACGATCACCATCGGACAGGAAACTCCGCAGGACTTCAACAAGAATTACTATGAGAAAATCGATAAGCTGAACAAGGAGGAGCTTTCATTCGTGGAACGCTTAGACTTGGAGACCTTGCCCAATATTGAGTTCTGGATCAGAAATCGTGAGAAGAAAGACCCTTTCTACCTTCAAGGCTGGAAAAAGGGTAAGTTCTACCCTGACTTCATCGCTATAACTAAAAAGGGTGCTGTCATTGCATTGGAATGGAAAGGTGAAGACCGTATCAGCAATGAGGATACCGAGTACAAGGTGGAGGTTGGTGATCTTTGGGCAAACCTTGGCAAGGGCAATCTCCACTTTTTCCTCGTTCATAACGGGAATGTGGAGAGCGTGTTAAGTGCCCTTAAAAATCTATGATGAATATGACTCCGACTGATCACAATTATCTACGAATTCAATTTCGTTTGAAAATCCATGAAAAAAGTGGGTCGGAGTTTCAGTCGTTCTTTGAATCTATCGCCGAGAAAGCGATTACAGGGTTTCAAAAAATCCGTCCATATGGCAATCAGGGTGATGGAGGCAATGATGGCTATGTTCAAAGTGAAGGATCATATTACCAAGCATACGCACCATCCTATCCACAAGAGAAAGATGCTGACGCTGCAAGAAAGATGAAGGATGATTTTACAAAACTTCAAGCATCTGGATGGGATCAGATATCAAGCATCAAGAAGTACAGCTTTGTTTTTAATGACAAAGGAAATGGCGTTTCAATAGAGATCGAGAAAGCCCTCGCTGAACTTAGAAGTGCCAATTCTACTATTGAGTTCTCGCTTCTTCTGCCGAAAGATTTAGAGGTGTTGTTTTTCACCCTAGATCAGGCCACGGTTTTGTCTCTTGGATTTGATATCAATGCCACCAAAGCTATCGACATTGCCCATGAGCTTCTTAATAAATTAGAGATAGAGATTGATCGAGATAACGGCAGAAATGTTTTGAAAAGTCTTGAAAGCTTAGCAACCATTATTTCCGATCTAAGCGATGATGGAGTAACCATTCTGTATGGCTTGCTAGAGGCAAGAGCGTTGCAAAAAGTAGAGAGGTTCGCTGAAGCCAAAAGTAAGTTTGAAGGTCTCGCGACGAAATATCCCAAAGACCCCCGTGCCACCCTGTATTTGGCCGAACACTATTTGAATAATGAAGACTTCGAAAAAAATAAAGAACTACTAGAAAAGGCAGAAAAGATTGACTCTGCGCACTGGCTTCTGGCTCTCGAAAAACTAATTCGTACATACAGGTTGGGAGAAAGTATTGATATCTCCAAGATTGATGAGAACTCATTTCCTTCCGATCCTCGTATCAAATCGAATTTCTATCGCCTTCACGCTTTTTTTTACGACAGAGCAAATGACTATAAGATGGCGGATAGCTTTATTGAAAAAGCAATCTCCTCCAACCCAGATAAATTTAACAACTACAACGCAAAAATTTCATTGCTAATTTCACGTGCACATAGAGAAAAAGACCGAGAAACTGTTGCCAAGCAATTGAATAATGTACTGAAAGAATTTGAAATTCTTGAGCAGAAAGTGCTTGAATGGGGTGGTCTCAGCGATCGAAATAGAGCGGTACTGAATGTAAAAAAACTGCACATTTGCTTTGCGACGGATGAAGCCAGTGAAATTGAACGCATCGCTCCTCAGACTTTTGAATTGTTGATGAGTTGCTACTTTGATTCGGTAATTGATGAGCTGATGGCTGAACTCCTCATACCGATTTCACTCCCCGATAATGATTTCAGTAGACTGTTGGAATATTTAAAAAAAGCTGACAATTCGTATTCAAGCGATTTGGGCAACGTACTTTTTGTTCAGTTTTTATACCGCGATAAGTTATTTACCGATGGCCTTTCGTTCTTCACGGAAACAAAACATCAAGAATTGACTGATTTGGTGAACAATATTCAGAATAAACAACATGATGCCGTACTTTCATACTTGAAAGATCATATTCGTTTTGCTGTGGGTTTAGCAAATACCGCCAAAGATTTCCCAGAACTAAGAAAGAAAATCATCGAGTCGTTGCCAAGCGATGGAACAATTGAAAAAGAAAAACTGTTATTACTCTTAAATTATGACCAAAAACAAACGGATGAAGCCTTCTCCATTATCCAACAGATGGATTTGTCGCACCTAGGTTATTTTGAATGCAAGCCTATTTTGCGGGTTGCCAAAGAAAAGGAAGCTTGGGATTTTGTAATTGTAATCCTTCAGAGATTGATGAGTTTTGAGAAGGACAAGAAAGCCTTATTGCAACTAAAGTTGGATTTGTTCAATGCCTATCTTCACCTCGAGAAATTTCCAGAACTGATTGAACTTGGTGAGAGAATTTTAGATGAAGAAAATGATCGAGGACTGTTAGAGGATCAAGGCTGGGAATGGTTGATTGGTCAGACTGCCAATGCATGTCTTAAGCGGAATGAACAAGCGAGAGCTCTTGCGTTGATAGAGAAACATAAGAAGCTTTCTAAAACGTTTGAATATAAAGCTTTTGTTGAAGCTCCTGTGTACATAGGAAATAAGGATGCAAATAAGGCATTGGAATCAATAGTAGAAGGTATAAAGACTCTAAAAAATCCTTCACCAGAACAATATGGTCGCCTTTTTTGGTCATTCCATGAAATCAGTAATTTAATTGATTTAAAACTTGATTCTTTTAAAGAAGTAGCAGATGGATATTTTGTAAAACTTAGAGATCAGGAGAGGTGGTATTACTTAGGGAGTGGCGATGAACTTGATGCAACAAAAATTGGGGTTAGCGATTCTCGATACAATCAACTTCTAGGAAAAAAAGTTGGGGACAAAATTACATTTGAAAACAAATACAGTTCTTCATCTCCTGAATACACAGTCGAAGCAATTTTCCCAATCGGGCATTATATACATTGGCAATGCTGGCATCACGCGAACAAACTCTCCATTGAGAATCGATGGGATGTCATGAGGGTAATTGAAGTCCCAACAACGGGTGAAGCCTCTGACTTTCGTTTTATCACTGCATTTTTAGAAGACGAACACAAAAAGCGTGCTGATTTTTTTGAAATGTACTGCAAGGACAACCTTCCATTTGCGATGCTTGCAGTCAACGAAGGTGGAACAACAAATGCTTTGGGGATTATTGCAGCGGAAGGCCGCGGATACGTAAAATTTAGCACTGGCGCTCAGATTGAAATTGATGAGCAAAAGAAGATAGCCGAAGGAATTATCAACGGCGATTTATTTTACATCGACGGAGTATCAGCTCTAGTTCTTTCTGAAACTGGATTATTAGAGCAAATATACAGCTATCTTCCAAACATAAAAATTCCACAATCAGTTATTAGCTTTTTGTGGGAAGTGAAAGATAAGTTCGCTTATAAATCTGGCCAAAATGGTAGTCTTGGTTTTGCTCAAGGGAAACTTCGTTACTCCAGTATCGATGAAGAAACAAGAAAAAGAATTGAAGGAAACTTTGATCGTTGCATTAAATTACTGGAATTAAAACCTGAGAATATTATTGCGATCTCAAAAGCAAACAAGCATGACGGATTTATGGAACAGCGTGTTCCTGAAGAACTTTGTAATGCTTGCATTTTGGCTCAAAGAGATGAGGCGTCTCTCTTGACAGAAGATTTGTATTATCTACAAGCAAATTCTCTAGAGACAAAGAAAAAGTCCCCCAAATATGCTTCAGCTTTTGCTTTGGTAAAGGTGCTATATGAACAAAGGAAAATATCGTTTGAGCAATACATAAACTTCTTTTCCTATTTGGCTGGCTATCGATTTAGATTTTTGCCAATTTCGACTGATGAACTTGTAAAAACTGTTTTTGGTGACGGAAGTTTTTCTGAAGTTAAACCTGAGAGGCTACGTCAGTTACATCTTGGATTAGTTCTTTCAGAAGATTATGGAGTGCCATTCAACACATCAGCATCGGTTGTGTTTCCATTTGTTCTAAAAATACTGATAGACGACGCGGTTCTGCCAGAAGTAGCTGAGCGCATTTTTACTGAAATATTAACCCTGATGCCAGTGCCGAAGAATATGGATAGCAAAACGGTGGGACGAGCATTTATTCGTGCGTGTGTCCAAACGCTTAATAATCCAAGACGTGTAATGGTTGTCGGAAGAAATGTTCAGGAAAAAATTGATCGCCTAATGCGCCTCACCGAACTTTTCGGAGGTAGCTCACTTTTATTCCCACGATAACAACGTTATAGTTGCAATCAAGCTGTTTTTTGACGGCAATTACTCCATTTACGTCTACGCAAACTAGACCACAGAAACCAAGAGTTCTTTCCACAGCAAAGCCTCTTGCATTGTGATACTTAAATGGTATAATTAAGTAGTAAGAAATAGTCTTAAAGACCAGTTTGTCCCCGCATGTCGCGCGGACACCGAACTGGTCTTTTTTCGTTACCGCCAACACTAAGGCGTAAAAATGTTTATTAATCACCCCAGCTATGACAAACAACAATCCCGCCAATGAGGACGGCGCAAAAACTCCTCCCGTCAACGAAGAAGGCAAAGACGATAAAACGCCTTCACCGTCTGGTCAGGACGATAAAAAGACCCCGTCAGGCGAAGACGATAAAAAGCAGGAGCAAATGGTTCCAATGAGCCGTTTCCGCGAGGTCATCGACGAGAAAAACAAGTACAAGGACGAGATCGATAAGCGCGACAAGGAAGAAGAAAAACGCAAGCGCAAAGAACTCGAAGAGCAAGGTAAGTACAAGGAACTTCTCGCCGAAAAGGACAAGGAGCTGGAATCTGCGGGTAAGACCAAAGAGCAGCTCACGCAGTACGAAGAAACGGTTCAGGACATCTTGGCTCAGGAACTCGAAAAGATTCCCGATGACAAGAAGGCACTCATCCCAGACGAACTCTCCACGGTGGCGAAGCTGAAATACATCGCCAAGAACCGTACATTACTCATGGGAGAGAAAAGCAACACAGGCGCTCCTATTCCGCCTAATAGCAAGAATCTCTCCGAAGTCGAAGCAAAGAAACAGCGCTACGACGAACTCATGCAGAAACGCCAAAAGGGTGAATTCCTGTCTGAGCCTGAACGCAGGGAGATCATGAAGCTGGGGCAAGAAATCGTGGCTCTGAAAAACCAGACCACTTAACGCCTTAACATTTAACTTTTTAATAACATGATTATCGCTGGAAAATACACGACCTACGACAGTCCCTATCTCGACGAGCTCGTGAAAGGGATTGCGGTCATGATCGATCCAAAACTGACCACTTCTCTGGATTTATTCCCAGAGTTTGAACCGATCAACACAACTAAAATTAAGTGGTACGACGCTAAGACCTACGCGCTGGAAGGCGAAGTAGGCGCAGGCGGTTGGAATGATTCCGACACCGCAGGCTTGCCTGTAAGCGCGGAATTCTCCCAGCTCGCCAATGTCGGCGACGTCTTGCGCATCGAAGACGAATACGTCGTTGTGAAAGCCGTGGATCGCACGGGCAACACGATTGACGTCTACGGACGCGGACATGGCGGCACAACCGCAGCCGCACATTTGGCGACCGCCTCCATCTTCATTCTCGGCAACGCGAATGTGGAAGGAACTGTGAACGGAGACAGTTTGCTTGAGGACTCCATCGAGCAGGTGAACTTCACCCAGATCGTGGAAGAGCCGATCGAAATCACTCTTACCGCGCAAAAGCAGAAATATCTCGATGTCACCGACAAGCTTAACGATGAGCGTACCAAAGCCATGACCCGAGCCTTGAAAAAGCTCAATCAGGCCGTGCTCTTCGGCAAGCCATCGGCAGGCAGCAAAACAACTCCTCGTTCGTTCGGCGGGTTGAAGCACTTCATCGAAAACACTTCCGAAGCTTTCAACTACAACGTCGCTGGAGCCTTCACCGAAACCCACCTCAAGAACGTGCTTCTTGAGATGGCACGACGCGGAGGCAGTCCTGACACCATTCTTTGCTCTCCAGACATCAAGAGCGTGATCAACGGATTCAACGCGTCCAATACGCGCTACACCCGTGAGGAACGCATGGCTGGCGTGCTGGTTGACCAGTACGAGGGCGAAGGTGTCGGCGTCTTGAAGATTGTTGCTGATCCGTTCTTGCGCCACTCATTCGGCGAAATGTACGTCGTCAACACCCGCAAGCTCGGTAAGACTTGGTTCACGGATGACAAGCTCCGCTTTGAACCAGAACCTGCCAACTCACGAACTTTGAAGGAGACCTTGCAAGGTCAACTTACCGTCAAAGTGAAGGACGTTGTCACCGACTTCGCCCGCATGTACGGCATCAGCTAAAGACTGGGGGAGGTTCTTCCTCCCCCTTCTTGGCTTTTTATTCACTTAACGCAACTCAAATGAAATTCATCATAAAAGCATCGGCCGTTGCTGTCTCGGATACGAAATTCGCCAAGCGCGGCGAATACGAAACCGACGACGAAAAAGAAATCGAACGGCTGAAAAACATCGCAAAGAAATTTCCTAAGGACGTCGAGGAAGCTTCGAAAGGCAAGCAAAAAGAAGAGCCTAAGGAAGAAACCGATTCCGAGGAAACAACCGTCGTCGACGAACCGCAGGAAGAACATCCGCGCCGAAGACGCTAACCCTTAATCAGCAAACCCCATGGAAGAAATCCTTAAATACATCCAAGACTTCGGATTCATGACCGTATTTGCGGGCGCGGGTTTGTATTTCCTATTCAAATTCGCACTTCTTAAGTACCAGCAAATGGAGCGAGGAATGCTCGAGCAAAACGTGGCTGATCCGAAAAAACACGGATTCTTCCAAAAGGTCGACTTCATTCTCCGCTATAAGCTGCCCGAGATTGAACTGAGATTCAAAGGCCAGCCGTGCCAAGGCCGCACGACCCTGTTTCGTGACATGCTCAAGATCAAATTCGAAGCATGGAAACGAAACATCGCCGCAGTCTGCGCCGTGGATTACCAGAATCTGTCAAAAGCCGATATCAGGCAGGCGTTCACCGAGGCAATGCTCAACCTTGTGAGCGAATACGAAAGCACTTGGGAGCAGAACGGAATACCTAAACTCGTGGTCGAGAAATTCCACAAGTGGCATGACAACCACGCCCAGATGTTCCTCGAAGCGATCGAGAGCATCACAGGCGGAACGTGCTTCTCAAGTCCTCGAGAGATCATGAACGCTATTCTGGAAATGAATGCCATGATGCTGCTTCTCACCATTCTGGACGCAGAAAAAACGCTCGGCGACCTGAACGGAGAGCTTTCGGGAATGGAATACAAAACATACAAACTTCTCTAAATCATTTAAGCCTATGCCATACATTCAAAGCGAAAACATCATAGGAGACGGAACCCAGACCGAATTCACCATCGGCCAAAATTTCCGCAATGGCACGTGCCGCATTGAATACAACGGCAGGCTTTTTTATGAGTATCGGGAAGTTTCGCCGAATAAGCTCAAGTTTGACTTTGCGCCGTCAGCCGACGACTTGATTAAGGTCTCTTACTACACGGCCAATGAGGGCGGAAGGCTCAATGCAATCCGTTACCTTACCCCGAAGCAGTACTTGGAATTGAGCGACTCTGGAAACGAAACCCCGCCGACTGATGAAGAAATTGAGAAGAAAATCCGCGAAGCCGAGATGTTCATCGATTCATTCTGCGGATTCTGGGAGAAAGCAGACGAAGCCCAGCAACTTCTGTTCCCGCGCATTGTCGATATTGATAACGCCGAGCAGTATCCAGTGATACCAAAAGAAATAACCAAGACGACTACTCTCTTTATCGACATGATCTTGAACGGAGACGGCGGCAGTAATGAAGAGATCGTCGAGGAATCCATCGGCAATTACAGTTACAAGAAATCGACCAGCTCACAAACGGAGACGATCGACAACCGCCTACTGCCGATCAAGGTCATGCTCAAGGGCTTTCGTAAGCTTACGGGCAAAATGAACATTAACGTCTAAAGCCATGTCATTTTTTGAATTACTCACACAATCGGTCACCATCCAAGAACAGCATTCTTCCAATGTTGGCGGTGTGGTGCAAAAGACATGGACGGACAAATTGACGGCTCCAGCCAGATTGGTTGCGAACGGCGGAAGCATGCGTAAAGGCGCGGAGACGATTGAAAAGTACACGCGCGGAGACTACACGCTATTCCTCGGCTTTCACCCAGATATCACCGAGAAAATGCGAGCCGTGGTCGACGGAACCGTTTACGAAATCGCATTCGTGGCCGAGGTCATGGGAAAACAAAACTATGACCACTTGGAGCTTCAACTTAATAAAATAACCGCATAACCATGGCTATACGAGTAACAGGAATCGCAGACGTGTTGGAGGGCTTGGCAAAGCACATTCAGGGCTACTCTGAAAAGACAGCCAAAGCCACGATGCAGGCGGGTCTCAAGACAGAATACTTCGTCAAACAGATCACCCCCGTGCGAACGGGAAACCTGAAATCGAACATCAACACGCAAGTGATATCCAAGGCCAAAGACAAGATCGAAGCCTTCGTGGGCACAAACGTCTCGTATGCGCCTTATGTGGAATTCGGTCACGAACAAATGCAACCGCGCGCCATGTTTCGAAGAGCAATCGACGAACACGGCAAAGAAATCTGGGAAACCTTCAATAATTCACTAAAGAAACAATCATGAACCTCAAAACCGCTATTTACGAACAACTGACCAATGATCCCGCAATCACCGAGATTGTAGGCGATCGCGTTTACAGAACCTTCGCTCCCGAGGCTGCGCTGCCTTTCATCTCTTACCAGCGGATCACCGCCGTAAACCAAAACGACATCGACTGCGTCACCGAAAGGTATCAGTTTGACCTTGTCGGATCGGTGGAAAGCGATGACACATTGGAAGACCTGAAAGAAAGACTGCTTGATAACCTGAACCGCTTTCGAGGCGATCTGGGAAACACGGGAGTGAAGGTGAAAAATACGTGGCTGGAAGTCATTGCCGACGGATTCAGCGAAGACAATACGCTCCGCCGAATCACGGTCGATTTCAAGTTTGCGTATCTTCGCCAAGAACTTGAGCAATAATTCCGCCCATCGCGAGGCGGAAAAACTGAGGCATATAGCCCGCTGAAGTATTGGAGCAATCCAATGCATCGACGCGGGCATTTTTATTAACCATTTAACTCATATCACTATGTCACAAACGAACATTCAACGGAACGAGGCACTGCGCTACGGCTCGGTAACCCTCTTCATCGGGGACGACTTCGGATCGCTCATCAATGTGGGCGCGATCAGAAACATGTCCTTCGAGCACAAGGCGGAAAACATCGAGGTTGCCTTCGATAACGTCCCCGCCATCAAGAAATTCAAAAACGGCAACAAGGCGTCATTCGTCTTTGATTTGGCGGAAATCGATCTGACCACCTTCGCGTACACCGACGCTGGTCTTGTCGTGCAAACCAATATCGCAGGCGCTCCCGTAAACATTACCAATGAAAACGCCGTGCTGAGTGGCGTGTTAGGTAAAGCTCTGCAGAACAAAAACGGAAACGGTGCGGTGGTTACGGGAATCGTTGTCACCGATGAAAGCGGCGTAACCACATACGTCCTCAATCAGGACTACACCGTGCAGATCGGCGCGGACGGCTATACTCGCATTGCCCGTATTGAAGGCGGAGATATCGATGACGGCGACACCGTACTCGTTGATTACACCTACACGCCGAATGCCAGCAAAAAAGTCACTTTCTACAATGGCGGTACGAAAACATACAAGGTTGCTCGCATTGTGAATGTGAACAATGACGGAAAAGAATTCCGCATTGATCTTGAAAACGTCACCAACATCAAACCGCTCACCACTCCATTCCAAGCCGACGATAGCGACGGAATCATGGTCTGCTCCATCGAGCTTTCTGGAACCGTTAAAGAAATCGTCGACGAGCAAAGCGTCTCTTAACATTTAATTCTTAACCTATGAGCCGAATATTCGATGCAGATAGCCACGCGCTCCTTTCCGACCATGACGTCTTCAAGGTCGGGGGCAAGGAGTACAAGGTGCCAGACATCAAAATGAAAACCATGCTTCAGTTTGAAAAATTGGAGCAATCGAATGTGAGCAAATTCCAGACCATGGTGGATCAGATTCACTTGGTCTTGAAGGACTGCAACAAGATCACGAAAGACGAGATCGAAAGCTGGGGTTTCAAAACCTGCCTCGCTTTCATCATGTGGCTTTTCGAGCCTCTTAAGGAATTGGGTTTAAAAAAAACGGAAGAGCTCTTAAAGAGCCAGAAACCAGCCGAAGAAGAGTAAAGCTCGGAGAGATGTTCGCCCAGATGATCAGGTACTACAACGGCGGATTCGATCACTGGAAACTCCTTCGGCTCACGTACAAGCAATTCCTCATGTACTACTCCTGCCTCATGGACATGCTGGAAGCCGAAAACGGCAAGCGAGATAAGCCGAAAAAAGACCCGCTCGAGGCAATGAAAGAAGTTAAAAACATTATCCAATCTTAAACAACATGGCATTTGGAACCGCAAACATCGTTGGAGAACTGGGGGTCAAAATCACGGGATACACGACCGACCTCGAGGCCTCGCTCAAAAACGCCACCAAAGAGATCAAGACCTTCGGACTCAGTGCCGAATCAACGGAAAAGATCGCGAAGGTAGCGTTTACGGGCATTGCCGCCGCAGCCACTGCGCTCGCGGCTGGTTTGACGATCTCGGTGAAAAACGCCGTCGAGTTTGAGAAAGGAATGACGAATATCGCGACGATCATCGACACGAATACGGAAAGTCTCACTGACATGGGCAATGCGGTACTGGATATCTCCAAGCGCACGCCCGTGCAGATTTCCGAGCTTACGGCAACGCTCTATGAAATCCGCGACGCAGGCATCTCGGCTGACGAAGCCATGGAAGTGCTCGAAAAATCGGCGCAGCTTGGCGTGGTTGCCCTTGGCAGCACCGCCGAAGCGGCCGACATTGTCACAAGCGCGGTCAATGCCTTCAAGCTCTCAAGTGAGGAAACAGACAAGGTGTTCGGATACGTCTTTGAAGCGGCCAAGGCTGGTAAGACAAGCTTGTCTGATCTCGCGAACGGCTTCGGTTCGGTCGCAGCTATGGCGGCAAACGCCAATATCGAACTGCCCGAATACTTAAGCGCCGTTGCGGCTCTTACGGTAACTGGTTTGCCTGCGGCTCAAGCCAACGCCGAGCTCAAGTCTGTTATTTCTGGAGTAACCAGAGAAAGCAAGGAACTTACCAAAGTGCTCGACCAACTGGGGGCGAAATCTTTCAAGGACTTGATGGATAAGAAAGGAGGTCTCGTGAACGCCTTCAAGGCAATCACCGATTCCGTGAAAGACGATGACGCCGCGATCATCTCCATCTTCGGATCAATCAAGGCATACAACGCCGTGGTGCAGCTCTCTGGTGACTTGAACGGACTCTATACCGAGACGCTTGCGAATATGGAGAACGGCGCGCAGAACGTGATCGATGCATTTGAAAAACAAAAGAATACAGTCTCGGCGCAATGGCAGACGATGAAAAACAATCTTGAAGTATTGAGCATTCAGGTCGGCAGCGCGTTGCTTCCTGCCTTGAATCAAGCGCTTCAGGCGGTGACCGCATTCATCGATAAGATTCCAGCGATTGTTGAGCAGCTCAAGGACTGGGTGCAAAACAACGACTGGGTACAGGGCGCGCTCATCGCCTTGGGGTCAATCCTGACTGGATTGGCAATTTCTGTAATTCCATCGCTTATCGTATCCCTCGGAAGCTTGATTGCCACCTTAGCCGTGGCCGCAGCACCTTTCGTTGCAATCGGTTTGCTCATTACGGGAATCTATGTCGCCTTCAAGAACTGGGATCAGATAACGGCATTTGTGCAGGATGTTTGGAATAAAGTCGTGGATTACACGATGAAAGCATGGGAATGGATTAAGCCTTATGTGGAGACGGCGATTCGTGTCGTTTTGGCCGTGCTCACAGGGGGCTTGAGCGAAATCGTCATCTACTTCGTCCAGAATTGGGACAAAGTAAAACAGACAGTCAGCGCTTTCTGGGAATGGATCAAGCCCTATGTTGAAGCCGCATTGCGCGCGACGCTTGCGGTTATCACTTTCGGGCTGAGCGAGCTCGTTATCTTTACGGTCAAGAACTGGGATCAAATTAAGGCAACGACGATCGCGGCATGGGAAACTATAAAAGCTTCCGCCGTGGCGATTTGGAATTCAATCGTAAATTTCCTTGAAAGAATCTGGCAGTCTATCAAGAACCTGTTCAATGCGGGACTCGATGCCGTGAACAAAGCATGGACGAATACTTGGAACGGAATAAAGGATTTTGCAGTCAACACTTGGAATGCCATTAAACAACTTGTCACCGACGGAATCGATGCTGTGGCTGGAATCTTCCAAGGAGGCATCAGTATCATCGGGAATGCATGGCGCTCCATTTGGGATAACGTCGTGAATATAGTGACGGGAGTTTTCAATACCATTCAGAACACCGTCAACAACATCATTTCTTGGGTGCAAAGAGCGCTCGACAAGATCAACATTTTCAAACGCGAACAAGCTTCCGTAAACCAAGGCAGCTGGGCAACGGGCGGATACACTTTCGGGGCGATCAACCAGATTGCTGGCGTGGTGCATGGCGGCGAATGGGTCGCTCCCGCATGGATGGTCGATAAGTACGCTTCAGTGATATCGCAATTGGAGTCGGTGCGCATGCGCGGATTCAGGTCGGGCGGTTTTGTAAACGGCGGAGTCACCAACAACAACCAAAGGAGCGTCACGCAGAACATCACTCAGAACATCCGTGAGGGTGTGGATTTTTCAATTGCCGCGCGGGAACTTTCATGGCGTGCGCGCTTTAGCTGATAACAAAAAAATATGCTCGGAATTTCCTACACATACAACGGGATAATGCTAAACGACCTTGAGAGGGATGCTCTCACGGGCAATGTTTTTGCGTCCGAGCAGGATCGTGCAAACGGCTGCATCATCAGCCTGACTGATACGCCGAGCGGATTCCATTCGCCCGAGCTGCGCCATTCCGAGGAAGCCAGACAAGGACAACACGGGATTCTCGACTATGACACTTTCGTGGGCAAACGCGCCTTAGTCTTCACAGGCCAACTCATCGCTCCAGACCGCGAAACCATGGTGGCATTGGTGGATAAATTCCAAAAGGCCTTCACCGTGAGCGCCGTGCCGAACAAAGATGACGGCTACCGCGAATTGCTTTTTACCGAAGAAGACGGAATCGCAAAAAAGGTATTCGCGAAAGTCGACAAAATGCCAGAGTACGCTGAGGAATTGGGCTTTCCATTCATCCGCAATTTCATTGTGGCTCTCAAGTGCAAGGAACCGCGCAAACTTTCGCAATCGATAAAAACCCAGCCCGAAATAAAGGCCGACATTCTGGGCGGACAGATCATCATACCGTTCAAGCTACCTCTCAAGATAGGCTGGAACTATGTTTACAAAAAGACGCTGGTCAATGTCGGGAACTTTGCGGCATCTCCCGTCATTACGATTCATGCACCATGCGTGAATCCTAAGATATTGAATCGCACCTATGACGTCTTCATGCAGTTTATCTGCACGCTGGAAGAAAACGATTATTTGAAAATCGACGTGCTGGAAGGAACGGCCGTGATTTACCGAACCGACGGGACGACCGAGGACGCTCTTTTGGTGCTCACGAATAATAGCGAGTTTTTCTATCTGCTTTCTGGTGAAAACGAGGTCGTGTTTTTGGAAGAAAGCGGGGTGCCTCTCGTGAATAATTATTCATACGCGCAGATCGAGTGGTCTGACACGTGGCTTTAACTTTGTCCGTATGTACACAATCGACATCCTCAACAAGAACAATACGGCTTTCAGCAAAATCCTCAATCCGCAAGGGTTGAACTTCAAGCTGACGCTCACGGGCAAGGATACGGCCAAGTTTACGTTGCCGCTCTCTCATCCACGCGCAGAGGCCGAGAACCTAAAGAAGCACAACCGCATTGCGATCAATCGGGTGAATCCGAAAGACCGCACCGACGTGCGCCGTATTTGGGTCGGCTACATCGAGGCCGTGAGGATCGTGGACGACAATAATTTGGAAGTGGGCTGCAAAGGCATCTATCAGCTTTTTGATAAACGCGTGGTGACTCGGAGTTTCACCAACTGGCAAGGCGGCTTGGCCGTCTTCGAACTCCTGAATGCAGAAATCAATCCCGCCGACGACACGCTCATCATCCAAGGACAGACCGATGTAAGCGACATATTCTCACACGACTTTTTCAAAATGCAGGCCAGCAAGGCTTTCGAAAAAATAGAAGAAGCAACGCTTTGCGAAGTCCTCACAGATACCGACTTCAAACTCAACTGCAAAAAGATGATAGGCGAAGACAAAAGCGCGAGCGTCATTTTCCGCTTCATCAGGAATTTGCAGAATGCCAACTCCATCGACAGCTTCACGCTTCTTTCCGAAGGTAAGGAACTTTTCAACAAAATAACCTGCTACGGCAAAAACAACATCATCTCGGCCGTTAGGCAAGACAACGATTCTATTGCGGAATTCGGGCTCTTGGAGAAAGTCAGATACTTCACCGAAATCGAAGACCAGAACACCCTCAATAAAAATGCCGAGGCGTTATTGGCATTTCATAAACCGATCAAGGAGATTCCGAGCATCAAACCCAACAAGACAAAAATTGACCTCTTCGAATACGGAATCGGAGACCGTGTCCGTGTGATCATCAAGCACGGGATTCTTGATTTCGACCAGATTCACCGAATTTTAACGATCACGGTTAGTGTCGGCCGAAACAATGAAGAATCAATCGATATCGAGATCGCTCAGGAAGGCACGAAGAGCATAAAGAGCGAGGAAGAGCGTCTGGCCGAGCTCGCGCAACGGGTTGAAGAGCTCGAATCTTAATATTTAAAAAAATCACTATGGCAACACGAGTATCATACTTAAACGCACTAAACACCTATTGGCAAGACATCGACATCAAGAACGTCGAGCGGGATTTTTTCACTGACGGCGTCGCTGATTTTCTGAAAACGGCGCTGTCTCCTGAAGACGTTGGCGAAGACTTGCAAGTATTGGCGCAAGATACGCCTGACAAGACCGTGAAGATCAAAGCGGGCGTTGCGTATTTCACCGTATTGCGCAGCACTGATGTGGACGGAGACGGCACGAACGATGAATTCGTACTGCGCTTTCACAACTTGGCTGATGCGGTGCTCACCATTCCCGACAATATCTCGGGATCACCCAAAACATACGAGATTTGCTGTTCAATTCCAGACGCGAACATGGATGCGGAAGAGATCAACTCGACCGCATCAAACATCGGTTCGCTGATCGTTCAAGAACAAGGAGCTGGCCTGCAAAACAAGTATTTGCTTGCGACCGTGACAGTGGAAAGCGGGTTTGCTGAAGTTACAAATGGCAAGATTACCGATGAGCGCCAGAGGGTTCAATTCAAAGCGATTCCGCAGGGACTGACTGCAAGCATTGCGGAAATCAACCTTGCCCTAGACGGCATTCAGGCAAGCGCCGAGGATTTGAACATTCTGGAAAATACGACGGTCACCAAAGACGAATTCAACAACGCGCTTACTGGAATAGAATCCGACGCTGAAGAATTGAACCTCCTTCACGAGGTCGACGGGCTCGAAAAAGCAGACCTTGAAAAGCTGGCGGATGTCGATGCGAGCGCCGATGAAATCGATCAGGCGCTGGAAGGCGTTTCTCCAGACGTGACGGCCGCCAACCTGAACATTCTCACTGGGGGCGGATTCACCAATCTACATAAGCACGCGGCCGATCCGCTTCTAAGCGGCATCACTGAAAGTCCGACATATTTCTACTTGCCTTCGGGCGATACGGAAGCGGTTTCGGAAAAAGGAATCATGACTCGCTTCGGGTACGAGGAAGATGTGGTGCAGGAAGATTCGCAGAACATCGAGGTGGTGAACGACGACTTTCAAAGCTACGAAAGCAATTACAAAATCATCACCAATTTTGATAACGAAGCTGGCGAAACATATACTGGCGGGTCGTTCGACACTTCGGAATACAAACAAGGAACTCAGGCGCGAAAACTCAGCCTGACAACCGATAGCACGGCCACGCTTCTCATTGATATTCCGAGCAAAAACATCTCGGCGTTTTCTGGTTCCGACGTAGTGGAATTCTGGGTTTATGTAAGCGCGCTGGCCAATATAGATATGGCTACGCTGCAGCTCGGATCAACAACACCGTCGACGAACTATTTCCAAAACAATTTCCTTTCGCAGATCACCCAGAACGGCTGGAACCGCGTATCTATTCCGATAAGCAGCTTCAGCCAAAACGGATCGCCGAACTGGAATAACATCATCCGTGTAAGGCTTGAGTTTTCAACCAACACCAACGGCGCATCGGACTTTATTGCCGATAGCATGCGCGTTGTGAAGGCAAGCAACACGACCGATGCGTTCTGGTCTAACAGCGAAGGCTTCTGGGAAATCCACGACTTCAGCGGATTGAAGCGCTATGTGAAAACCGACGAAGCGTCTGGCGACAAAAACAGCGTACTCTCGCTTGGCAACCAAAGCCGCAACTATCTGAACGGAATCTTTACGGCGAGAATCAGGCGGCTTCAGGGGTCGTCAAACTCTGGCATCAAATGGCGATACACTTCGCCTTCGAGCTGTTACCACGCCTACTTCACTGGTACCGAATTGAAGTTTGCCAAGAACGGCGGAACCGTAATCCTGTCCGTGCCGTTTGCAACCAGCCCGAGTACCGATTACTGGCTACGGGTAGCTTTCAACGGTACGTCTGTGGTGATTTCAACATCGCTCGATGGAATCACATTCACCACCCAGATCAGCACAACCGATTCGAGCATTACCACGGCTGGGCAAGTGGCGTTGTTTGATAACGGCAATATCACCGCCTTCGACAAAGTCGTCCTTCAGCAAACTTCAGTCACTTACGAACGCGACGTTTCGGATCGATTGATCAAGATCGAAGAAAATAGCGGCGAAGGAGATAAATTCGATGGCTTTGGCTCATTTTTCAAAAGGATAGCGACCTTTGAAACGGACGAGAACACAATGTCTGGCGGCGCGATCGATGCCATCAATTACAAGACTGGAACGCAAGGATGGAAAGTAAGCGCAGCAAGCTCATACGCTTATGACAACACAATAAACCTCGACCTGACTAAGTTTGAAGACGGAATCAGCTCGGCCAACACTGACGTGATTGCGTTCTGGATTTACATCGCAACAGAAATACCGACTTCTGTTCGTCTGGAGCTATCGGAAACGCAAGACGTGAAAGAAGCGGAAACCATCATCAACGCCGCGAGCTTGGTACTCGGTTGGAATTACATCGAAGTAGCGAAATCGGCATTCTCCGTGATTGGAGGATTTGACTGGTCTTCGGTGAAGCAGATTCGTTTCTGGTACACGCACGGTAACAACAATCCGCAAGTCACATTTGATTCCATTCAACTCGTGAAGAGCAACGGAGTAGTGACCAGCAAATATGACGTCGAAAACGGCAAATGGCTTATAGAAAAAGACGTTGAGAATTCCAATCAATACTTGGTGCAATCGGACGAATCTGCTGGAGAAAAACTGCTCGTGCTCAAGACCGATGGAGAAAAAAATCTTTTCCAAAATTTCACTTACAGGGGCGCATTCAATGCACGTCGGGGAAACACAAACGGCCTGATCTTCAAATATCAGGACTCATTGAATTTCCTAAGGTTGCAGTGCAAGAACGGCCGCATTTCGTTCGTGAAGCGAGTGGCGGGAGCTGACACGGTACTCGGTGAGGAAATGGCATTCACACCGACTTCCGAGGATTTCTACCACCTAAAAGTCGAGTGCGACTCAAACAGTTTCAAGTATTCCTACTCCGAAGACGGAGCGGTCTGGATATTGATCGACGAAGTGACGGCAGCTGACTTCACTGAAGGCCAGATTGGCATGTTATCGGAAGGAATGCTGTTGCGGGTCGACCAGCTCTTCGTCTACGAACACAACCAAGGCGGAGACACATTCTACGAGCTCTTTTACGACGATGACGGAAACGTCTCATCAATCGTGAAGAAGCCGATTATCGCATCTTAATTATTTAATTAAAACACTATGGCAAATATCACTATCGGCGGCGGATCAGGTTCAGTCTTCAAGGACGCGATTCCTTCCGCGCTGCAATTTTCAAGCTGGGACTACTATCAGTGGTTTCAGCAAGGCGGTCAGGGATTCAACATCAATTACCAGAATTTCTACTACAATCCCGTGTATTTCCACCATGTTCAAGACGTGGAAAACAGAAAATTCTTTGCAATCCCTCAAGGAATGGGAAGCAAGAACGATTACAAATATCGTTCACAGTCACCAATCGGCTGTTACAAGTACGATCATCTTAACAACACATCGCAGTTTATCGAATTCAACGAGAGTAATGTATACGACCTGAGAAACAAATGGGGCGCTGGAGGAAATAATAGCTACGAAAACTTGGTCTACGACGAAACGACAAACAGGCTTTTCTGGCTTTGTTATTCGGACAATACCCTGTACGAAATCAATCAAACAACTGGTGAAATTACCCAAAAAACCACATGCACGCTCGCGAGCACGATCATGTCCGTAGTCGCAAATAACGGCTACTTGTACGCAATCGATGGGAATAAAGATTTTGCGAGATACAACATTGCAACCAACTCTTGGAGCTCACTGAATGCGATGTCTGGTTTCAGCCATTCCATGTCTCAGGGCTATGCAAGGCTGCTGACAGACGGATCGAACTGGGTTGTTTTCGTGCCGTATCAGGCGATGAGCAACGCCAGCTACCCGCTCATGAAATACAGCATCTCTGGCGGTACTTGGGCGAATGCAGCAATCACAAATGCGCCACCGAACTCAACCTATTATATTTCCGAAATCTTCAACGGCTTCGTGTACGTGCAATACCTGACTAACTCAAACAACTACAGCTCGATCTGGAAATACAACCTCGCGAGCGACGTGTGGACTGCCAGTGCGCTCAATCTGCAAAGTAAAGGACTGACAAGCGGCGGGTCATATGGAATGTTCAGGGCAAACAACAAATTGTACTGGATTGGTTCTTATTTGGTCGCCGATTACAACGGAACCCGTTCCATGCAAAAGCACGAAATTTGGGAGATGGACACATCGGAAAACTTCACACTCGCGACAAGTAAATTCCTGCCAGTGGAGGCTGGAGAATGGTGCTACAACCAAAACGGCGGGTACGAACAGCACTTGATGCAGATGCAAAAATCGTGCGGCAGATACCAATTCTTCAATTCATTCCACTCCAATTCGAGAGGTTTCCGATACATACCATACATCGACCCATTCAATAAGACGGTCGAATGGGTACGCATGCCAGCCGAAACCAACAAGGACGTCGACTGGTACGGTTGGGCTGCCATTGTAAAAAACGGAAAGCTCTACGTGATGAACGCAAAGACATTTGACTTATGGGAATGCCAAATCGGCACATGGACATGGGCGAAGAAGGACAATCTCTACTCGCGAATCGGAAACAAAATGCCGTACAGCTGTAACGGAGATTCTTGGTATTACGGCTGCGGAACCAATTACACAAACGGCGCTACACCATGGCAACTGCTTGGCGGATTGTTCACGGTAAAAGAGGATGCAGAGGATATTTATCTCCTGACGCCAAGATACGGAAACGATGAATACGTCTACGTCTACAAATTCGATGTATCCGCAAATCAGTGGTCGGTGCTTAACGCAAGCGGCCAGATGCAAAGCGCCGATTTCGGGAATAACAACAGCAACGCGACCTACAGCAACTACAAGAACCATGTCGTGGAATCAAATCAAAACAGCTCGTGGCTGCTCTTGATGATTTACTGCTACAACGACGGAAACAGCCAGCGCTATACGCAGAGGTTTTATGCCTTCAATCCCGTAGACGGAACTTTTCAGCACATGACTGGGCAAGACACTTCCAGCTGGTACGGCGCATACGGATTTACGACCGACGGAAAGCCAATCTGGCACACAAGTAGCAGCGCGACAAAGGTCTACTACAACGACATGGAAACCATGCCGTATGACGTAACGAACAAATACCTCGAGCAGGCGCTTAATAACCAAGATCAGTACATCTACCTGAATAACATACAATCCAGCTCGCTGATCATGCATATCGACCCCGATAATTTCGAGGAGGGCTTCGCATTGAGAATTGCGAGTAGTAGCAGCCAAGCAGCCGTCTATCAGGAGTGGGGCTTCTTGAAACAGATCGATGCGCTCAAGGGCGGATACTTGCTTGGATGGTCTAGGAACGCCTCGCTCAGCTCTCCGTATAAGTATGGGCGAATCATGATCGACAACGATGGCATCAGGTCAGTGATTGTAAACGACGCCATTCCATCATCCGTAGTCGATTCCGCAACGGTCTTCACTACAAAAGTGAAGAAAAACTTCAAATTACATCTCGAGTTTTGGTGCTACAACAACGGTCTTGTGACCTTCTTTGCGCCAACTAATTAATCAATAATCCCATAACATTATGAAATTCTACAAATCAAAACATTCGGTTGTCGGTGAAGGCGTTGAAGCCACAGTGCTCTACCACAAGGACAATGGCGATGAGCTCGTCTGTGTCCGCGAGGGATTCGAAGTATTCGAACAAGAAAACGCCGATGCAAAAGAACAAACGGTTGAGCAGACCGACAAGATTCTCGAAAAAGAAACACTGACAATTGTTGTGCCTTCAAAAGCTGAGGTCAGAAAGCAAAAGCAACTGTCGAAGGAAGAAATTCGCACAGAAATTGAAAGTGAGGAAACACCAACAGCCGACATCGCCGTTATTGAGGAAAAAGACGAAGCAGGAAACTCCGTTCAGAAACTCACTTATTTTGAAAAGCGAGAGATCAAATCGGTCGAGGACTTTCTCAAGGCTCAGGAAGAGCAACGAAAAGAATTGGAGCACGTAGCGCTCGCCGATGAGTTGGAGGAAGAAGCTAAAACAGAAACCGAAGAGAAATTGTAACCATTAACCCAATTATTGTATGCCAAAACTATATTTGATTGCTGGGCACACTCAGGGCAAAGACGAAGGTGCTCAAAATCTAAAAACCAAGGAGACTGAAAACCTGATCGCGCGGAATATCCTCTTGCAGGTATTTCCGAAGATCAAGGAGCTGATATTTACTGATTTATGTCCGTTCGATCTAACATTGGATGAACAGATTAAGTGGGTAAATAAGCGTGCAAGTGATAACGACTACGTCGTCTGCCTTCACTTGAACTCCTCGCCCGAGCGAAAGGAATCTGGCACGCTATGCTTCTTTTACGGTGGTAGTGAGGAAAGTAAGCAGAAGGCAGATGCCTTTCTCAAGGTTTATGCAAAAGAGATTGGTTTAAGAAATGCTGGACTGTTGGCTGACACACAAAGCCGATTCGGCCGTCTCGGGATCGTAAGGGATACCAAAGGCTGGGCATTCCTGCTTGAGATGGGGTCAATCAATAATGACGTGGAAACGGTCAAAACCAAGGGAACGGAAGCCCTGATTAAGGCTTTGAAGACGCTTGTTGGGCTTTCTGACGCACCTGTGGCAGATAACCAGCTCTTTGCCGATGTACCAGCCACACACCCCGATTTTGAGGCTGTGAAGTGGGCAAAGGACAAAGGAGTAGCCTCAGGATACCCAGATGGACGCCTAGGGGTCGATGAACCGCTCAAAGTCGGCCGATTCTTGTCATTCCTTAAAAAGTATGATAATTTATCTAGGTAAGCGGGCGGGTTTTTCCGAGAAATGTTGACAAAGCTGTTGGTAAGGAGTCAGATCGACCGTGGTGAAATATTCCTTGATTCCGAGGACAACTTCCTCAACAATTTGGGGCAACCATTTGGTCAGCGGTTCGAATCTCGTACAATACCCCCCACCAGTAAGAGTCTCTCTGAAAAGAGGGATTTTTATTTTGTCTGTAAGTGCGCTTATTTACTGTATGAATTAGCGGCTTTGTGAGAGTTGAGGCGATTCGAACTTTTGCGAAACCATTTGGTCAATTTTAACAAGTTTAGAAATTTTTGTGGCTTATATTAGAACGAAATGACCTTTTGGAGAGTGGTTCGAACTTAACTTAACTAAAGGTTACAAGTGATCGTTGGAAAGCATTCCATTCTATACTAATAAATGTTATTATATTGTGATATAATCAGCATTCATGATAAATAATCTATTTATTTTTTTTATTTCGCTATTCATGGTCATAAAAGGTGCGACCATGGCTACAAAACATGCAGCCCTTCTCGCGGAGAGTTACAGGCTTTCTAAGTATGTGGTGGGCTTTATTATTGTCGCGACAATATCAATATTGCCAGAAACGCTCATTTCGCTTAATGCAGCGCTTGAGAGCAATCCTTCGTTTGGTCTTGGGACGCTTTTTGGATCGAATGTTGCAGACCTGACCTTAATATTTGCAATACTGGTTTTTGTAGCAAAACGCGGATTAAAAGTAGAAAGCAAAATTTTAAAGAAAAATTACATTTATCCATTTTTACTATTTTTCCCTTTGATATTAGGACTTGACGGCTATTACTCTCGCTTTGAAGGCGCTGCCTTAATCCTGATCGGAATAATTTTCTACTTCATGTCGTTAAAGGACAGTATAGACGACTCCTTACCCTTTCATAATGGAATAGGACGATGGCAGCATTTTCTAAAATTGCTTTTGAGCATGGCTATACTTCTTATTGGCGCGCATTTTACGGTTACTTCTTCAATTTCAATTGCTAATTATTTAGCTATTTCGCCAATTCTAATTGGCATGTTGGTAGTAGGCCTTGGAACAACCATGCCAGAATTGTTTTTCTCAATTAAATGTGTCAGGAGAAAGGATGATTCATTAGCCGTCGGTGATCTTTTGGGAACCGTCCTCGCTGACGCAACAATAGTTGTCGGTATTCTTGCATTAGTGTCTCCTTTCGAATTTCCATTGAAAATTATTTACATTACGGGATTGTTCATGGTTACTGCATCATTTCTGTTATTCTTTTTTATGAAGTCAGGGCGCAACATTTCGAGGAAAGAAGCCTTGCTGCTTTTTATTTTCTGGCTATCTTTTGTTGTTGTAGAACTTCTGGTTAGCAGATAAAACAACCCAATTCGTACTTGGCAGGCTTGGTCTATCCTGGGTGCACCAGTACACGTTATCCGACTGATATTTCCACCTCCTCCACAAACTCCGCCACCATAGCCGTATTATCCTTGAGCCAAATGTACCAAAACAAGAACACCTCCTCGGAAAGGCGCCAATGCACTCGCTCCCATACTGCCACCTCCGAATCCAAAATGCTTGAAATTTGCTTAGAATCAGCAATTTCTTCCTCCGGCTGATGTTCCAAATATTCATCGACAGTCATCCTTTTCTTTACTAACCTTTTGGTTTCTGGTTCGAACCGCGCGTAATAGCCCCCACCATAATGACTTTAATTGCCGTTTTTAAAGTCGGCGTTGATGACGCGTAGAGCCTGTTGCAGGTAATTTTTGCGGTCCTGCAGAATCTGCCGTGCCGCAGCTTTGTTTTGGGCCGGCGGCGGGGCGATTTTGCCGGCCAGCTGTTCTTCGGTCAGCTGCAGAGCGCGGCTGTAAAAATACTGGGCGATTTGCAGATAGCTGCTGTCGCTGTGCGTCAGATAAATTTCATAGGCGGCGTCGGCGGCCAGGCGGTTATCCAGGAAGCGGCTGCTTTTGAGCAGAGCGGCGGTGTCTTTGCTGACCAGGCGTTGTTCCTGGTTTTGGGCCAGAAATCCTTTGCTTTGGCAGTGCGCGAGAACCTGTTCGATTTTTCGTTTGTGGGCGGACATTTGTTCTCCGGTCAGCGGTGAGAGGGGAGAGTTGTCGACCGTGGCCTTGGTGTCTTGCGCGCTTTCCTCTCCGGTATCTTCCGTTTGATCGTCTCTACCTGTTTGAATGGCGGCGTGCAGTCTGTGGCCGCAATCGCTGATCAGGGCTCCGATGGCGCCACCGGCGGTGATGCTGGCACCCATGACAAATTCCCTGCGATTGAAGGCGTTGCTTTTTCGCAAACCGATTTTTTCCAGCGCCAATTGGCCGCTGCCCCAGCCGACCAGGGTGCCGACGCCTCCAATGGCGGCGCGGATGCCGCTATGGATTTGGCGGCGAGACGGTGTCTCCGTATCGGCTGGTGCAGATGGCTTGGACGGTTGATTAATAGTTTCCTGAAAAGCAATGTGGGCGGTCGGATTATCCAGTTTACGAAAAGCCAGGACTTTGTAGGCGTAAGCCGCCGATTCCTTGTGAAAATAGGGGCGGTGTTTTTGCCATTTTTTAAAGTGTTTGATGTATTCTTCGGTCAGATAGAGATATAGCCCCAGGCTGCCTTTGGCCCCGCAGCTGTCGATTTCGGCGGGGATGGACGGCTCTTTGGCCAGAACCTCGAAGGCGCGCTGCATGTGCCCTTCGCCGGCGTTATAGGCGTGCAGGACGGTCAGGGAGAGAAAGCCGTTGTCGTCCAATTGATAGCGGTTTTTCAGGGTCTGGTAGTTGCGATCGGCGCTGAGCAGCAGATAAATGTATTCGAAGTATTTGACGGCGGCCTTGGTGGACAGTTCGAAGTCGGTGCGGCGATCGATGTCTTCCCTGACCATGATGTGCGGACCGACCATGGCCGGGTTGCCGGCGGTTCCGGGCATAAACTGCCAGGTGCCCACTGCAGGGGGATTGCTGCGGCTTTTGGCGGCGGTGTTGAATTTGGACTCCTCGTAGGGGATGTAGCAGATCAGACTTTTCAGGTAGTCGGGCAGTATTGTGGAGGCGTCAACCGTTTTTTTGATAAAGGCTTCACGGCTCAGATCGGAACCGAGCGAGCTTTCTTTCTGGGCACGCTTTTTGGTAATAGTATAGTCGTTGATGCGGCGCGTTAATTTGCAATAATGGTCAATGCCCGCTTCGAATCTGCCGGCGACGTCATCGAGGTGACAGACTTCGGCCTGTTTTTTTCCGGCGCGAAGCGGTATATCCGGGTTGCCAAGTAGACGGAGACCGTTGTCGATAGTGGCTCCGGCTGCCGATCCCCCCAGGAAGGCCAATGCGGCGCGCCGATTGAAATTTTTTTCGAACATCGGAGGGTGATTAAAAACAAGAGGTTATTTTGTCGTAATTTGTTAAACTTGTCAAGTAGTAACTTGGAAAGCCTGGAGCTTTGGAGTAAAATGCAGGGGTTACAAAAACACAATAAAATTATGACTAAATTTGCGATCAAATCTTTTTTTATGGCCTTGGGAGCTTTTGTGCTTTTCCTGCAGGTCCCGTTGGCCCTGGCCATAGAGGCTTTTTCCGATGTTAATTCCGCCCATCCAAATTACACGGCGATTATGGATCTGAAGGGTCGTGGCATGATCAGCGGTTATCCGGACGGCAGTTTCAAGCCGGATCAGCCTGTCAATCGTGTGGAAGCTTTGAAAATTATTCTCAATGCTGCCAATATCGACGCGGCCAGTGCCACTCGAAAGGCTCCTTTTAGCGATATAGCCCAGGACCAATGGTATGCACCTTTTTTGAATAAAGCCTATGATCTCGGTATAGTCGAAGGCTACGCCGATGGCACTTTTAAGCCGACACAAACGGTCAATCTGGTGGAAAACCTGAAAATGTTGTTGGCTACCTACAAAATTGATCTGTCCGCAGTGACTGTCAGCAGCAATATCTATGCGGATGCTTTTGCCGATCAGTGGTATGCCAAGTATGTGCAGTATGCCAAGGACAAAAAATTGATTGTGGCCGATGCAGAAAATATGGTTTATCCGGGACAGGGGATGACGCGCGGTAAACTGGCCGAATTGGCCTATAGGCTGATTTATATCACGGAAAATGATCTGGAGTATTTTGGACAGGTGGTTTCAGATGAAGATTTGCCCACTCCGCCAAGCGGTCGGGATGATACTCTGCAGGTGAATATCAGCGCCACCTCTTTCAGCGTGCCGGATCTGCTGGTGCCGCTGGGCACGACGGTGCGCTGGACCAATCTGGATACCAAACAGCACAATGTGACCAGTGCTTCCTTCAAGAGCCCCAATTTGAATAATGGTGACAGCTATGAATATACTTTCAACAGTGAGGGCACCTTCAATTATTACTGTTCCCTGCATCCGGTCATGACCGGGAAAATCACCGTCAAGCCGGCTTACATGGTGCCGACAATTTATGAGGATGTGGAACATCCGGAATGGTACGCTTTGGAATAGCAGGGTTGAAATGTGCAGGGTTTGTGCTAGGATGGGTGACGGACGGGCCTTTAGCGGCTTGCCGCTAGACGCTTTGCGTTCAGGAGCCTAAAGCTTCTGGGGTCCACCAATTTCAATAAGGTATGATCGATTTCAAGGATGAAAAGCTGGTGGCAAAGATGAAGGCACTCGGTTTGAGGTGGGAGGATTTTGATGAGAAATTCCAGAAGGGAAGTGGTAAGGGCGGCCAAAAGGTCAATAAAAGCACTAACGGCGTCTGGCTGCGCCATTTGCCGAGTGGTTTGGAAGTGAAAGTTCATAAATTTCGTGAGCTGTGGGGTAACCGGCTGTCGGCCTATCGTTTGCTGGTGGCGAAAATTGAGGGGCAGAAACTGGGCAAACTATCGCCGCAGGCACAGAAGCGGGAAAAGTTGATCAAGCAGAAAAAAAGACGGCGCAGGCGCAGCAGCAGCGCTGAAAGTAGTGTCGTGGCCAGCCAGGACATGTCTGTAAAATGAGCTGAGGACTGTCGGTCGGGTAGTTTTTATTGCAGGTCGCGGCGAATGGAGGCGGTTATTTCGCCGATCAGCGGTTTGAGGGCGCGGCGATCGTCTTTGAGGAAAGCGGCGCGTATTTTTTCGGCTATCTGGTTGGTTTCGGGCGAGCCGAGCAGGGCGAGGCGAGCCAAAAACTGTTCGAGGGCCTGGTGATTGAGCGGGCGGGCGGGATCCGTGCTGGAGGCCAGAAAGTCGAGCAGTTCATTGCAGGTTTGGCGGCGGGCGTGGTCGACTGTTCCGAGATGACGGTTTCTGAGGTGGCGTTGGCGCAGGGCTTCGCTGCGCGCTCCGTGGCGGCCGTTGAGATAGGAGAGTACTGTCCAGAATAGCAACAGACCCAGGAATGGCGTGACAAAGAGAAGGGGGTGCGCTACCGGGATGATTGGGGCGGCTGGCACGCAGGGCGGGCTTGGAACGTCGCTGTCGTTGCCGATGCTAGCGTCGTTCGGAGTGTCGGCGGGCGGGCAGTCCGGGAGATCCGGAGTTTCAGGACTGTTGGGATCGGTGGTCAGACCGGGCAGGCGCGGTGTGAAAGTGCCGCTCGGCAAACGGGTTGAACCGTCGTTGGGGGGCGTGCGGTCGGGGGTGGGATCAGCGGGCGCGGTAGTGCCGGGGTCATCGGCAGGCGGGCGAGTGTAGCTGTCCTGACCTTCTGTGGAAGCGGTCTCCCCGGTGGGGGCGTTGGGATCAAAAGTGCCAGTATTGCCAGTATTGTCAGTGGTAGTATTATCTGTTTCGGCCGGCTGGGTGGTGTCGACCGGCTCAAAAGTCCGCAGCAGTTCCGGGTCGATGGTCAGCACGGGGTCTGGGTTCGTGGTGTTGAATTCACTGAAGGTGGTATTGAGCAGCAGGGGGTCATTGAGAGTCGATTGCGCGCGGGCGGCGGGCAGGGCCAGCAAAAGGCTCAAGAGCAGAGGCAACAGCATCAGGCCGATCAGGCTTTTGGGGCCGGGCGGGCGGGATGATGAAGAGTGGCAAAGATGTTTGCTGGTGATTTTCATATGCGGTTGGTGGTGATTTCCATGTCTTCGCGGATGGCTTCCAGCAGAGCTGAACGGTTTCCCATGTAGGTCTCGCCGAGGGAAATTTCGCGGCTTTGGTCTTTTTGGGAAAATTTCTGTTTGGCCAGACTGAGCAGTTCGGTTTCCAGACGGTCTTTGAGCTCTTTGACCTTTGCGTTGGCCACAAGGTCGACGCGAATTTCGATGCGCATCCATTCACTGTCAAAAGTTTCCAGATCTTTCAACTCCAGATCCGAGCTTTTTTTGCTGATAAAGTTCTCCAGCGCGGCCAATTCAGAGACGAAGGCCGAGTAAACCTCCTGCTTGAGCCCGAATTCCTTTTCTTTTTTGGCGCGGGCAAGCTGGGCCTCTTCCCGTCTCTCCTCGCGGCGGATGTCCATGTGCCGGATGATCAGGGAGGTGAGAATGGTGATAAAAGTACCCACGACCAGGCCGGTGACGCCGATAATGGCGCCGACGATTTCACCGATGGCCTCGGGATTGGCGGTGATGGTATCAAACATGCTGCTGCTTGGTTATTTTGCTGTAATGTAACACGATTGCCAGGATTGTAAAAGGTGCCGGAGGAAAGTGGCTTGAGCAAGGACTTTTCTCCCGAAACTTGAAAAAGCGGATCAGCAGTCTTTATGTCTTGACAAAAGGGTGAATTTCTAGTTAAATTTACCTCTTAAGTTTTGTCAGCATGAAACAAGGTCTGGAAAACGAGCGGATTTTGATAGAAAGGGCCAAGGCGGACCCCGCCTGCTTCGTGGATTTGTATGACAAATATTTTGAGCCCATTTACCGCTATGTATATAGGCGGGTCAGTTCCGTGGAAACGGCTGAGGATCTGGTCAGCCAGACTTTTTATGACGCACTGTCCCATCTGAAGAGCTATCAGCACAAGGGCTATCCTTTTTCGGCCTGGCTATACAAAATTGCCCATAACAACGTGCTGAAGTGGTATCGCAGCAATTCGCGCCACCAGCAGGTGGATTTGGAAAATGTCGTGGAATTGCGTTCGGACGAGGATGTAGTTGAGGAATTGGCCGTCAATACAGAACGCGGCAATGTCCTGGCCATGCTGGAGAAGCTGGAATATGAAGACAGGGAGCTGATTCGTTTAAAATACTTTGAGGAGGTCTCCAATATCGAAATCGGACAGATTATGGGGATCACGGCCAACAATGTCGGCGTCAAGCTGTACAGGGCCCTGAAAAGACTGAAACAATTAATGGACTAGGGATTTGCCCACATCATCAAGATTTGTAGATAATCATGGAACATCTGGACAGTAAATATTTCGAAAGAGTCATTGCCGCGCTGAGACAGGCCAGAGACTCGCAAACCATTGAAATTAATGAAAATTTCAAGCGCACACTGCGTGCTCGAATCGAGGAAAGGGCCATGATGCCACTGGAAACCGCCGAGCCAAACTGGGTGGAGTGGGTGCTGAGATCCCGTTATGTACCGGGCGGAGTGCCGGTGATGGCGGCCCTGGTGCTGGTGACGATGGCCGCGCTAAATCACAATGTGCCGATGGACAGCCAGATGTTGGCCGAAACCGGAGAGGTGAATGAGGGTCGGGTACTCGATGCGCAGGCCGATCTGCTGTTGTCCCAACCCGCCGTGACGATGACAAGGTCACAGCAAGATTCGGCATTTAGTCCTGATGTTAATGCGGAGCACCGACTGGAGACTTTTTCGGCCGAGCTGGTGATGCCGCCGGCAGAGGTAATGGCTGCCCGGGAGGCTTATCTGAGAGCGTTGGAGAGTGGCCCAGACCAGCTGGAGATGACGCAGATGCCGTATACAGTTAAAACTGTTTCTTCCTCGCCGGCCTATACTTTCTTTGAGGGGGCTATTAACAGTATTTTGAATATTCCTGTTCCGCAGACCGAAGAACCTGTTTCAGCCGTGCGCGTGGAGAAAACTATTCCCCAGACTGTTTCGACGGACCCAGTTCCGGCCAACGCCACGGTCACCACCCCGGTCCCCGCCGAATCGCATGGGCAGATCGTGCCAACCACTGTGGTGGAGGTGATACCGATGAAGGGCGAGATAGAGGTCAGCAAAGAGCAGACAAAACCCTCGATGCCCTCCGAAGCGAGCGGAAAACTGGTTGAGCCCGAACCCCAAGCCGATACCGTGATGACGCCTACACAGACGGCGGCTACCCAGCCGCTGTCCAGTCCCGCCACAGTGTCCACGCCCGCTCCGCTTTCAACCCCTGTATTGCCCGAGGCTTATATGGTAGTGGATCCGGCCAAAGGTACTTTTGAAAAAATCAGCGTGGCCCCCGTGCCGCCAGCGGAAACCATGTCGCCTGCGGTGGTTGAGCCCGCGTTGGAGGAAGTCTCCTTGGAAGAAGTCTCCTTGGAGGCAGTTTCCCCTATAAACACGTTTGATCTTCGCAGCGAGCCGCTGGCGCCTCTGTTAGAGTCCGTGGAAGTCGATAATCAGCCACTCCTGGCCGAGAGAATATATTTCCGCGGTGAATTGCGTGAGAAACTGGTGCGAGCCGTTATGCTTGCCCTGGCCGGACGCGATGGCAATCTGAGCCGCGACTATTATGTCAATATTGCCGCTTCTCCAGACGGTACTTATCGCGCCACGTTATATGAACATGCCAAGAGCAGGACGCTGCTGGTGATTGCCGCACAGCGGACAGGGGAATACCGTGTGATCACGCAGGTTAATTATTAGCAAGGCAGGAAAGCCCGACGTTTATTTGCTGAGGGCTTTTTGGTCGTGTCCGAATCGCAGGCGGTAAAAAACGCCGATCAGGGGCAGATAAAAAAGCAAAATTTGAGGGAAAAACAGGCTGTTGACGAAATTGCTGTGCACCAGCAGGGTGAGCGTGATGATGAAAAGTCCCAGAGACCAGCCGGCCAGTTCGGGGCGGGTGGTTCGTCGCCAGGTCTGCCAGCTGTCGCGGAGGATCAGCCAGAGGAAATAGAGAAAAACCAGCAAACCGGCGAAGCCGGTGGTGGCGGTGAGGGTAAGAAGGCTGGAGTCTGAGCCGCTAGCGGAATGGACGTCCTCGCTCTTGATAAATCCCTCGCTCATTTTGACGGCGGCAAGATTGTTGTAGCCGTGGCCGAGAAGAGGTTTTTGGCCGATCAGTTCCAGGGTCTGTTCCCAGTTCTGGATACGCAGACGGGCGGTGGGGTCGGGGTTTTCGGAGGTGTTGAAGAGCACTGAAGTCATGCTGGTGACCAGCTCGCCGGCGCGCTGCTGGGCGCGGTCGGAGACGGAGAGGCCGATGGCGCCGATGATGAGGACGATGATCAGCAGGCGGCGTGCTTTGAGCAGACCAAGTACCAGTAGCCCACAGAGAAAGGCCAGCCAGGCCGATCGTGAATAGGTGAGGAAAAGAGCCGGCAGGAGAGCGGCCGAAGTGATGAATAGTAGTATTCGGACGCGGTCTGTCGGCCGGTAGAGGGCCAGACTGACCAGGAAGAGCGAGGCGGCGGCGAAGTAGCCGCCGATAAAATTGGGATCGAGCCAGCTGCCGACCAGGCGGTTGATGTGCGGGTCATAACCGGCGCTTTTGGCCAATTCTTCCAGATCGGGCAGGATTTGCAGCTGCAGAAATCCGCCGGCGGCCAGGGCCAGAGCAATGAAAATCAGCCAGTTGTGCAGCGCGGGCAGCTGTTGGCGGCCAATCAGCCAATAGGAGCAGGGGAGCAGGCCGAGGTAGAAGACCAGGCGGAGCAGATAGAGGCCACCGGCCAGTACTTCGCTGGCGGGCAGGGCCAGCAGGCTGTAGAGCAGCGAAAAGACGGCGACGGCCAGGAAAAGCAGCAAAGTTTGGAGCAGCCTGCTGAAGCGGGCGTCGCTGAAGCGCGGGCGCAGGCGCCAGAGCAGCAGCAGCTCATAGAGCGGAATGAGGAGGTCACTAAGCACAATACTGCGGCCGAGGAAGTCCAGCCGCGAAAATTCGCCCAGAATGGGCAGGCCCAGCAGAATGAAGAGGCCCCAGAGCGGGCGGTGCCAGGCCAGCAGCAGGAAAAGGCCGGTCAGCAGCGGCAGGGCCAGAGAATCTGCCC
The DNA here is from genome assembly GCA_002305925.1 of Candidatus Peregrinibacteria bacterium UBA1369. Taxonomy (GTDB): domain Bacteria; phylum Patescibacteriota; class Gracilibacteria; order UBA1369; family UBA1369; genus UBA1369. Next base: position 126,805 of record DBRL01000014.1, read on the forward strand.
TGGACAGCAGCAGCCAGGTGAGGGCGGCTCCCAGCAGGGCAAAAAGCAGGGTCCAGGCCAGGGCTGAGACGGATTTGGCGGAAATGGCGGTGGGGTGAAGGGACCAGTCAATTCTAAACTGCCCGCGGCCCGCAGACAACAAAAAAGGGAGCCCTGCGGGCTCCCCTGGAAAGGCGGTTGGGTGGCTGCTATTTCTTCGGCTGATCCCGATGTTTTTCCGGATGATGTGCGGCGCCCTTGTGATGGCGGCGTTTCTTCAGATATCCGGCGGCCAGGATGCCGACCGCGACGACAAAGATACCCAGTGAGACGTAAAAATAGGTCTGGCGCCAGTCGGCCGGTTTCTTGGGCAGGTCGGCGAGTTTTGGAATTTCGCGGGGGTTATCTGTTACGGTGAGGAAGGTTTTAATGCCGATGCGGGCGTTACTGCGAATAGTAATGCCTGAATCAAGTGCTTCATCTTTAGTATTAAGTTTTTCCGCCATGATAGTGCCGCGGTATTCCTGGTGCGCTGTATTTTCGGGAATGTTGATGACAAAGTCGATGACGGTTTTTTCTCCCGGACCCAAGTCAATAATGATTTCTTCTTTGTTGTTGAAGCTCACCCATTTTGCAAACTCTTTTCTCTCGCTTTCGTAAGCGGCTGCTACTTCATCCCCCTGATTGTTTATAACCATGTCGGTAGCGTACACTCTGGTAGAGATTGTTGTGTTAGAGTGGTTTATCACTGTTAGTTTGTCGGTGATACTTTGGCCAGGCAGACTTTCGTGGACGAAGTAAGTGGGTCGGATTCCGTTTGGTTCCGTGGGATACGCTTCCATCCCTTGGAAAGACAGTGCTTGTATCTGAAAAGGCAGGCTTATGAAAAATAAGGTGCAAGCAATGGTGATGTTTTTATGCATGTGGCTTAATTGGCGGTGATGGTATAAGTGACAGTGGTGAAGTATTCCCCGTCAATCATTGTTTGTTCGGGATTGGGAGGAGTTTTGAAGACGAAGGCCAGTCCCATGGAAAACGTGTCATGATATCCTGTCGGGTTATGAGGAGCTGAGATGAGAGGCAGACTGCCAATTTCAGGAAAAAAATGATAATAGTCGTCCGAGTATGTTTCTGCGTTATCGCGGACTTGATTGTAGGATAATTTTTGGGCGATATGCGATACCACTTCTGGGTAGGGGTTAGTACTGTCCAGGGTGATGTTTTCGTCAGGATTGTTATTAAAACTGAGTATGCCAATGGCTGTGTGAGGGATGGTGTATCCGGCTTTTTCCTTATGAACGAGGTCCGTGATTTCTATTTCGACTTCAAAACCACCGTCGCTTCTAATGTCTGCAATTGAGAGGGCTTGCCCAAGAGGATAATTGAAAACTATGGCAAGTCGATCGCCCGAGGAAGATGTGAATTTGGGATTTTCTCTAGAAATTTGTAGCGGGGGTAACATGGTCAGGCAGTCAACTACGCAGCTTACAATAGCTACTGAGCCGGTTACGTCAGCCGCCAGGCCCAATGAGTAGCCGCTTACCAGCAGGTTGAGAGCAAGAACAGGTAATAGTACACTAGCTTTTATTTTTTTTAGAAACATGAACCAGAAGTTTTTGATTTGGTTTCAGGGAATATGGTGGGCGGAGACTGTTAATTCTGGCCAGTTTTTTCCAATTCATCTGGTGTTTTTCAGCGATTTCAATAAGCGTTTCGTTGCCCTCAACTTGATAGTTCGTGCATTCTTTGAGGTATTTGCGGGATGAATACATTGAAAGGCTCAGCACTAGAATGAGAATTGCCAAAATGGTTGTAAATCCGTAGACTAACGGCCAGCTAAAAACTGTATCTGTTCTTCCCTCTTTAATTTGAGTGATTAGTTCGTACTCGTTTTTAATGCCGTTGAAAGCCTTGAGTTCACCTTCCAGTTGGGCAGACAATTCACCAAAAAATGGTACATCGCTGAACTCGATCTTTTTTGTAATGGACGTGCCTGGGAGCATTCTGAATTGGGGGATGCTCAATTCCACTACCTTGGGTTCTGCGAAAGGGGAGTTGGTGGTAACGTTAATTTTTCCTTCAAAAGACATCAAAACATTGCCATCATTATTGATGGTAAGCGTGTAGACTTTTTCGTCTGGAAGAAAACCAAATGGTGTGACTCTATAGTCGTTTAATACCGTGCCGGCGACATTTATAGTTAAGGCAACAACGTTGCGGCTTTGAACGGTCACGCCAAACGATGGCGCCGGCGTGTTATCGTCCTGCTCAGCTCGACCATGGGTTATGGAAATTCCTCCATAGTAGCTGCCTGGGTAGGTGTCAGCCGGGACATTGATAGTGAATGGGATGATTTGTGCGGTTCCGGCGGGGACGTTAATGTTGGTTTGATCAAAAGCGATCCATGTGTTGATGACATTCGTTGGGTCGGATACGTTTTTAAAAACTATATGCTGCTGGTTGTTAATTTCTGAGTCTACTGCAGCCAGACTGTATTTTTTATCTAAGGTGGTTCTGTTTACAAAAGTTAATTTGCTTTCGGCTTTATTTCCGGGGGATATGTTGAAATTAAAATCGGATTTTTCTTCCAGTGTTCCCGGAAGGAAGTATTCCCTGTCGCTGCTGTTGTCAATAAAATAGGGTGCTGCCTGCACCGTACTGAAAATTGCCAATAAAGAGGCGGTGATGAGTGCGGCGAACGTACGGTTTTTGAGTCTGGAAGTCATGTTTGTGGTTGGTCTTTGTTTGTTGTGTGCGATTTCTTGAAACAAGAGGCCTGCGTTAGAAGCAGGCCTCTTGCGAGTAATAGACTAGAGAATGCTATAGGTAACGGTCGAAGTAAAGGTTCCTGTATGTGCGAGGTTGGCTGGCAAGGCAAGATTGTAATCAACGTCAACTGAGACTGTTCCTTCGAAGCCATTGGTGTAGCTAAGAATGGTAGCAGCTGCTGCGGGGACATTGGTGGTGGGATTGATCAGATAGGCATTTGTGTCTTCTCCACCGTTGCGAGCAGAACCTGTGCTGCCGGCAAAATAATTGTTCTGACCGTTGAGCACCGTTGAGTATGAGCTGGATCCTTGGGCAAGTGTAGCGCCACTTTCATCAATATTGCTGGTGATGATAGAGAAGAGGGCGTAATAGGGAGTACCGTCTGTGGTAACAAGTTCATCGGTGCCAGATAAGAACTTGGTTGCTCCTACGGTAACTGAAACTGGCGAGCCCGTTTCCAGTCCGCAGGAATAGGGTGTGTCGGAGGTTAGTTGGACCGTTTGAACATCTAAGTTGGTTACGCCAGGTGCGAAGAGGGCGCTGTTTTGAGGGTCATACGCTGCATCATTGGTGCTAAGCACGGTTCTAACAGATGTTGGAGTTTCACCAATGCGGAAGTTCTCAAACACTGTTTCACCAAAGGTGTCTGTTTGTGTGGGACACTCAATTTGCTGGGTTCCAACGGCGGTCTCCTGCGCAAATACCGCGGCGACGCCCATGTTGGCGACGACGGCCGTAAGTGCTAAATATGTTGCAAGCTTTTTCATGTTTTTGTTTTGGTTAAAACGTAAAGCTTCAAAACATAATATCTTTATTCCCGATTTTTGTCAAGTCAGTGGGAGTGTTTGGAGGGGGTGCGGTTACGCTTGACGGGGGAATTCTCTTTGGTGGTGGTTACTGGTGCTTTTTCCTTGGGAAAAGGCAGGTTTAGTGTGTCACCGGGGGATATTGTATAGGGTTTTTTCAATTTGTTCAATTTGGCGACGGTTTTCCAGTTGAGGCGATAGGTGTCGGCGATGGAAAGCAGTGTTTCGCCCTTGCTGACGCGGTGGGTGAAGGTTTCGGAGAGGCGGGCGCGCAGGTAGCGGCGCCGGTAGTGTTCGGCTACAATCAGGATAATGATCAGCAGCAGGAAGGAGATAATGCAGGGCCAGGGGACGATGCTAAACTCCAGTTGTCGTGTCAGTGTGTCCAGCAGCACCATTTGGCCGGTGGCGGCGTTGAATTCATATACTTCCAGTTCGAGGGTGGCGCGATAGCCGCCCCAGAGAGGCGGATTGGTGAAATGCAGGCCTTTTTCCAGGGTCTGTCCCTGCAGGACGGTCAGGTCGTTGGCGGCCATTTGATAGGGTTCCGCCAGCATGGTGCCCTCGATGGACAGCAGAGCCTGGCCGAAAAGCAGCACGTTGCTGTTGTTGCTGAAAAAGAAGTGAAAACAGGGCTCCCCGTCGCGCTCGTGCATCGAGAAATCATCCAGGCTGTAGCGCAGACTTTTGCGCCCCGGGACAGAAATGATTACCGGCTCGATCAGCCGCGGGACGATGCGCACCTGGCTGTCGGTGAGATCGGTGCCGATTTCGGCAACCAGGCCGCCCTGGAAGGTGCCCGGGGCAGTGTTTTCCGGAATGCTGATGCTATAGGGAACGAAAGTGGTGGCGCCGGCCTTGACCGTGACGGTCTCCCGGTCGAAGCGTACCCATTGCCCGATATTGTTGCGCGGGCGGCTGGCCAGCTGAAAGGCGATGGTGCCATCCCCGCCCTGCAGGGAATCGACGGCGTAAACGCGGATATTGTAGTCCTGGTCGGGGGAAAAATTGCGGATGGTCAGCACGTCCTCGACCGATCTGGTCGGCTTGATCTGATAGACCAGGGGAGGTTTGCGGCGGTTTAAGTTTTCATTGGGGTTGAGTTCGAGCATGATGCTCTGGGGACCGCTCTCGGCGGCCAGGGCGGGGGGAGCGACGGAGTGCTGCTCGCCGCAGGTACCCAGCGGCGTAAGGCTGAGCAGCAGCGCGGTCAGCAGCAGAGAGATGTTGGCGACGGGCCGGATTGTGGGGCTACTGTTCATGGTCCGGAGGTGGCTAAAGCGGGTTGGTATTGAGGTCGATGCTGAGCAGGGTGCGGTAATTACCGGCGGTTAGTCCGGTGATGTTGGCGAAGTCAATCATCAGGTTGAGGCCAAAAGTGCTGCTGCCCTGCAGGGGGTTGTCGCTGTTGCCGCTGGGGACGTTGCGGCTGTCGAAGAGGGTGATGGGGGCGGCCAGGGTGCGGTCTTCCGCCGGGTCGGCGTGGACATAGGTGGTCCGGTCGGTCAGTGATTGGCCGTCCTGCAGATAATTGGCCATAAACTGGGCGATCTCGGCGGCGTTAAAGGTATTGAAGCTGTTGACCAGGGCGGATGTCGCGATGAAAATTCTTTCGAGAGGCAGACAAACCGTCTGGGTGCGGCAGAAACCGTCGGTTTGCAGAGTGAGCACAAAGTCATAAACAGTGCCGCGGCCTTCCTCGACCGAGACGGTGAGGGTGGGGGAGAAATTGGGTTCGCTGGCGCCAGTGTTAACGTCGGGGAAGGAGAAGTCGGTCGGCGGGGTGAAGGTGATGGTGCCGCTGACGGTGGCCAGAACATTGGCGATGGTGGCGCCGTAATCAGTGACAATCGACTGTACCGGCTCGATGATGATGTTGTCGTAGCCCGGGTCGGCGCTGGCGGAGGAGTGGGTGATCAAGTCGATGGAAGTACCGTCGATAATACCATTGTCCAGGGCGGCGGTGTTGACATACTGCCAGGTGTTCCAATTGGTATCGTCAAAGGTCACTGTCGTTTCCTGGGGGGTGAGCGGAGTTTCGTCCGGGCTGAGAATCAGGCGGCTATCGATCGCGTTGATGGTTATTGTTACATCATCTGTTGGCTGACTGGTTAGACGGATGCCGTAAGAATCGCTGCTGCTTCCCTCGACGACATTGATCTCATTCTTTTCCAGTTCAACGCCGTTGATGGTCACCGGTACATAATGATGATAGGTGGTGGGGTTGAACTGCGGGGTGATGATGTTGTAGAGCAGGTTGGGATAGCCGCTGACCTGGTTCTGGTGGAGGGGATCGGCGTCAACCAGGCGCAGACAATATGAGCCGCTGGCATTGGATGTCGGGGCCAGGGAGTATTCGATTTCGGTAAATTCATTTTGACCCAGGCTGATGCGGCCGGTGGTGGCGGAACCGTCTTTCATTTCACCGGCGCGGAAATAGGTGTTGTTGTCGTAAAGCAGGCCGGTGACGTTGCTGGTGGGGTCGCCGTCAGTGATATTGGTGGAATCGACCAGTTCAAAGTCGGTATTGGGGATGTCACTCCAGGTGTAGAGGTCATTGGAGGCGTAATTACAATAAAGCGGATCGACATTGGGAGAGGATTGCAATTTGAAATTCTGGCGGGTGGTGGAATTGAATTCATAGAGCCAGTCGCCATCCGTCATTTCGCGAACCAGATAGCCGCGGCCGATTGCCGGGAAGAAGGTGGTGCCTTTGATGCTGGTGCTGTCCACTTCCGGGAAGAGCAGTTCGTCGTAAACCGAATCGCGTGTAAAGGTGTCCAGATGAATGCGCATCAGTTTCCAGGTGTGGGTATTGCGGACGCGGTTTAGACGGCCAAGAGGAAGATAGGCGTAACCGTTGACGCGATCGATGGAGGCGTAGCCGTAGAGTCTCTCCGTGTTCTGGAACGGCGGTAGATAGACATATTCGCCATGGAAATCGTAGTCTGCGGTCAGACTGGGCGGATTAAGGCTGAGGCGGGAGATCACCTCAAAGGTACGGGTCGGGTCGATGTCAACTTTGGTCAGGAAGGCTTTTTGATTGGCCTCGTCATAGCCCGGGGCGTTGAAATCGGTGGAGCCGGCGAAATAGGCAAAGCCCTCAACCGGATCGATGACGGATGCCTGGATGCCGACAGTTTCGTTGGGGCTGGTGGAGGAAAGCGGGACCAGGGCGATTTCATCGACTTTGACCGGAGCAAGCGAGGTGTCGACATTGAGGTCAATCTTGAAAATCTTTTGCGGATAGCCGCCGCTGACATAGAGGAATTGATTGGTCAGATCGATCAGCGATGAGGTGGCGAAGGTCTGACTGTTTTCCAATTGCAGTTCGCCGACCAGGTTCATGGCTTCGGTGCGGCCGTTGAGGCTGATTTTTTGCACGCCGATATATACTATGGGGTCACCCATGATCACCGGGGTGCCGACGGTGAGATAGAGGAAACCATTATCCAGGTCGATTTCGGCGTCGAGGCTGCTCTTGGCGGAGATTACGGGTTGAGCGAAAACGTCGATCACCGTGCCGGTGAGCAGGTCTACTTTGTAAACGCGGGTCAGACCGGTGTCGTCGAAGTAGGGGGTCAAAACGAAGTACATCAGATCGTTCTCACTATCGATGAACATGCGGCTAATCAGATGGGTGCCGCCGTCGATGGGAGCGTCAATATCGTCCGGAGTGGCGGGGCTGAAATTGACGGTAGCCGGGAATTCGAAATTGGTGGGTGGCAGGGTCAGGTCGGTCAAATTGTAACGGTAAATACGGGCTTTGCTGTCGGCGCGGTTGGGCGTGGCCAGATAGAGCGTCGAGGTTTCTTCATCGATGGCGAAGCCGGGGAAGGCGCGCAAAGAAGAAATGCCTTCGGGGGACTCGGCCGGCAGAGGACGAGGTCCAATCTGGGCGCGGCCGGAGAGGGCAAATTCGTCATTGCGGGCGAAACTGCTGGCCTGTTCGAGCAGACGGGTGATGCCCAGGCGGAGGCGGAAGCCAATTCCATTGAGGGCCTGGTACAGTGGAGTGCTGGTGTCGGCTATTGGTGTGGCCGTCAGTTCGCTGCCGTCATCGTTGCGGAAGCGGTAATTAAGTACGGAAGTCATGGCCAGGGGCTCGATTTCCAGGTTGACGGTGCCCTCGATGGTGACGGCGTTGGAGCTGGCTCCGGCGGCGATGGTGGCGCCGATGGTTGAGCTGGCGGCGTCAAAGGTGGACGGGCCGGTGCTCCAGACCAGGAAGCAGGCCGTGCCCCAGGTGTCGGTGGTGGCGATACCGGTTGCACCGATGTCATAAATGTTGCTGCAACCCGTGCTGCGGATGAGCAGATCTGTGGCGGGGTCAGGCTCCAGATTGACTTCCCGTCCGACAATCAAGTTTCCGGTGAGGCTTTCGATGGCCCGGACTCTGATCAGGGAGGCATGCATCGGGCTGAGATTGCTTTCCTGATAATAGGTGGGATTGATCTGTTCGATGCGGTAGGCGAAGATTTCGATGGTGGAGGCCTCCGGGTCGGCCGGTGGTGGGATGTAGGTGAAGCCGTCCTCAAGAGTGTCGGAGCCGCCGCCGGTGACTACGGTGACGTCAACGGGACCTTCGGTACTCGGTGGGGTGACCGCCGTGATGGTCGTTGGGTTGACTACGATTACGTCGGTGGCAGTGGTTTCTTCGGCAGGGGAATGAGTCATGAAAACCGTGGGGGTTCCGTAAAAATTGGTACCGGTGATGGTGATGGCGGTTCCGCCGACGGTGGAGCCGTTGTCGGGGGTGACCAGGGTTACTGTGGGAGGGTCAAAGTATGTAATGGCGTTTTCCAGGGTGTCACTACCCGTTCCGGTGGTGACGGTGACGTCGTAGGTGCCTGCGGTGAGGGCGGGCAGGTTACAGGTAAGAGTTGAAGAACTGACTACTACCGGAGAGGAACAGGTTGTGCCGCCAACACCGCCCGTGCCGCCAATGGTGGCCTCGATAAAGTCTGGGTCTTCGGAATAGAAATTGGTGCCGCTGATGGTGACCGATTCAGTGCTGCCGGCACCCACCTCGTCCGGTGTGATCGAATTGACCGTTGGCGGGGCAAAGGTAACGGTAAAGGCATTGGACAACGTTCCAACCTGTCCGTTACCATTGGTGACTACCAGATTCCAGGCTCCTCTTTCGGCTCCGTTCAAATTAAGGTCGCAGTCAAAGCTGTCTTCACTGGGGGGGATATTGTCGACGAAATTTCTCACATTGGAACAGCTGATGTCGCTTTGGCCGGTGAGGGTGATTTTGGCTGAGATTGGGGCCACAAAATTGAACCCTGTTACAGTAACGGTATAGGCGGTCTGGTCGTTTGGACCGTTATCCGGCGTGATGACGCCTGGTTCCGGAGGATCGATGTATTCATATCCCTCGATGGCTGTGACCGACATCAGGTTGGGGTTGGTAACGGTGACGTCCTTGAGGCCGATGGTATGCGGCGGTGTTTCCACTTCCAGCTGGGTCGGGCCTAGATAGGTGACAAGAGAGGAATAGACTCCGTCAAAATCGACGTCGGCACCGTCCTCGAAATAAGTTCCGGTGATGATAATAAGTTCGCCGCCGGCGACCAGACCAATGGACGGGTCAATGTCGGTGATGGTCGGTTGGGGGTAGGTGACATCGAAACCCTTGAAGAGTATACCCTGCTGGGTGTCGGGGTTGCGGACAACAACATTATAGCTCCCAACAAAAGCTTCGTTGAGATCGAGGTCACAGGTCAACTGTGTCGAGCCGATGAAACTGACGTTGGTGCAGGAGAGGGGAGTTTCTCCTAGGTAGAGCGTGACAGTTGGGGTGGCCACGAAATTGGCTCCGTTGACGACCACGCCGGTAAGGCTTTCCTGATTGTGGCCTGTGTTGGGTACGATTGACCTGACCGAGGGGGCGGGGACATAGGTAAAGGCTGAGGTGAGGACGTCGGATTGGGTGTCGGGGTTGGTGACAGTTACGTCGACGGTGCCCGTGCCGGCCGGTGTTTCGGCCTCGATGGTGGTATCACTAATGAAGGTGACGCTGGCGGCGGGGTTGGCGCCGAAATAAACCGAGGGAGTGTCGACAAAGTTGTCTCCGGTAATGGTGACTACGGTACCGCCACTGGCAAAACCGAAATCAGGGTCGATGTCGGTGATTTCCGGGGGGGCGAGAGTTACTTCGAAGCCTGCTTCCAAGCCGCCGACTTGCAGATCGGGGTTGATAACTTCTACGTTATAAAATCCGACTGTGGCCCCGTTAAGATCGAGGTCGCAGGTCAATTGCGTTGAATCGACATAGGTCAGATTGGTACAGAAAATGCTGGTGCGCCCCAGACTGATTCTGGCTGTGGGCGCGTCAACAAAATTGGCCCCGTTGATTATCACTCCGGTGATCGACTGCTCGTTGTGACCGTAGTCGGGGATGATGGAGGTGATTGTTGGTGCCGGAATGTAGGTGAAGGCTGAAGTAAGTACGTCTGATTGCCCGTCGAAATTCATCACGGTCAGGTCAACTGTTCCGGTGCCCGGGGGGGAAGTTGATTCAAGGGTGGTGCTGTTGAGCAGTGTTGTAGCTCCAGCTAAATTGGCGCCGAAATACACGTATGGTGCTTCTTGGACTGGGGTTCCCGCCGCGCCCACCACTGGCGGGGTGGCGGCCGCCTTGGCCACAAGAATGGTGTTGGTACTGGGGTCGATGATACCGGAATTATTGTAGAGATAACTGATCTCTGTACTGCTCAGGGCGCGGTCGTAGATGCGGGTCTGGTCAATTTCTCCCCAGAGTCCCTGAAAGCCGCTGAAGGTCTGTTTGGCCATCTGTAGATTTATGGTGGGAAGGGTCGTGCGCATGCCATAATTGGAACTGCTGGAGGTGTTGCGCAGTGTCCCGTCCACATAAATACGCAGGTAATTGTATCCGCCGCTGCGCGTGTTGGTGACCACGATGTGATGCCATTGATTGTCGTACAATCCCAGGTTGCTGGTTTGCAGCGATCTTTCGGTGGTGTTGGCGGCGTTGCGGACGTAATAGCGGACTGTCTGTGAAGGGAAGTCCACCAGATAACTTTTGTCATAGCTGCCGTTTTCCTCCCAGAGATTGAAAAGGGTGGGATAGGAGGAGCCCTGGGAAGTGTCAAATTTGATCCACGCTTCCATGGTGTGCTCGGCTTCCGTGCCGCTGGGATTGAGCGTCTGTTTGACGCCAAAATTGATATAATCCGGGTCGCCCTGGAAACGGCGGGCTTTGCCGAATTTACCATCTACAATGGTAGTTCCCGTGACGGCGCCGTGATGGCCGTAACTCGATCCGTCGTAGACGGTTGATCCGCTGGTTTCGTCCATTTGCCATTCGGCCAGGGCGTTGGGAATGCTGGTGATGAAGGTGGTGGCGGCACTGCTGGCGCTGCCGGTCCAGGTCAGGTCGCCGTATTTGAGATAAATGGTTTTTCCGCCGTCCGGTATGGAGGGAACCTCCACCCAGATGTTTAGCGGGGTGGCTGTATTGCAGGCAGAGGGGTTTTGGATAAAGTAATCGAGCTGGGTTTCGCGGTCAGAATCGAAGGCCCTGATATCGGCGCAGTCGTCGCGCATCTGATTGTCGGCAATGGGGCCGGTGGTGGGCAGAGTCAACAGGACCTGATAATTGGTTAACGCACTGCCGCTATAGGAGATGGGGTAGTCAACGGCGAAAGTATCGCTGTTCAGGAAATTGCTGCCGGTGATGGTGACTATGGTTCCTCCCGCTTCCGGACCGCTATCGGGATCGCTGTCGGTCAGGCTGATGGGGAGGTTGTTGATGGTGAACCCATCAACCAGGCTGGCGGTTTGCTGGTCGGGATTGGTGACGACTAGCGTCCAGTCTCCGTGGTGCTGGCCGGTGAGATCCAGGTCACACTGGAAACTGTCTGGAGAGCCGTCGACAAAGTTGCGGGGATTGGTACAGGGGATGTCGGTTAGACGGTCTTTGGTCAGTTTGGCGGTTGGCGTGGCTACCAGGTCAGTGCCGTAAATGGTAATGGTCAGTGCCGAGTTGGTATTCAGCTCGTTGTTCGGGTTTACACTGGTAAGCGATGGGGGAGCGGCATAGTTGAATTGAGTGGGAGAAACATCAAATTGGCTGTCAGGATTGGTGACGGTGATATCGACGGGGCCGGCGGCGTGGGCGGGGGCGAAGCTGCGGAAGTTGGTTGAACCACCAAACAGGACATAAATAAGTCCGTTGTTTTCAATCATACTATTGCCGGTCGCCTGCGACAGACAATAGGTGGAAGGGGCAGCCAGCCAGCGTGACTGGGGGGTGGCTTGGGTGATAGTTAAGGTTATGACAACTATCAGTAGCGCGCCGATAACAATAACTATTTCTTTACGCAGCCATTTGAGCAGGTTGAGGGCGAGGAGTTTACCTTTGGAGGTTAGCCCTTTTAGTCTGTTGAAAGCGTTATTGTCCGGTTTCCCGGTATTGTTGGTGTTTTTGTTTTCGTTCATGCCCACGGAAGTTTTCTATATTATAGTGATAGGAGAGGTTGTTTGTAAGCTAATTTTGCTGGGTCGGCAATTATATGTTTTCTTATCGTAGAAATGTGTTTTTTTTCGTGACAGTTTAGGGTTTTATATGGCCTTGAAAGTAATCTCACCTCTGTATAGGCCTGGCAGTGTTTGTGGTGGTATAAAGATGTTCAGTCGTGGTTTAACTGAGAAGATGGTCAGGTTGTTTTCCGTCTCGTCGCTTTCATCGCTGGTTTCGGGTGTAACTGTGAATAATTTGGCCAGATCACCCCGCCCAGTGAGCTTTCTTTCCGGTCCGGCTTCAATTATAGCCGGGGTGTCGGATTGGCTGACAATATTGACCGTACCTGGCGTGAAGGTGATGTTGCTCGCCGAGATGGAGCCGTTGCCGGAAAGCGCACTCAGGTCGGTAATGCTGAAGTAGACGGTCCAAGGGGTCGTTCTTTTTTGTACAAATATCATTTCGTTCATTTCCTGACTGGAGCTTTTTCTCTCGCTGAAAGAAAAGTTTTGACTACCCAGTTTTAGGCGGTCGTTCGATAAGAAAAGGAAATTGGTGTCTGGTGTGGCTGTGATCTCTTTGATAATCAGTGGAGTTTCAACCAGCATCCTGATTAGTCGAGAAGATCCGACGATTGTGGTGGAGCTGCTGTCCGAGGTTATTGAGGAAATGAAATCCGAGTTGAGTATGTATTCGCTGATGACGTCAGGTGAAGCTGGTAATTCGCGTATCAATCCGGTGAGTAATTTAATTTCTTCCATCAGTTGTTGCAGGTCCGGAGCGGCTGTTTCGGTTTCAGATTCCGTGATTTCCGAGGTGGCGCTTTCCGAACTTTCTTCTTCCGTGGTTTCTGTCTCGATAGTTTCCAGCTCGTCCGTGGCCTCCAGGTCGGTTAAAAGATCTGTTTCCATGATTGTTTCCTCATCACTGCTGCTTTCGAGGTCGGTGATGAGTATGGTGTTGTCCAGAGTGCTGGCGAATTCAAAAATCGGTGGGAGTGTTTCTGTGTCATCGGTCGTTTCATCTGTTTTTTCAGCTTCTGTGGTAATAACGGCTGTGTCGGTCGGCTGGTCGACCTGTTCCACAAGATCCAGTGGTGCGACCTCTGATGTGATTTGAATCTGACGGTTTTTGTAGTTGATGGTTCTCGCTTTCTTCAGTGTGGTGGAGAGAGGGATCTGAATTTCCTCGCCAGAGAGACTGTTGCGCATTTGCAAAACCATGTCTTGTCCGGAGGGTGCTCGAACCAGGACGATAATTCCGTCGTTGTCCGGACCAGTGTAATTCTGGAAATTGATACTGTCTTGAGTTGTGTTGACTTGAATACTGTCAGATATTTCATTGTGCAGTTTTTCAATTTCGTCGAAGTGGCCGTTTTTGATTGAAAGTTGTCCCCGCCAGGCGGTAACTGTTTCGTCTTTAGTGCTAAAATTGGTGAAATTGCCCCATTTGATAGTGGTGAGGTAGGCCTGCTCGTCCTGGCCAAAGATGTTTGTCTGAAGGGATTTACCCTGAGTCTGTATGCCGTTTATTACGCCGGCCGAGAAGAAGGTGATGGTGAGCAGTATGGCCAAATGCGTTTTGCGGCAGTTTGGACAATTGAGACTTTTTTTACAATCTGCGGCCGAGAGTCTGATTAGCCAGATAAAAGAGCAGAACAGCAATAGTCCCATTAATTCGCTTATGGGTAGCCGAAACTCGTTTTTCAGTACAAAGGTTTGTAGTTCTCCGTTGATGCTTAGTTGGCCAACAATATGTTCGTTGCCGATGGGAGTGCGGCTGGTTTGAAGAGTGATTTTTTGTTCCTCGCCAGGTTGCAGCCTGATGTCCTGTTTGTCCGTCTGTGCCGGACCATGGGTTAGGTTGCCAAGTTTAGCCTCGCCCTTCAAAATAGTGTTTCCTTTGTTGACAAGCGTTGTTTTGTAAACAAGTTTTCCGTTTTCCTCCTCTTGTCGCGAATTGATTAATTTATATGCTGTCTGAGGGGGTTGGCCGGTAATTGTGGCCTGGATCCTGATGCCCGTGTCCAAGTTGATTATTCCTCCCCGGCCATCGTCGAGGCGCTGACTGGCCATGATTGCCCCTGCGTGTTTTCCCATAGCGGCATTTTCCGGTATTTTGATTTTGAATGTGACATTTTTTTCTGCACCCGCTTCTAAAACGATTTTTTCTGTTCCAAGGCTGATCCAGTTAATCAGATCGTTGTGTTCGGTCCTTTGTTCCAAAAGTTCGAAGTTTTGACCATTGATCTCGGCCCTGTGGAGATATAGTTTTAATTCCGCTGTTTCCCGTCCCGAATTGCGGATAGTCAGTTCGCCGGGAAGTTCCGTCCCCGGTCTTGCGGTAAAAGCAATGTTTTCCGTTCCTTCGCGCCCGTGAATTTCTATGCCGTTGAGGATACTGGCGGCCAGTACCGATTGTGGCAAAAGTATTGCCATGGTCAGTAGTGCGGTCAGCAGTCTGTATTTTGTTGTAGATTTGTTCATTGTTTTACGGCGCTAGTAAGTGACTTTTTAGACGATAGTGAAATCCAAGATTCCTTCATAGGTGCCGGGAAGCTGTCCGGCTGGAATGGTGTTTTGCAGGAAAGGATAGATTTTCCATTGGCCGGGCGCTGCACCGCTGCCACTGCCAAGTGAGAGACTGCGAATGTCCAATGATTCCACTCTGATGCCGGCTGCCGGTGCCGATGTGAAAATGTCTGTGAGTAACAATGTGTTTTCATCGATGATCATGTCGACTGTGTTCGTGGGCGGCAGGACGCCGCTGTCCAGCGGGAAGCTAATTAATTCGCCTACGCTGAACTGGTAGGCGTCGTCAACGTATAGATTCAGTCCCGAACTGTTGGCCAGGGTAGTCGCAGCTCCCCGAAAACTGGCGTATTGATCGGTTTGTGAGTTGAGTGAAAAATCGTTTTCCCCACCATAGACCGTCTCGAGTGTTTCACCGTGGCGAATGGCGAAATTGGCCAGTGAAATACATCTCTTTGGGGAGACATCACATCTGACTATACGATTGACGGTTAGTCCGGCTCCCGGTGCCGAAGGTGAAAAACTCTCCGACAGCGTGAGGGTTGTACCATCGTCGACAGATTGCACCAGATGATAGTCGTTTTCACCGTCGAAGCTGTCGATAAATATTGTGTCTCCTCCGGTGAAACCACTGGTGTCTTCTACTTTTAGCTGATTGTCGGCGCTACCGGCGATGGTGGTGGTTTGCAGGGTTTCATTGCGTTTCAATTCGCTGGTGGTGACCGTAACATCAAAAGGATTGCCCCCGTTTTCATCAATGATCAGAAGATAGTTGTTTTCACTTTGTAACGGGTCGTTTTCACCAATGTCGGCAAAGCTGACAATGTTGTTTCTGGTTGAGGTGGTAGTGCTAAGCGTGGGGAAGGAGATTTGAGATGGTCCCCGCAACTTGTACCCGCCGCCGAGAATTTCCAGTTCTACCAATTGGGCGAAAATAGGCGTAGCGTTGCCAATCAGGAGTATGGAGCTAATCAATACGATGATTTTTTTATACTTTGCTTTGTTCATTGGAATGTTTTTTTTTGTTTGTTCGTATATGTGCCATAGGCAATCCCACCGAGGGAAAGCAGAATCAGGGCAATCTGCAATTGGTAGTCTTCCGGTCCAAAGGTGTTGCTCTGCAAGTCTTTGCGGTCGGTGACGGTGAGATAGATGCGGTTGCCGATGCGAGTATTTATATTCATTCCTGACGGGTTTCGATTGTTTTCGCCTATTTCCGAAACCATGGCGACGGCCTGATATTCGCCAGGTGCAGTGTTTTGAGGTATTTCGATGGTGAGGGCGATTTGTTTTTTCCCACGCGGCGCTAAAAGCGAAATTTGATCTTCGGCCTTGATCCAAAGTCCGGCATTTTGCGGCGGTGAGTTTTCAATCAGTTCGATTTGTGGCCGGTTGCCGCTGCTTTCGATGATTTTTGTCTGCAGTGTCAGATTATTGTCGGTGAGATTTTCCAGTGTGATAAATTCCCGATAAGTTTTTCCTGGGTTTACATCCCTGACTATCCAGGCGGCATTGTTTTCCGTGCGGGAGGGGTAGGTGGTGAATCGTCCAAACAAGCCGCTTTCTCCGCTCGCCGTGGCGGTTAGTAGAAGGCTGATGGCCAGTGATGCCGTGATGTAGAGCCGCATGGTTTTCATCAGATCAGTGTGAAGGTTAATGTGCCGCTGTAAGTTCCACTGTTGGCGCTTTCCGGGATGCTGAGTTTGGTGCGGGGACAGATCTTCCATGATCCCGTATTGGCATTGTTTTTGACAAGCAGTGTTTGTACCGTCCCGAGGTTGGCTTCCTGTCCAGGGTTGGTGGATGGCGATAGAGTTACGTCGGTGATGGACGAGAATGGGGCCAGATTGCTGATCAGCGGGTTGATGCCATCGTTGTTTTCTATGACAAAATTACTGTTGGCGATAGTTAGAGTGGGAATGGTTGAATGCACGAGATCAGTAAGAGAAACGGTCAAGTCAAATTCGCTGCCGTCGAGGTCGGTAATTCTAATGCAACTGGGGTTGAGATCGGCCAGATCCACGCTGGCTGTACTGTTGCGGTTGACTACCCCAAAGTCGATTGTCTGCGGTACGATGATGTATTTCCCACCCGGGGTAATCTGCTGTTCGGTCGTTGGGGAAAGGTCTTCTTTGGTCCCCAGGCTGAACGGGTCGTCTATAATTTGCTGGTAGACGCCATTGTTGTCCGGCAGGGGACTGGTTCCATTACTGGCGTAGGTTATAGCCGCAAATTTTCCAATGTCATCCGTACTGCCAGAATGATAGGCGACATCCAGCGAACTGAAAGTCTGTCCGTAAGCCATTTGTTCACTTGCTGAAAAGCTTGGCCCTGCCATGATCCAGTCTGGTGTATTGGTGCCTTCGTCAACACTGAAGCGGAAAAAATTTCCGGCGATGTATTCGATATTGTCTCTGGTTGAATAGTCGGTCATATTAAAATCAAGAACCGGCTCCGAACCGATGATGCCATATTCGGTAATGGCAATCAGAGTGTCATAGACGACCTCGATCAGACCCTTGTCGGTTAGGTCGAGGTCACTAACATAATTGCCCGTTTCAAAGTTGAGCGCTTCACTGTTGGCGAAGTGCAAGTTGCGGAGCATTCCGGTTCCATAGATGCCAGTGTAGGAGTCGTTGTAAGGAGCGTTGTCGAGAGTTCCCCCAGTAGGCGAAAACAGGCCGTTATCTTCTTCCAGATTGATGGTGTCTGTCCCGATGGCTACTACTTTACCGCTACCTCCGTTGATTGTGTCGTTGACAATTTGGTCCAGGGTAAAGTGCGTGGAGATGTCGTGATCAAACTCCAAAACCGTGCCAAAGCTGGTCGCGGTAACCGTATATGTGTCCGCGGTCCCGATTTCCACTTCATAGGGGAAGTCCATATTGGCGTCGGCTATATAAATGTGAGTGCCGAAACCATCGGTAACGTTGGCGGTACGGCTGAGGTATTTGTTGTAAATTGCGCCGGAGGTTAGAAGACTCGGGATGTCGGCCGGGAAGAAGAGTACCTGATTAGTGTTTGGTGAAAAACTGGCGTTGTTTTGTCCGACCACAAGAATGTTTTGTGTAGCCGGGTCGATTGAAACGCTGGCTTCCTGGTCCCAGCTGAGATCGTTCAGGTCTTCGGTTTCACTGTAGGCAGAGTCATAGAAACCGATGTTTAATTTGATGCCGGTTCCAATCTCGGCAACTCTGGTGGCGGTGCGCACGTAATAAAACGGGTCAAGAGGCGGGGTGAATGTTGAGTTGGCGGAGTTGTATGCTCCGTCAATGTCATGTGTATAAAAGGCACCTTCATTGTTGACAGCGTTTTGGACTATAGTTGTCGCGGTGTCCAGGTAGCCACTGGTCAGAAAGCCAGCGGAATTGTCTCGCCAAGCGGCGAAGAATTTGCTGTTGCCACTGGTGCCGGTAGTACCGTCGGCAGTGGGGTTAAGAGCTATTTTGGGTTGTCGAATGCCGTTGGCCGTTGGTGAGAGTGCCGCGTGAATGTTGTTTGTGTTGTTATGATAGTAGAGATAAATTGTCGAATCACTGTCGAAATTTTCTTCGTGATAGACAACGGCGAATTGCCCATAATTGCCCGCAGATACGTCGGGCATGTATTGGGCAAAGGATGTGTTTTGGTTTGCCAAAGTTTCCGGACCGATTGGCGTGCCGTCGGCATTGAAGAGACGGTAATAGATTCCGTCGGCGTCGGGTGATCCTTCGCCACTCCAAACAATGACAAATTTTCCGTAATCAGGAGACTCCGCCGGTTCATTAAAATAGGCGACCGCCGGTTCGTTCTGTTCTCCTACGACGGTGGTGTTGGCCAGGCTGAGGTTCTTGACCGGGTTGCCGTAGCGGTTGTAGATTGTAAAGACAACGTCATAATCAATTCCATTGTAGTTCTGATAGACTATTATATAGTCACCGTTACTGTTTTTGGCTACCCGGGGAGATTCTTGCGGATTGGAGTCGGGCGCGTGAATGACCTCTTCGTGGTCGAGGCGCAAAAACTGGGTCGGGAATATTTGTGTGATGCTGTTAGTGCCATCATTGTAGGCAACGGTGTAATGTCCGTCGCGGTTTGAAGCAAGTGCCAGTTCATTCGACATTTCGTCACTTTCGGCGACGGTAATTGTACTGCCGCTGGCCCGGAGCGTGTCGGTGTAGTTCTGGACTTTTATTTTGCCCGTTTCCAGAAGCGGTGACTCTCGCCAGGCCACTGTCAGGTAGTCAATGTTGCTGTTTTCGTAAGGATGTTGGCGTTTGAGATCGTATAGATTTTTGAAGACTGCAATTTGTGGTGAGGCTTTGGGCGTACTGTCGGATTGGCCCGCTCTGGCAATGACCGGCTCTCCGGCCCGGCTGGTGCTGTCGCAGTAGTAATTGGCCGGAGTCAGCGGATCATATTCGCAGTAGACTTTTTTGATGATTATTTCTTCAGTTGATAGATCGGGTTGGTTGAGATAGGTTACATAAAAAGTTTCGAAATAGGGATCGGTAAGCGAGACAACGCTATCTGAAGTCCCAGCTATATCCGGCTGTTCGGCGGTGAGTTCGGCCAGGGTTAGCTGTGGTGAAATGATGTTGGCATCAAGGCTGATGCTTCTGGCGTGGATATTGTGAATCATTGCCGGTTGGCCGGCCATTATCTCTTCGTAAATCACCATAAAGTGTTCACCGGAAAAGCCGATGTTTGGACCGACCTGATTCCCCGCGCTGAAAGGGTTGATCAGTTCGTTGTCCAGGTGCGCTTTGCTTAGATACTCATCGAACCCCTGAAAGTAGATGTCATAATTCGTGCAACTGCCGTCGTCGCAACCCTGAAAGACTACGCCGATTGCCGTGCCATCTGGTGAGGCTGCCAGGCGTGGTTGGGCGTTTTGGTCAATAATTATACCGTTTTCGACTGTTTGCGTTGCCGCGCCGTCGGTGTAAGAATTTTTGTAATACTGCACCAGTTTGATGGTGGTGAGGACACCACTTTCCTCATAAATGTAGGTGATCAGGATATGGCTTGGGCTTACCGCGATGTCCGGCAGGTGGAAATCAAGGAGCGGGTCACAGCTGCTTTCGACCTCGGTTTCTTGGGTAATCGGCAGGCCGGCCTTGTTGTAGGCCTGATAAAAAATGCCACGACAGGATGCCATCAGCTCAAAGTCGTAATAATCTTTTTTCCAGACATAATATTGATTTCCCTCTGAATCCATCTCGGCACGGATTTGGCTTATTTCGTTGGCGTTGTCCAGAGTGATTTCGTGCAGGGGAGTGGCATTGGGAAGGTGCGCTGCTTTGCTGTGGGGGGTGGGGCCATGGTAAATTGTGCCGATCAGCATTGAGCTGATTGTCACTACCAGGCAAAGCCAGGAGGCCGATTTGATCAGGTGCTTATTATTCATGTTTATTTTTGCTACTTGTCGGGATTTTTATTGATTGATTTGGTTCGATGACAAAGGGAGCCCGCAGTTTGTTGATTTTGGCGATGGTCTGCCAACGGACGCCCTGTCTCTTGGCGATGCTGATTACGGTGTCACCTTCCTGGACTGTATAGTCAAAAGCCCGGTGCAGCAGAGATGTGTAGTAACGTTTTCTGCCGAGCATGCCCAGGCCGATGAGCGTAGCTACGGCCAATGTGACAATCGCCAATGCCCAGGGGAAAATAAAAACTTTCACCTCTAAAGTCTCGGTCAGAACGGTACCATGTAGTGAATCAAAGCGTCCCTGGTCGTCTTCGCGATAGTAGATTTCTGCTTTTACCGTGAAACTTCCGAAACTGTCACCGGGGTCCCATTCCATCATGGGCGCGGTCGAACTGCCGGGCAGTGATTTGCCCAGTCGCGATTCGAGTGTTTTTAGCTCGCGTCCCCAGGTGTCGTAAATGTGCAGTACTGCCTGTGGTTCAAAGGCAACATTGCCGTTGTTGGTGAAATTGAAGGTAAAGAGGATTTTTTTCTGGGAGCTGCTTTTCCAAAGCAGATTGCGCAGGGTGATGTCATGTTTGATTTCTCCAGGTATGGTTAGGTAGATCCTGTTGCCGGTGCGCGTTTTGATTTGGATGTTGCCCGGACACTCTCCGTTACCGTTTGTTAACAGACCGTTCGGGCAGGTTCCAGTGTTGACCTGTTCGTTAATGATGCTGCCGAAGTATTGACCTGGCGCTATACCCAGTGGAATTTCGATGCTGAAGGGAATTTCAATACTTTCGCCCGGTTCCAGTGTAACTTCTTTGTCCGAAAGAGTGCTCCAAAGCCCGATGCCGTTCTGCTCTTCGCTTTCGAGCTTGGGGGTAAAGCTGCCCGCCTGATTGACTGTTGCATCTGCCGCATAGAGTCTGACGGTTTCTTCGTGCTCGCCAATATTTCTAAGAATCAATGAATCTTTGACGGTTGTTCCGGGGTACTGGTAATAACGGAACCAACTGAGATTGTTGCTGTAAATATCCGGGGTTTTGACTGTTGAGACAATCATTGAGTTGCCCAGCGCGAGATGTGGTACAATGCACCCCACTATGCCCAGTCCAAACAGGTATTTGATTAATTTGTTTTTCATGCTGCGTAGTCCAGGTTCAAAATATCAAATAATTATACCTTAAAAACCCTTTTGGGTCAAAGCTCCGGCCTCTTTTTTTGTCCTTGGGGGAGCAGGTGTGAAAAATTGTGTTTTTTGCCCGTCTATGTGGTAAAATTAAAAGATGTCTTTAATGAATGCGCCAATGGTGTTGAGAGTTGATCTAAGCAGACCGGAAGAGGGGGATATGGGTGTTGATCCGCGCGTAAAGGTGCGTTTTGGCTTCCTGGTTCGTAACTGGACACGTCTGGATAGTCGCGAGATTGACAGACGATTGAGGGAGAAAGCTTTGGAGGAGTCTCCGGGAGCTTCACTGAACGATTTGATCAAAAAAATGATCAAGGAGGTGGCCTATGGTCAGGCCAGGCTAAGTTTGAAGGAATTTGAAGATCGTTTCCGTAAAAACAAGTTGGCCGAGGTCATTGCCATGAGGTTTGTAAATTCTTTGTTTGAAATCGATGTCGAACAGCGTGGCGACGACTCTATGCCCTTTTCCGGCGATGATTTTGTACGCAAGAATGGAGTAAATCCCGAGCAAATTGTCTTGAGAAACGTGACTTTGTTTTTGGAACGCAACAAACTGACCAGCACTGAAACGCTTTATGAGTTTTTGCGTCAGCAAAAAGTAGACTGGCCGATGGTTGAAATGCACAGGTTGTTTCTGGCCGAATATGAAGAGGTCGGATACGATGGTCAGGTCAGGCGGGCCACCCTGAAGGAAAAGGTGGCGAGGAAAATTGATGATAGTTTGGCCAGTATTGCCGCTGAGGCGTACCGCGAGAAGTTCAATGAGGACAAACGTGGCTTTGTAATGGGGTTTATGATTGGCAGGGTAGTCAGGTATGACCGACAGGCGAAAAAAATGATTTTTGATCGAAGAGAGTTCAGGGATTTGGTTGCCTATCTTGACTCCATCGGCTATGACATCAGTAATTTTGAAGGTCGTACGCTATATGACTGGCTTTATTATGACAGCAGGGAGATGGCCAAGTATATTGAAGAACAGAAAGTCAATTCGGCCAGGATGAATACCCGGGAGAGACTGGTTGAGGTCGGAGTGCTGGAAGATGGTAGTGATAGCGACGATGCTGAGCTGTTTTTTAATGAGGATTTTAATGTTAAGGCTTTTCATGATCGCTATATCAAGCCGGAATTATTCAAGTTCTATTCGAAAAAACTGAAGAAGCTTGGTCGCGTGCGTGAAATTGATTTGCTGCACGGTCTGCACGATGTCGGCAATCTTGGGCGCACCAACTATACGTTGCAATTGCGCCACTATTTGCGGACTTTGCTTACTGTCCAGAAGAACTCACCCGGACAGTTTTTACAGAAAATAAAAGAAATATTCGGTCTGCAGAAGTCCCCGCTACTATCCACAATGTCCAATCAGGATGTACAAAAGCATTTTGAATATTTTCTCGATCAGGCCAAAAGCAAGTTCGAAACGGTTGTTATGGATGCTCTTTCTTACAGGAATGATTCAGAGATACATCAGGCTTGCGCATATCCGAAAGAAATTTTGAACTGCAGGGACATCGCTTCATTGATGGAATGGTTTGTCAATCCAGCCGCTTTCAAAGAACTCTATCCGGCCCATGCTACTTTGCCGGATGAACAGGTGGCTTATATGTGTTCCGCTTTTTTGCGCGAATTTATGAACGTGATGGAAAAGATGAGCAGTCGTGACTTTGTTGAGGCGGAGCATAGACGAAATCTGCTGGAAGAGGACATGAAAAGATCTTTGCAGATCAAGTATGTTCAGACTTTGGATGTTGAATTTCAGATGATTGAGGAAGTCGATGAGAAGGGGAGTTCTTTTACACCCCCGCGTTATGACACTGTGATTAATCCGAGCGGAATCGGTGAATTCGTCAATGATTACGATTTGCAATTGGCCAAGGAAATTGAGCAGGCCAGATCTGTGGGCAATGGCGTGGTTTTGATTAAGGGTCGCTATTACAGACTGCATAATCTGGAATCGAAAAAATTCAAAAAAATTCAGATGAAAATTCCCCGGGTCAGGTTCGATGCGGCCACGGGAACGTACGTCAGAGAAGGATATGTAAATACCGTTGCGCTGATTTATTCAGGTGATGACCATTACATACATCTGAAGGGTGCGCTGACGCGCGTGATCAGTCAGGATCGTGGCAAAGAAGTGACTGACGAATGCCGTTGGATGCTGTCTTTTGCCGATGCGGCAGGACAGGAAGCCTTTAAATCGTTCTTGTATAGTCGAAATCCCAAGGGGTTGGTAAAAAACGAGGATGTCGCAGAGAATCGTTTTATTTCCAATAAACGGAAAAAATCTGTTGTCACGGCCAGTTCAACCAGCACTTTCAAGAAGGGCCAGGAGTTTGTTCATACGATGAAGATGTCCTATGTTACCGGAAAAGTAAAGAAGAAGGATGATCATGACAAATGGGTGGAATTTTTGCAGACGGAGCAGATGATGCTGGAAACTCAGTGTCAGAAATTGCGTGAGTTGCTGATTACCAACTTGTCAAAGTATTCTATCTCCTCGCATGACGTTTATCGGGCTCAAAGAGCCTGGCCGCTACTGTTCAGTTACTATTTTCCGCCGGAGATTTTTGGTGACAAATACAAGTTTTTTCAGGATCAGGGGTTTCAGGTGCCGAAATGATGATTAAATATTTGTGACTTGGCGCCGCTGTGCTAAAATATGGTCAAAATAAAAAATACAGCCCATAAAGCCCAGTTCCATGAAGATTTTTAGTTTAATGCATGCTCGATTTTCCGCCCGGGTACTGGCGGCTTTTCTCTTGGTTGGCATGATGGCTCCGGTGATAGTTTTGCATGCGCAAAGTGAGTCGTCTGCTATTACTGAATTGGGAATGGAACTGCGTCTGTTGCCTTCAAGGGTGGTTGTTACACCGGCCAATGTGACTGTGGAAGAGGGGTCGGGAAATGTCCAGTTTACGGCAATGGCGTATTATGAGTATGGTGATCCTTTGGTAGAGGCCCAGCCGCCGATAGATTTAAGTGGCGATCCCAATGTTCTTTGGGTTTCTACTTCTCCGAGTGTGGCATTGGTTCAGTCTACGACAGGACTGGTTACTCCGGTTAGTGATTTGAATCAGGGCAGTGCCGGTTCTTACATCAGAGCTTTGTATCCAAACACCTGTGATCCTTCTGATCCCAGCCAGGCATATTGCTGGGGGAGTGGTTTGATTACGGTGACCGGCGAAGTTGTCTCTCCGCCCGGAGGAAGCTTGGGAGGTGGTGGCGCGGGAGGCGGGACAGGTGGGACTGGGGGAGACAGTGGTACGGGTACCGACACAGGTGCTGAAACTGATACCGGCACCGGGACTGATACCGGGACTGAAACCGGGACTGAAACTGATACCGGCACCGGGGCTGACACAGATACGGACACGGGTACATCGGATACAGGCACTCAACCTGGAACGGGCACCGATACAGGTACCGTTACTGAGACTGGCACGGGCGGTATTCAGCTACCGGAAGATTATTTGCCGGAGGAAAACCAGTTCATATCAGATGAGTCATATTTACCGCTTGATTTTCCCATATCGGAAAGGCAGGTGCGTCCATTGAGCGAAGTTTTTGCGCCGCATGAATTAACCTTGAAGGAAGGAGAAATTGGTATAACCAGAGCGGCGATTGTTGCGCGTATTGCCGAGAAGATGAATTTTTTGCAGATGCGTAGTGACCTGCTCGATAAATGTTATGCCGATCTGGAAAACTGTACCGCAGTTTTTCGAATGTTTAGTCTCTATAATGGTATAAAGCTCGATCCCGACAATCTCGTCCTTTTCCCCGACACCACCGGTTTGCCGGAGGAAGATGTGATCAATAAAATGGCTTTGCTCGGAATTATTCAGGGGTACTACGGAATTGAACAAAGCCCATTTTTGCCTCAGAAGCCTATTTTGAGGATTGAGGCGCTGAAGGTGCTGGTGACGATTTTGGATTCGCTGCAAAAAGCCCAGCCAAATTATGAGCAGTCGGATTTTGCCTTTAGTACATTGTTTTATCGTGAAGTTTATGCCGCCAGTCTCCTGGCAACAATGGAGCGTCAGCGAACAGCATATCAGCCGATGCTGTGGCCACGGGCTTTCTTGCCGGGTTTGCGGCTGGCCCATGCCCTGACCGAGGAAGCATGGCAGCTGATCAAAGAGCAGAAAACACCTTTTACTGATATACGTCCCGATATCAATGACCGTCACTGGTATTACCCGATTGTGGTTAGCAAAATTTGCGCGCCAGGTTTGTTTCAATGTGCCGAGGGGGCACAATTAGAGCCGGATAAGAGTCCTGCGCCGGAGCAGGTAGATCAGTATATTTCTGTCTTCAATAATTTCATAGCAGCAAATAATCTGGATCAGGACGTGACCAGCGATCATGATGAGGATGGCATTCTCAATATCGATGAGAATTCGGTTTATTTGACCAACCCATTGTTGCCCGATACCGATGAGGATGAGCTGAATGATGGTGCGGAAGTGAAAGTACACAGGACCAATCCAATATTGCGCGATACCGATGAGGACGGTCTATCTGATGGTGTTGAAGTAAATGAACACAAGACCGATCCAGTGCTCTATGACACGGATGGCGATGGGTTTAGCGATGGTGTAGAGATTGCCGAAGGTAGCGATCCGTTACGGCCGGAATCGGTGCCTGCGGACAAGAACGCTAATCGTATTTCTGACGTATGGGAGACAAAATACAACATTATTGTCCTTGATGGCTCACAGGACAGTGATGGTGACGGGATATCGGATCTGCTGGAATATCAATATGGTACCAATCCCACGCGTATTGACAGTGATATGGATGGATTCACCGATGCCGAAGAAATTCTGGAATTGAAAACCAATCCCAATGACGTCGCCGACCCGGGTGACCCGGAGAATCTGCCTGTTTTGATCAATAATTTCCAATATGGACAGGTGGTTGCCGATGCTTCGCCGTTGATCAGGGGGGTCGGACCGGCCAGTTTGGGCAACAATCAGGTGAAAATCCAGATACTGCTGCGTAATGAGTTTGGGGCGGAGGTGATTCTCGGTGAAACGCTGACAGATGCGCGCGGAAGATTTGTGATGATTCCCGATATTGCCATCAAGAATGGCACCTATTTCTTATTGGCCAGGGCGATTAATAAAGGTCAGGTTAAGACTTCTTTACCGGTAAAGATTATTATTGATAACACTCTGGAAGTGGTTGCAGCCAAACCCGAGCGATTGGAGGACGTGCCGATCACCGAAGAGGTGCTGCTGAAGAACCTTGTTTTGGCGGTGGATTCTGTCGATGGTAGGCCAGTACTCTATGGGACACTGTCGGAGTTTGGTAGTCGTGTCAATGTGACCTGGCAGAGTTTGGTGGTTTCCTCGGCACTGATTGCCGATACTACCGACGGCAGCTTTAGTATGAAGGCTCCCAAATTGGAGCCCGGGAAACACGTGGTTTATGTACAGTCGGTTCGCAAGAAAGACAATGCCGTCGGAAAAACATTGAAAATTGAGTTTGAATTAAAGATGATTGGAGCTCCGAAATCGTCGGCTCCTGGACCCGAAATGCAGGGTGCACTCGGCAGCGTGGCTGCCGGCGTGGCCAAATTTGTCAGTGAACAATCCTGGCCTTTCTGGATTGGAATTGTCGTGGTGGTGGTCTTGGCGGCCGGTGGAGGGTATCTGTATTTCGGAGGCAAGCGTGTCAAGGACGAGGAAGATGAAAACAAATCCGACAAGACTTGACGATGGATGGTCGTTTAGCTCCAAAAGCGCAGTGAAAAGTTGACCAGCTGAAAGAGCAGGGCAATGTTGAATTGTATGTGCAGCATCAAAAACAGAGAGGGGATGCGGCGATCCGTCAGGGCCAGCAGCAGCCAGGCCGAGATCAGTATAGCCAGGCTGGTGCTGACGTTGTGAAAAGGCCAAAAAGCGATGATGGCCAGACTGAACGTAAAGATGCTGCTGCGCAGCAGTCTGGTTTGCCAGTTGGGTTGTTTGATATCCCAGAGGGCAAAAGTCTGTTCGAGGTGTCTGCCCAGGTTGCAGAGCGGTTGGGGCAGTTTTGCCGGCGGCGGTCTGTGGGAGTGCTGGGTGGACATGATTGGCGAGAATTAGAGCAACGGTTTTTTGCTGAGACCTTTTCTGATCAGCAGTTTACTGATTTGACGGTTTTTTTCCAGAACGAATTTGTCCAGATCAAAGCCGAATTCGGCGATCAGGCTGGAGGTGTGATGTCCGCCAATGTGGAAAGGCATGATGACGTAGTCGGCTCCCTGTTCGTAGAGACGCAGGGCTTCGTCTATCTGATGGGCCAGTACGATGATGATGGCTTTTGAGCGGGCGTGTTTTACCGTGTTGATGAGAATAAGGTTGGTATGGACATCCTTGATGGTAGAGATAACCATTTGGGTTTTGGCCAGGTTGATTTCCTCAAAGGTGTCTGGGTTGCTGATGTCGGCATAGAGGCAGTCGATGTCCTGTTTTTTCAGGGTTTGAATCATCTGTGGATCGTAGTCGATGACAAAGAAATCCGAGCCGAGCAGACGAAAAGCTTCGGCCAGCGGCACTCCCATTTTGGCGTAGCCAATAAGTATTATTTTGTGTTCGTCCTGTTCGAAGTGACTGCTCTGGTCGATCTTTTTTCCTTTTTTTTCAAATACTTTCAACCATGGTGAGAGCCGGTCGAAAATTCGATCGGAGTACATGATGAAATAGGTTGAGCCGGCCATGGTAATGAGAGCGATCATCGTCAGCACCGGAATAATTTCTTGTGGTATGTGGCCGACTTTGATGCCCAGGGTGGCCAGAATCAGAGAGAATTCACTAATCTGCGCCACAGTCAGACCGGCCATGAAAGATGTTTTTCTGGTGTAGCCCAGACGTCCCATAACCGTAAGTACAATCAGAGGGTTGCCAATTAATACGAGTGCCGAGGAGACCAGGATCAGTCCCAATTGTCTGCTGATGTCCGCCAGAATCATCTGTGAGCCAAGCAGAACAAAGAAAATCATGATAAAGAAATCACGCAGCGGTTTCATTTTTGCAGAAATCTCATGTTTGTAAGGAGAAACCGACAGGGTGACACCGGCCAGCAAAGCCCCGATTTCCAGCGAGAAGCCGAGCAGGGCGAAGATGCCGGCCAGGGAGATGCACCAGGTTATGGAGAAGAGCAGGAGCATTTCCTGAGAACGGGCCATTTTATTACCGATCCAGGGCAGCGCTTTGACGCTGGCCAGATAGAGGAACCCACCAAGCAGAAGGCTTTTGACCAGCAGGGCGGTGAGAGTGGAAGCCAAGTCAGATCCTCCCGCGCTGGCCGAGACAAACATCAGAATCAACATGGCAACCAGATCCTGGGTAATCAAAAAACCGACAGAAATTCTGCCATAGAGAGTTTCAAGGGCGTTTTTGTCCGAGAGCAGCTTCATGATGATGATGGTCGAGCTGAAGCTGAGACCAAGCGCCAGATAGAGAGAGTAGAGAGGTGTGAGACCAAATAATTGGCCCAACAGGAGGGCAAAAAGAGTGGTCAGGGCCACCTGTGCCAGGCCCGTGACAATGGCCGGTTTGCCGACCTCGCGAATGTTGCGGGGATTAAGGCCCAGGCCGACCATGAAAAGCAGAAAACTGATGCCAATCTGTGAATAGGTGGCGAAACCATCATGATGGCCGAGCATACCAAGCAGGTTCGGACTGAGGACGATTCCCGAGACGATATAACCGATGATGATCGGTTGGCGTAGCATCCTGAAGATACTGCAGATGATTAGGGTAGTCAGAATAACTATGCCGAGTTCTATAAACGCCTGTTCGTGCATGTTTTGTGTTAATATCAAGTTATTTTAACACAAGACGCCCGGGTTTGTAAGGTTTGCTATGGCAGACTGTTGAGGACTGTTTTCATGGATTCACGGTCGTGGATGGAAAAAGGTATGATACGATGGTGTGGGAGTTGTTGTGAAATTCCTGCCAGCAGGGCTTTCTTTTGTGAAGAGGTGAGTTTGTCTATCTTTGAGGTGATGACTGTGGTGGGTATATTGCGGCTGCTCAGAAAACCCGCCATTTCCAGGTCGTTGTCAGTCGGTCCCAGTCGCGAGTCGACCAGCAGGAAGACCTGTTGCAAACGTAATTTGGGTAGAGTCAGGAACCAGAAGATTAGCTCTTCCAGTTTTTTGCGTTCACCACGGCTCATCTTGGCATAGCCATAGCCAGGCAGATCGGCGAAAATCAGGCTTTGATTAATCAAAAATAGATTTATTTTGCGGGTGACGCCGGGGGTGGAGCCGGATCGGCAGAGGGCTTTTTTACCGGTGATGGCATTGATAAAACTGGATTTGCCTACGTTGGAACGGCCGATGAAGGCAATGATTGGCGGGTGGTCTTCGGGCAGAGTTGTCCCGGGGACGAGAGCTTTCCAATATTCGGCCTGTGTGATTTTCATTGGTCGAAGGTTAGGAGATCAACTTTTTGCAGTTTGTCGTTGTCGTAGGTGATTTTGGCATAGGTCTTGGGTTTGAGTACCTTCTCTTTGCCTACGGAGAGGTTGTATTCCTCACGCCAGGTGTCCGTGACAATGAAAATTCTGTCTTTGTGGGGGGATATTTCGTGGTGAATCAGATGCAGATGTCCCATCAGATAAACTTTTTTGTCCGGATAGAGTTTGACCAGGTTGCGGAAACGCTTTTGCAGGAATTTTTTTTCGTCGTAAAGTTCCAGTCCGTGCTGAAAAACGTGCTTGAAGAGATTGAAATAGGGGACGCTGGCCACCGGGTCGCCAAGGCTGAAAAGAAAGTTGAGAAACAGCCCCCTGATCCCAAAAATAAAGGCGATTTTCTGTTTTTGCCGTCTGAACTCGGGAAAGTTTTCGAAGGCCTGATGGCGCGGATAGATTTTTTCCTCAAAGGGGAAGAGTCGTTTTAATTCGATAAAATAACGGCTGACTGCCACATAGCCAAAGGGCAGATTGAGCAGCGTCTTGCCACGATGCGTCAAGAAAGGTTTTTTGGGGTCCTGTTTGTAGAGGTAGTCAACCTGGTTGCCGTGTTCGACGTGTATGTCGCGGGTCTGATAGCTGATGTCAAAACTAATTTTGGAGGGCTCTCCCAGGGTGTCGCGGATTTTTTTCTGAACAGCTGGCCAATGCAGATCGTGGTCATGATTGCCGATGTTGAAGTGTACGCGGTTGGGGGATTTTTTTAGAAAGCGCGAGAGTGCCTGGAAAATGCGTGGATAGGTTTCGATAATTTTGTCGATCTTGGATAGGGAAATTTCCTCGGTGACATGGTGGGTAAAAGCTCCCTGATACTGCATTTTGAGAAAATCAAAAGTGTCGCCGTTGAGGATGAGAATGTTTTTTCCCTTGATGCCGGTTATTTTGTTGATGAAATCAACCAGGATGTGTTCGTCGCGGAAGTCGTCGAAAAGGTCGCCCTGGCCAAGTTCAATGTCGCTGATGACAAAGATGTTTTTGATCATGACTGGTTTTTGTTGACGGCGATAATAACGTGTTGCACTTTTTCCAGCTCGGGGTAGTAATCCTGAGGGCTCGCCAGACCGCTGGAATTGCCCCCGTCGAGGTTGATTAACGAATGAAGGCCCAGATGCTCAAGTCCACGGTGTTCGGCCGCTATTTGGGCAAATTCGTAAAGCGTGAGAGCATTTTCCCTGTCGAGCAGACTTTGACGCAGGATCAGAATCACCAGGTCGTTGTTTCGGTCCAGTCCGAGGGCTGTGCGTCCAGCGCTGAGCTGGTTTTTTTTGCTGACGGCGATTTCGCCCTGATGGTCGATCAGGATGGGCCCGCTTTGGATGGCGAAATCGATTTCGGGGAGTAGCTGCTCTTGTTTTTGCTGGAAGTTTTGGAAGTCAAAAAGTTGCGCCTGGCCTTTGTGGTTGATGGTGAAGATACCATTCATCAGTTCGGATTTACTGAGCGGGGCGAGCAGCCGTCCTTCGGAGACCAGCAGTCCCAGCGGGCGAAAATCCTGGCCAAAAAAACTGCCGTTGAAGGAGATAATGGAAGATGTTTCACGATGAATCTCTCCAATACTTTTGGCGTTAGTCTGGTCAGTATTCTCCACAATTCTTAGCTGAAAAACGGTGGGGTCGAGACGTGCCAGCAGGAAATTTTTTCCCTCCAGGGAGATTTTTTCCACGGTGGAGCTTGGGTTTTGGGGCGTGGTCGGCAGATCGGCTAAAGGGGCGGTGAGACAGCCCGCCAAAATGAGAGTGCCCAGCAGGATGTAGAGGATTTTTCTACTTGGCATAGGGTACGGCGCATGAATGCTTACGGTGTGATGGTGAGTCTAAACGGTTGGGGCTTCGGCGGCTGTGTCATTTACAGGAGAGAGTGTTTCGACTTGTGTTTCGGTGAATGTGTCGTCGGAGGTGTTTTGCGGTTTGTTGGTGGTGGACTCGTTTGTATCTTCCAGATTTGGTGGCAGCGGTTCGGTCGGGACTTCATTGGAGGTGAATTGAACGGTCGTTTCTCCGATACGCCCGGCCTTGTCCAGAATGCGAACGGTCAGTTTGTAGCGGTGTGAAGAGCTCATGCGCGGCAGACGGATATTTCCCGAAAAGGGAACTTGATCCTGTTTGTACTGTAAAGCTCCATCCAGATAATAGAGCACCATTTTGACGCCTTCCTTGCTGTAAGGTTCCACCTGGACGGTGAAGTTCTTGTCTTTGATGACGTCGTTTTCGCGCAGATTGAGAATTTTGACCGTGGGCTGGTCGGAGGGAGAAATGTTTTCACAGCTGAGGCTGCCCGTGTGTCCCTCCAGGAAGTCGGGGTTTTCCTTGAGCCATTCCTGGGCCGCCCTTTCCCAGATTTCACGGCTGGGATCAATGTCATGAAGGAGAACGGTGTTGACGCGTTGAGCCTGTCCGGCCTGGCAGGGAGCGTTTTCCAGGCGTTCGGCGGCGGTAAAATCCGGTTGGCCGGCATAGCTGTCGTCAACCTCTGTGGGTATGGCAAAACTGGCAAAAAAATCGGTGATCTGCTGGTCGGCCGGAGTGAGATCACTGATCAGTTTGCCGCTGTATTTGGAAACGGTTTCCTGACGGATGCCTTCCGGGATGGGGAAGTCCTCGGCTGGCAAATTCTGATGTGCCTGATCCATGAAATCCTTGAAAATCGGGGCGGCGACATTGTAGCCATCGGCTGAATAATTGAGGGGGCCGTCTTTGCGATCGTCGTTGTTGCCTGCCCAGACTCCGGTGACCAGCTGGGTGGTGTAGCCGATGGTCAGCAGATCGTGTGGCAGGTATTGAGTGCCTATTTTGCGGTTGGAAGTGCCGGTTTTGGCCGCGTTAATCTGGCCCTGTACGTTAAGGTTGGGGCCGATATTGACGTCGCGGTCGGAGAGTACGCTGGTGATCAGGTAGGCGATTTGTGGGTCCAGAGCTTCTTCGCCCATTTGATCCTGCCATTCCTCGAGAATTTC
The DNA here is from genome assembly GCA_002305925.1 of Candidatus Peregrinibacteria bacterium UBA1369. Taxonomy (GTDB): domain Bacteria; phylum Patescibacteriota; class Gracilibacteria; order UBA1369; family UBA1369; genus UBA1369. The sequence continues at coordinate 159,378 of DBRL01000014.1, forward strand.
GCCCTGCGCGTTTTCCACTCGCAGGATGGCGACCGGTTCGTAGTGCAGTCCTCCATTGGCGAAAGTACCGAAGGCGCTGGTCATTGAGAGCAGGGTGGTTTCGGCGGAGCCGAGTGCCAGGGGGTATCCATAGGTCATTTCTTCATTCATGAATTCGACACCGAGTTTTTTGGCGAAGGGGATGATTTGTTCCTCCTCACCGCCAAGGAAATAAGCTTTGACGGCCGGTATATTGCGTGACTGGCCGAGGGCTTTGCGGAGAGTGATGGGGCCCTGGAACTTGCCGTCAAAGTTTTTGGGCCAGGCGCTGCCAAAGGGCGTCGGTACGTCAAATACCACCGAGGCGGGGGAATAACGGTTGACGAAGGCCGCGGCATAGACTATCGGCTTGAAGGAAGAACCGTGCTGGCGGAAGCTGGTGGCGATGTTTAGTTTGCCGTCGATTTCCGTGTCAAAGTAATTGCGTGAGCCGACCATGGCCAGAATTTGGCCGTTTTGGGGATTCAACGAAACCAGGGCGGCATTTTTGACGTTGTATTTGCTCTGATTGTTTTCGGCGCGGTCTTTGATGGCTTTTTCGGCGTATTCCTGCAAAGTCGGGTCAATGGTGGTGTAAACTTTCAGTCCGCCCTGTTCGACCAGTTCCTTGCCGTATTTGGCTTCCAACTGCTGGATGACATATTCCAGGACAAAGTGGGCGGCTTTGATGTCTTTCTGCTGGCGTTCAAACTTCAAAGCGTGGAGGTTTTCCAACGCTTCCTGCCGGTCCATTTCGTTGATGGCTCCGGTTTCGAGCATTCTTTTTAAGACGAGGTCCGAGCGCCCCTGCAGATAGACCTGTTTGCCATCGCCTACATCGACTTCGGTGCCGATCAGCCCCCGCTTGATTTCGTTTTCTTTGAGGTCGGTTTCGCTGCGTATATTGCGACTGGCCAGAAGGTCGGGTGAGGTGTTGGCGGAGAGACGCGAGTAGAGGTTGGGGCCGTAGGGATTGTAATAGCTGGGGGCCTGCGGGATGGCAGCCAGAACTGCAGCCTCACCCAGTGAGATCTCTTTGGCCGTTTTGCTGAAATAAATCTGGGCGGCTTTTTCCACGCCATAGGCACTGTTGCCGTAGGGGATTTTGTTGAGATATTTTTCCAGAATGGTGTCCTTGTCAAAGGCTTCTTCCAGGCGCACGGCCAGAATCAGTTCCTTCAGTTTGCGGATATAGGATTTTTCCGAAGTGAGGAAGGTCAGTTTGATGTACTGCTGGGTGATGGTCGAACCGCCCTGCTGGCTGCCACCGGTGAGATTGTTGAAGGCGGCGCGGGCAAAACCGAACATATCGAAGCCGGGATGGTTGTAAAACTGGTCGTCTTCGATGGCGATGGTGGCTTTGATCAGATTGTCGGAAATCTGGTTGAGGCTTTTGTATTCGCGGTTTTCTTCACCGTATTTGACGTAGAGAACGTTGCCTTCACGGTCGTAGATGGTGGTGGATTGGGCGACGGCAAGGCGGTCGAGATCATGTACATCGGGCAGACCGATAGAGAGCAGTGCGATGGCGGTGGCAAAGAGCAGGCCACCAAAGACAATCAGTGCTCCGACGGCGATTCCGGAGATCAGGCCGATTTTTTTCCAGTCGGTGCGGCCGTGTTGGTTGGAAAAGTGGCGGTCGCGCAATCGGCGTAACCGGTGCATCATTGAGCGGGCTTTTTGCTGATCCAAAGTGGTCAAAATTAATGACGCGGAAATTTTAGCCTAAAACTGTCAAAAAAACAAAGTTTAGAGCTTGCGTTAGAGCCCACGGATTTCCGCGCCGGCTTTTTGCAGCGCCTGGAAGATTTTTTGCTGCGCGTTTTTCATTTCGGCGTCGGTGAGGGTGCGGTTCGGCGCCTGCAGGGTGATCTGGTAGGCCAGGGATTTTTTGCCGGCGGGAATGCGGTCGCCCTGGTAGAAGTCGAAGAGCCGGACCGAGCCGATCAAGTCCTTTTCAGTCGAGCTAATGGCTTTTTCGTAAATGGCCACCTCGCTATCGGCCGGTACCAGTATCGAGACGTCCAGTCCTATCGAGGGAAAGCGGGGGATGGGGCGGTATTTGCGCACCGGGCGGGGCAGGGCGTGCAGCAGACTGTAATTGACGCTGAAACAGGCAATACGTTCCTTTTCCAGTCCGTAATTTTGTGCCACCTGCGGGTGCAGTTCGTAGAGATGAATGATTTCCTGTTGGCTGCGATGGTCGAACCAGGCGGCGTGTTTGGCCGGATGGGCCAGCGGATTGGGTGATTCGGCTCGGCGATATTGCAGCGATTCGACGCCCAGTCTTGTCAGTAGAATATCGAGGGCGGTTTTGGCCTGGTAAAAGGGGTTGTGGTTGGGGTCTTTGCTTTTGGCGCTGTCGAGAATCAGGCCGGCGATGATTTTTTCTTCCAGTGGGAAATACTGATTGACCAGTTTGTAGCTGCGGCCGATTTCGTAGAGTTTGAGGTGGTTGGTGTTTTTGAGGTTGGAAGCGGCGTTGTAAAGCAGATTGGGGATCAGGTCGACGCGCAGATGGGTCTGTTCCTCGGAGAGGTAATTGCGGATTTTCAAATGTGTCGATTCGTCCAGTCCGCAGTTTTCCAGGGTTTTTTTGCTATAAAAGGAATAGTTGACCGTTTCATTGAAGCCCAGTTCCAGGCTGAGAATGTCGCGGATCAGATATTTTTCTCGGCGCTCGGTGTTGGGGCGGGCGGCCGGACGGATGTGCAGTTCCGGCACGACGGGGGGGATTTTTTCGTAGCCGTAGAGCCGGGCCACTTCCTCAATCAGGTCGTCCTGATGGTTGATGTCCTTGGTGGCGCG
>DBRL01000018.1:0-48662 GCA_002305925.1 Candidatus Peregrinibacteria bacterium UBA1369
CCTAAATGTCTGAAACTACTACAATAATCTGGCCAAGTCGAATCCGGGCCGAATCCTGGCCTAATCCGTGCGAGGGGATTACAAAAACAAAAACGGCTTGCAGAAGCTAACGAATGGCAACAAAAGTCTGCGCGCGCAGACCCTGCAGTGGAAAAGCGGTCTGAAATAGCAGCTCTGGGCAGCGCGAAACAAAACCAGGCAAAATTGGCGTCAACTCAAGGCACGGCAACTTCAATCGTTTCCTCCAGATCGGTGCGCCGCACAGTCACGCCGGCCCGCCGGAAAGTTTCCAGTGTCTGGGGTGCCGGATGGTTGAAACTGTTGCCCGCCCCGCAGGAAATTATCGCCTCGCTGGGACCTATCGCCTTCACCAAGTCAGCCGAATTACTGGTTTTTGAGCCATGATGTCCGGCCTTGAGCAGATTGGCCGACAGGTCCAGCCCGCCCGGCGCCCGACCGCCCGGTTCCCCCGCGCCGGACTCTGCCATCGGCGCCCGAGCACCGCCACTCACCGCCCGTCCAGTCAGTAGCTCCACCTCCTTTTCCTCCTCCAGGTCGCCGCTGAAAAAGCCCCGCCATTCTCCGTGAATCAGCCGGAATACCAGGGAGCTGTTATTGACATTTTCTATACCCCTGCCTCGCAGCATCGTTCCCGGATAAATCAAATCCAGACCGCTGCGTCCGATGGCATAGTCCACGCCATCGCTGCTATAGAGCAGCTTCACCCCGCCCTCCCGGGCCACGTCCAGCAGCCGCTCATAGCCGGCATAGTCGTATTTTACTCCTGTCAGCAGCAGATTGCGCACGCGATAACGTTCCAGCACTTCCACCAGTCCGTCCACATGGTCGGCGTGCGGATGGGTCAAAATCACCAGCTCCAGCTCCCGCTCATAAAACGGCATCAGGTGGCCCAGATGCGCCAGTACTGACGCATCCGGGCCGCCGTCCACCAGCACCCATTCGCCGGCCGGAAAACGCATCAATATTGCATCCCCCTGCCCCACATCCAGAAACCACAGTCTCAGTCTGCCATCGGGCAGTGCCTGCCAGGCCAGCACAAAGAGCACGGTCAGGGCAATCAGCGCGGCTGTCGCCGCGCCCATCAATTTCCGGCTGTAAAAAAATTGCCTCCGGTTCATGGAGGCAATTTTAGGCTTTACACATTAACGAAAACTTAATTTTTGGCGCCGACTATTTCTTTTTTCGGCGCGTTACCCAGGCTCCGGCTCCTCCGGAGAAGAGCAGCAGCAGGGCCAGTTCCGGACCGGTGGCGGGCAGGGTCAAAGTGGTGATCAGACCTTCGCTTTCCAGGCCGGCATCATTGCGGGTGGTCAGTTTGAAATAATAGACCATGTCGGCCTGCAGGTTCTGGTAATTGTAGGATTTCAGGTCCTTGGCCAAGGTCATCCCCGGGCCGTAAGTGGCACCGCGGTCGGTGGACATGTAGAGTACAAAGTTGGCCACATCGGCCATTTTTTCTTCCTGCGTCTTCCAGGACAGATTGACCATCAGATTGGCCATGGCTTTGGCGACCAGGTCGCTGGCCGCATCTTCGACGTTGGTTGCGACGGGTGGATTTGGGTCAACCGGCGGTACAACGGGGGCGGCATCGGCCGGACCGTCAAAAGTGGTGGCGGATTCCTGTACCGGCATCGGATTGCCGGCCGGATCCTGGACTTTCACTACGATCAGATTGTATTTCTGGGCGGCCAATGGGGCGGTGGTCAGGGTGGCCACAGTACCGTTCTGTCCTACGGTGACCTGATTGACGTTGGTGATTTTGGTATTGTCCGCGAAATCCGTGATGATGAAGTTTTCAGCCGGATTCGGCATAAAGACAACCGGTTCGGAAAAGGTAACTTCGATCGTTGTGGCATTGGGAACATTGACGGAAAGCATAGTCGGGGCAACGGTATCGGCCGGGGTTTCTTCTTCGGCGGCCGGTTTCACCTCCTCTTCAGCTGGTTTGGTTTGGGTTGAGGACATGAAGGAAGCGATATCGCTGGTACCGGAGACTATGGGATTGCCGGACATATCCTGCACACCTATGCCGGCTGTCAGAATGTATTTGGTCGATTTTTTCTGTTCGGCGGTGGTGAGAATAACGGATTTTCCGGTCAGGTCGCTGGCATCCAGTTCGGCGTTTTGTACTTCCAGACTGGTTCCCAGGAAATCATCCTTGATGGTGAAGGCCGATTGGGGATTGCTGGCCGGCAGCTTGATCGCTTCGGAAAAAATTACTTTCACTTCGTTTTTATAGAGGGCGGTGGCATTGATCACTGTTGGAGCGGTTTTGTCCTCGCCGCTGGTTGTACCGGACGGTCCGGCACCGGGTTTAGCGGATACCTCCAGACTGTAAAATTCACTTTCATTACCGGCGGCATCATAGGCCGTCAGGGCAAAGTAATAGGTTTTGCCGTTTTCCAGTCCGGTGACGTCATAAGCCAGGACGTTTCCGACATCGACTGGGCCCATCGTATAGCTGGCCGAATCGGTGCTGACGGAGCTGGTGCCGTAAAAAATTTTATAGCCACTGACGCCGACATTGTCTGTGGCCGCATCCCATGTCAGTTTGACTAGTTTGTCGCCGGGTTCCGCCTTGACGTTCTCAACATCGGATGGATAGGCGATGTCGGTGACAGCAGCCACCTCGCCCGGATCGGGAATCGGCGGAGTTTCTTCCTGGGCCAGAGCCAGACCGCTCCCGCTTGCGGAGAACGAGATAACCAGCAGGGCGGAGATTAGGAGTTTTGTTGATTTAAGCATCTTTTTAACGGCTTATGTTTTAGTTTTTGTTGGTAAATCATTTAATTATAGCACAAAGACGCTGCTCTTCAAAGTTCCGGGCCGCTCTGCGCCGCCAATTCCAGGTTGACTATCCAAAAAACTATTTCAAAATCCTGCCGGCGGGCTTTTAAATCGGCAGATATTCAATATAATGCAAATCGAAAAACCAAGAATTTACCATGAAGATAAAACTCGGATCCAAAATCATCGGCTTTCTGCCTGGCGTCAGTTACACCGTTATGATTGTCCGCGGATGCCAAAATCTGCGTAAGGTCTCCAGTCTTTCCCAATTGTTGCGCGGCACGGCGGCTGTGGCCAAAAACGATATCAAAAAAGCCGGCCGCAAAGAGCTTTTTGAGCGCATTACCGGTTTTTACGGTCCCAACGGAGAAACTTTCCTGGAAAGTTACCATCTGGAAAACCGCCTGAAAAAAGTGCTTGCCGGCAAGGATATCGAAGGTAAAAACAATCTGGTCAATCTGATCGCCTGGCTCTCGCTGAAGTATTTTTTGCCGCTCTTTGGCTTTGACCTCGACCAGGCCGAGAAAGATCATTTGCTAACACTTTACACCCCCAAAAAGGGCAAGAAGGCACCGGATCTGGATTTTGTGCCGGAAACCCGCAACCTGGTGCTTTATTTCCCTAATCTGGCCGGCTGGAGTGAAACGGAAATTGATAGTTTTGTTGGAGAAATCAACCTCAATCTGGGCAAATATTTTCAGAGCGGCATAGCTGAAATTCACCGCCTGGATGGCGAGCGCAACAGCGTGGACTTGGGTTATCAGTCCGAACTGGAACAGGCCTATTTGGCACGGGAGGCCGAGCGAAAAGAGCAGGAGGAAGCCCTTGCCACATCCGAGGCAACCTCCGTCGCTGCCGAGGCAGACCCCGCTTCATTTGAATTGCCGGAGAACGTTCCAGATACGGCCAATACGCTTGTCGAAGGCTGGTTGCGGGAATATCTCGCCGAAAAATTGCCGCAGCTGGTGGAGTCCGCCCCAAACACCAGCGCCACCACCTCGCCCACCATTGTGACCGCTCAGCCCCTGATCGAGCTGGAAATTCCCCGTGAGCCCGGTCATGGTGATCTCTCCACCAATCTGGCCATGAAACTGGCCAAAACGGCCGGCCGTCCGCCCCAGGAAATAGCACGCGAAATCGTCGATTATCTGCAAAAGCGTCATGGCGAAAGCGGTCTGCAAACAATAGAAAAAATCGAAACTGTCGGGCCCGGCTTCATCAATTTTCATCTATCGGACGCTTATTTCCGCGGACACCTTGATCAACTGCTCGGGCTGAAGGATCTCTATGGGCGTTCCCGCCGCGGCCTCGGTCAAAAAATTATGGTTGAATTTGGTTCTCTCAACATCGCCAAGCCTTTTGGTGCGCATCATTTCCTCACTACCGTCATCGGTCAGACCCTGGTCAATCTCTATCGCCACTGCGGCTATGAGGTACTGGCCGGCGACTATCCGGGCGATTGGGGTACCCAGTTCGGCAAATCGATTTATGCCTATCGGCGCTGGGGCGACAAGGATACCGTGGAAAAAGATCCGATGAACGAGCTCCTCAAACTTTACGTCAAATTTCATGAGGAGGCCGAAAAAGATCCCTCTCTGGAGGAATCCGCACGGCAGGAATTTCAGAAACTGGAGGCAGGTGACCCGGAAAATCTCAAACTCTGGCAATGGCTGGTGGAAGTGTCGACCAGGGATTTGAATGAGATTTACCGCACCATGGGCGTTCATCACGACCGGCATTATCCGGAATCAAAATACAACCAGGCCTGTCGGCAAATCCTCGATCGCGGCAAGCAGCTCGGGGTCATCACCGCTGGCGAAAAGGGAGCCTATATCGTCAATCTCGAGGAGCACAATCTCCCACCTGCTTTGGTGCAGAAGGGCGATGGTACAACGCTCTACATCACCCGCGACATCGCCAGCATCGAAGACCGTCTCACCTCGGAGCCAGGTCTGCAGCGGCTGGTCTATGTGGTTGACATGGCTCAGACTTTACATTTTCAGCAGCTTTTCGCCGTGGCCGAAAAACTGCATCGCGCCGACCCGTCATTTCCGGTCGCCGAGTTTAAACATGTGCCCTTTGGACGGATGAGTTTTGCCGACGCTTCCATGAGTACCCGCAAGGGCAACATCATTCAGGGACGGGATATTATCCGCGAGGCCGGTTTGCGCGCCGAACAGATCGTTCAGCAAAAAATGCAGGAAAACGGACAGAAGCTCTCCGCGGCCGAAACCAGAAAATTGGTACACGGGCTGGCTATCGGGGCCATCAAATATGCCATGCTCTGTCAGGCGCCCGAGTCGGATTTCACCTTCGACTGGGATCGTGTCATCTCTCTCGATGGCAACAGCGCCCCCTATCTGCAATATTCACTGGCCCGCGCCCACAGCATTCTGCGCCGCGCCGCCGAACAAAAAGCCGAAACTATGGCAGCCACCGCGGACGCGGCGCGCGGCGCACCTTCCCGTCGCAACTCGGGCGGCGATGAAGGGCAGATAACTCTTTTCTCCCTGGAGGAGGAGAAAGAAAAATCCGAACGTGACGCCGAACAGTCCGCCGCCGAGGAAGGCCTCACGCCTTTCTCTCTGCCCGCCGAACAGACACTCTTGCGCCTCCTGGTGCAATACCCGGAAAAATTGGCGGCGGCGGCCGAAAACTACAAGCCCAACCTGCTCACCACCTATCTGCATGAGCTGGCCCAGACCTTCAATTCCTTTTACAGCGCGGTACCGGTGCTCAAATCTCAACGTGACGATTTGCGCGCGGCCCGGCTGGATCTGGTGCGCGCCTCGGCCCAGGTACTCAAAAACGGCCTGCATGTCCTGGGTATCGCAACTTTTGAGCGCATGTAGGAGGTATACTCTCTGCCCACGGCCAGGCTTGCATCCTTCCCAGCGACGTTACACTGCCGCACACAACGAGCCTGCCGCATGTCGTGCCGCACCATAGCGGGTTCGCCGCGTTTGCCACCGTCTCCAAAGCGGAATTGACAAAGAGGAAAACAGGTTATAATATACAAACTCTTTTGTTTTTCCCATGTCAAAACCATTAGACGGAACTGATCGATACGCGGATGATTTGGCTGTCAGCACTGATCTGGATGTCGACCCATCTGTGGCCGGTGCCAGCGCGCTCAATCCCGAAACATCCGGGGAACCATGGAATGGTTCCAGCGAGCTTGACGACAACGATGCAGAGTTGGAACCGCTTTTTCGTCTGCGCCTCAATATGGCTCGGGCGCGGGCGGCCAAAAGCAACATTATGCGCGGCCAGCTGGCCCGGCTGGACGCGGCCTACGTCGCCGCCCGCGCCCCCCTGGACCGCCAGATGCTTGAACCAGCCGACCGCGAATTGATGATCTTTACCGCCGCCGAAATCGTGCGTCGCCACAATCCGCCGGCCCTGGAATACGGCGCCATGGCCGAGGCAAAATTATTGCTGCGCGAAGTCCTCTTCAAACATCTGCTCTTGGAACAGGAACGGATCAACATCGATTTTCGTATTGTCTGCGTCAATGAGGGCCGGGAAAAAATCAGTTGGGGAGAACTGTCCGACTATCTGCTCAAACGTCATTGGCCGACAGTAATTGACGCACTCTCGCCTTTGGAAAAAAATCTTCCGGCGGGCGTTTCCGCCCAATTGGAATCCGCTTCCGAACCGGGTCGTTTGCGCGCACTATGCTTTTCCTATCCTCTGCCTTCCACTCCCACGCTGGATATCTATAACCGTGCCCAGCTGGAAACTTTTTACGGCCATCTGCTTTCTGCGGTCAGCGGGCTGCACAGAGAGCGTTATGAACAATTCAGTCATCAGAGGCGTCCTCTGCAGCGTGAGCTGGAACTCCTTGATGGAACGGACAGCCCCTTGCCCTCACTCCATGAGCTCGGTCCTCTGGCCGAGCAGTTACGTTTACACCTGCTGCAGCAGCTTTTACAGCAGCGCTTAAACCGCGCTTCCGCCGGTAGTGGCGCCTCTGATCCGCAACTTTTGTTGGAGCGCTATCAATATTTTGGTAAAAGCGCCGAGAGTCAATCCCAGCTGGCCGAATTTGAGGCCCTACCGGAAAACAATCTGGTTGCCGAAGGGGTAGACAGACTGCTGGGTCGCAACACCAGACAAAAAATAATTGCCGCTCTGGGCGTGCAAATTCTATCACCCTGGCTGATTGAGACCACGGCCGAAATGTTGGCCCTGATCGATGGACTGGATCAGGCCGGCCAGAAAGGTGTTCCGGAAGCCCGCACGCTGGCCAGCCAGTTTGGGCAGGAATTGCGTTTGATGTTGGGCCGGGCTTCGGCCATCAAAAAACCAGCCGACCCGTCAATCATCGAAGGACTTTTCCAGGGGATGAAAGATCAGGTACGGCTGGCCAAATATTGTTTCAGAAACCTCTCCCGTTCCACCAACTCTTAATTGGCGTGATGGTGGGAGGTCTCACCATGATGTGCTCCGCGGAATTTTTCCACCTGTCCTTTCAGACAGTATTGGAAAAGGGCGTAGAAAGTGCCCACCAGGCCCGAGGCAATGGCGGATGTCACGGCCACGCCGCCGCGGCCCAGTACCACCAGTACGGCCCCCAGCACGGCGATGATGACAAAAGAGGCCAATGCACCCACCAGTCCGAGCAGTATATAGTTGCCAAAAATGGTCCAGGTCAGTTTGTCGCACAATTCCAGGCTTTTTTTCAGTGAGCCTTCAACTTCCGGTTTTTCGGCCGACCAGAAAATTGCGAAAGAAAGTGAAGAATTAACGATCTTTTTAAAGAAGGCAATGATATATACGATCACAGCAATCGGCATCAGCATTGCCAAAATTCCCGAAACGGCCGGAGCCAGCGGAAGCAGCAGCGCCATGGCCAGCATATAAACTATCACCAGCCAGGCACCGGTATAGATGAACAGCTGAATGGCCAGTTTGATGGCGTCAATGAAATGTTTCTGTACAAAAGCCACTATTTCGGACACATCAATTTTTTTGCCGTCAAAAACACGGCTGGCGGCGCGCAGAATCAGGCCGCTGCCAAAGAAGGCGATCAGGGCGGAAACAATACTAAGCAGAATAGCTACCACCACAGAGGTCAGTGCGCCGGCATTCATGGTGGCGTTGAGCAGCGGTGGCCAGACATAGCCTTCCAGAATTCCGTTGAGCAGCATCGGGGCAAGGACCAGCGCGATCAAAAGCAGCGGTTCTTTCAGCAACAGATTCCATGCCGCCATAAAAACCCCTTGGAACTTGATCATCTGCATTTGATTAATCACCTGGTTTACATCTTTGTTTGCGTTTTCCATTTTTGGATTGTTTAAATTCTAATTTCGCCTGCGATTATAACAAAATGCCCTCAAAGGGCAACATTATCACCGGCTGTACTGTTTGGAGGCGGCACCCGGATTCGAACCGGGGAATGACGGTTTTGCAAACCGCTGCCTTACCACTTGGCTATACCGCCCTCTGAAAAAAGTCCCCTCCAAGGCCAGACCAGAATAATGTCAACGCTGCAAAAAATCAATTGAACTTCCCTTTCCAAAATTTTCCAACGAGGCAGAATTCAAAACAAAAAAGACACTAGTCAAAATTAGGCGGATATGTTCCCCGGCCAAAATCCGCCTTTTCAGCAGACGTACTGTGCTTTGACCAGTCGTCAGCCCGGGTACGGCTAATCACAAAGCTTACAAACATTGAATTGTTAGACAGTTGGCACGATAATCGCCATAACAAGCAGTGGGGCCGAGCCGTCGGGCTGTGCTTTGCGTGCCTTGTAAAACAATTATTTCATAATTTTTACCATGAGCACAAAAACAAAACGAAGGACCTGGAGGTTTATTAGCCCTTTGCTGATCACCCTCCTGCTGGTCAGTCCACTGGTCAGTTCGGCCGAAACGGCTGGAAATTTTTCGGTCACCAATAACGGCAACACCCTGATCCCGGCGAGTACAACAAATCATTTGGTGATGCAGTTTGATCTGCCAAACCCGGCCAACGATCCTTTCGCCTTGGATGGAGCAGGTTTTGCCGTTTCACCTGGAGACGCGCTTAGCGCTTTCTCCGCCAACAATTATTACAGCGATGAAGACCACTCCAATGATAACGGCAATTATTCGGGCGCCGAAGTGATTGTGGAATCGGCCGATACCTGGATTACTGCTGCCGAGATAATCACCCCTGGAACGGCGGATCTAAAAGCCAACTGGAACGTCGGACAGTCAGTCCAGTTTGGCGATGAAGATCATGATGATGCCGCGGACTATGACGGCAACAACACTGATGTTTTGATTGTTAATTCGGCCGATAACAATATTGCCGCAGCAGAAATTATCCATGCTGGTCTGGCCGATCTGCAGAATTTTCCGGCCGCCTATTTTTATCTCGAAACTGACGCCGATTCCACTTATGACCATGGCGAGGATATCGTCAAGTTGACGCATGATGGAGCCACGGCCAGCGCTGACGGCGATTTGATCGGCCTATTCGCTGCCAATGATTATTACTCCGACGCCAACAGTGATGGTTCCTATACCGACGGAGAACTGATTGTAAGTTCCGCTGACGCCAATCTGGACAGTGGTGACACCATTACCACGGCCGGAGCCGTTTGGATGTCTAATTTCGGTGCTACTGTCACCTATGACACAACCGTCGGCGGCACGCCTTACTGTATTTTTAATGATCTCGACAGTAACAATACCGTTTCCAACAACGACGTTCTGATTTTTGACTGTGGGCTGGCGCTGGGGGACGGACATGTGATGAGCTGCCCGGGTGACGCAGGCTGCGGTGATGCCCTGGCCAACATGACTGCCGACCATCATTTTTACGATGACAATACCAATGCCACTTATGACGCCACAGAATTGATCTGGTTTGACGCTGACAGCAACGGAGATCTCGATGCGGGCGAAATCTGGCGGGGCTTTTCCACGGCCGCTTTGACCTCTCTTTCCGGTTCGCTGGTACATTTCTACAACGACGGGGCGGCGGGCAACGGTGTCTATGATGACGGTGAAGACATTTTTACTATTTATTTTGCCGGAGCGGCCAATAACGTGGCTGCCGGTGACACACTGCGCACGTTTGATGCCGGGGAGAGATTCTCGGACAATAATAACGATGCGGATTTTACGGTCACTGCAGTCCTGGGTGGTGTCAGTGAATTGATCGCCAATTCCGCCGATGCCGTTTTATCCCCGGGAGAAGTGGTCACGGCCGGTTATGTGGACGTGACGCCCTTCACCGTCAGCGCCAACTACAAGTATTCCGATGCCAACAACAGCAACACCTATAATAACGGAGAGCTGATCGCCGACAGCGCCGACAATATTCTGGACGGAACTGAGATAGTTCTGGACGGCAATATTGATTTGATCGATTTCGCCACCTGGTTGACCTATCATGATGGATCAGGGGATGGAAAATATACTGATGGCGAAGACATAATCGTCGATAATGACAGTACGGGTTATTACAATGCCGACCAGCTGACTTCACTGAAAATCGGTAACCCCGGTACCTGTCTCAACACTGCCCTGACCAGCCTGGATATTTGGGAGGACACCAATGGCAACAATACTTTTGACATAGCAGCAGACACCAATATCGTCAGCGTCGGGGGCGCCCCATTCTTTGGGGCGGATCATTTGATTGGCGCCGCTTCCATTTATACGGCCGCCAGCAATGAACGTACCATTTTTGTCACTATAGATTCAGCGGCGGTCGACGGGTCAACCGTGTGTACGGTGACCCCGATCATACCGAATACCGGTGGAGCCCCCTACGCCGCGCAATTCCTGTCCGCTGACAACGGTCCCACCGACGGCAACGTGGCCACCACAGACATTACTACGATTGACTTGGTTTCACCTACGCCCAACCCGGCCAATATCACCACCACCATCACCGAAAACGCCGGCTCGGCCCTGGTGGTCAACCCGACGGATATAGTGAACGTGGTCTGGGATTCATCTGCTTACGGTGACGTTGCCTCCGTTTCGGCCGACTTTGCCGATTTCGGCGGAGGCGTGGTCGCCATGCGGGATGATGGTGCCGGATGTGATACCGTTGCCGCCGATCATATCTGGTGCGCAGCCTATACCGTATTGGCAGGTACCATTGACGACACCGACAACGATGTGACAATTACTCTGGCCACTGATCTGGCCGGCAATGTGGCGGCCAATGTGACCGACGATATCCAATTCAGCGTGGACAATCAGGCCCCCGTAGTCACGGCGGGCAATATCTCTGTGCTCGGTGCGACAGGTACGGCGGGAGCGTTCAAACGAGGAGACAATCCGGTACCGACCTGGAACAACAGTGCCGCCGGAGACAATAACTCCGACATCGTCTCGGTGACGATTGATGGTAGTGCCTTCCGCGCCGTCGACAACGCCATGTCGGCCCTGGACAATGGCACTTTCTGCGATCCAATCGCGGCAGACGGTATCTGGTGCTCCAACTTTACCGGCCTGCTGGATGGTCAGGACGATATCAACAACAATGTTTCCCTTACCGTGGTTGACGACGCCGGGAATGTCACCGTTACGGCGGGAACGAATAATTATGTCATTGACACCTTGCTACCCAGTTTCCTGGCCATCAACACCGTTCAGGCCCTCAAACAGGACGGGGCGGCTCCCACACTCTCCACCCAGCTCTGGTATTACTACACCGGTCAAAATCTGCGTCTGCAGGTTAATCATTTTCCGGAGGGTGACGGCAACGATTTGACTGCGGTCAAGGCCTGTCTCAGGTCGATGAATGAAGACGTTCCGGCTCAGCTTTGCAGCACCGCCGATTTCACCAACCCCGCCAATTATCAGTCACTTGGCCTCACCGCTCCCGGTTCAAACAGTTGGACGCTGAATTACGCACTGGCCGGGCTGCCGGGCGGCTGGCCGACGCAGGTTGACGGTTATCAGGTCAATGTCGAGCTGACCGATGATGCGGGCAATGTCTGGTCCAGCGCCAACGCCGCCGAATTTCTCATTGCCGTCTTTAACGTGATCCCGCAAAACATTGTGCCCTCGTTGAACAACGCGACCACCACTGACTGGTCCACCATCACCGACTTCACCAATGTTCCTGCTGGCACAATTGTCTTTAACGCCCAAAACCTGGGAGTGGACATTGCCAGAATGACTTTCAATGCCGCCATGGACCTCACCGATCAGGCAACCGTCACCGGCCTGCAGGCCCTGGCTGCCAACACGACAACCACCGATTCGATTCTGCGTCTGGACAGTTCTGCACTGGCCGCCTTTGATATTGCCACCCAGCTGATGATTAAGCCGACGGCTGGCGTTCAACCATCCTTTGTTGTCAAGGATGACGCCGGTGTTGTTTTGGGCAGCATCCCTTCGACTGCGGGACCGCTGGACAGCTATAATTTCGCCGCCCATGGTACGGCCTCCAATTTCGTTTGGGCTGCCGGACCGGACACACTGACCTTTGATGTCACGGGATTTTCCTCCTATGAAGCGGACACGGTACCACCCACGGCCACTATAGTACCGGCTACCGGTTCGACCGGAGTCGCCGTTAATTCCGCAATTACAGTTACTTTTAGCGAAGCCATGAACACTGGTTCCTTCACTTACACGCTGACCCCAAATCCGGGCGGATTGGCCGTGGCCTGGAGCGGCGGGAATACCGTTGCTACCATTAGCCACACCGCTTTTGCCAACAACACTACCTACGCTTTCAATATTACCGGGGGTGACGATCTCTCCGGCAATGCCATCGCCCCGACAGCCTCGTCCTTTACCACTATTGCCGCTTCTGGCGGTGGAAGTGGGCTCGGAGGGGGTGGTGGAGGTGGAGGTGGAGGAAGTGCTTCTTTCGGTGCGCCGGCCTGTTCGGGAGAGGAATGCAACGGTACTGCCACACCAAGCTCGGAAGAATCAACTGATCAAACTGACGGAGAGGACGATACTGCGGGGGATGACGATGACACCACAGACGAATTCGAGGATACCATCGGACATTGGGCCGCCACTTATATTCAAATGGCCAGAACTCAGGGCTATATCGATGGTTATGCCGACAATACTTTCAAGCCCGATCAGCAGATCAACCGTGCCGAAGCCGCCAAACTGATTGCCCTCTGGATGATGCAGGATCTGGCGGAATGTACTACCAGCGCCTTCTCTGACGTCGACTGTTCCGAATGGTTTGCCAAATACGTGATGTATCTCAAATTGATGCAGGTTATTGAAGGATATGCCGATGGCACATTCAGACCAGGTAGCGGAATAACCAGGGCAGAGGCGTTGAAAATGATGCTCTTTGCCAAAGGCATCACTGTTACAGATGTTGACGGTATCACCAACATATTTTCCGATATTGACGAAACAGACTGGTATTACAGCGTTGTCCTCAAGGCCTATTCCCTGGGCATCATCAGCGGTTATCCGGACGGAACATTTGGCCCCAACATGCCGATTACCCGGGCCGAGTTCACCAAGATTTTCGTCAACACTTTATTGTCAGCCTAATCTCAATACACGACGAAAGCTCAGCCCACGATCGAAACGACATAATTTGACCAAGACCTAATCAAGGGGCCGCCATGGCGGCCCCTTGATTAGGTAGGCAAACTTTTTCCCAGGTTGTTTCCCTAAGCGTTTATTGATAAAATATCCGGGATTTGTTAACCAATTTTTTCATGTCATCAAAAAAAGTCACAGGCCTGGTTATCGCCTCGCTTTTTACCCTGGCCATCGCCTCCTTCTCCGCCTCCGCCAATGAAACCTCCTCGGCCTGGGATACGGTTACCTATGACCCCACCATCTCCTTCACGGCCACCCTGCAGGCCGACGGGTCTGTTCTGACCAGCTGGAGCCGCTACGTCCACGCCGAAGCATTCACCTATTACAAAGTCGTCCGCTCCACCGGCAACACCAATCCTGTCTATCCCGATGACGGCTATATTTTTTACAGCGGGGATCCGGACGAGCTCTCCTATCTCGACGAAAAGCCCGAAGCGGGCAGCTACTATTATCGGGTTTGCCAGATTGCCGCACCAAAACGCTATTGTTCGCAGAGCGTAGCCAGAATCGATGTCGGTGGCTACAGCACTTCACAGCCCACGACCTCAGAGCCTGTGCCAGTCAGTGAAGCGCCGGCCTTCCAGCCGGCGGCGGAAATCAATGCAATTTTTACCGATCTGCCCGCCGATCACTGGGCCCGCGCCTGCGTCGAGCGGCTCTCCGAAGATGGAATTGTTGAACCGGCCGTCAGTTTCCGCCCCAATGACCCGGTCAACCGCGCTGAATTTCTCAAACTGGTCATGTCCGCCTATTACCCGGAAATTTCCGGCAGCGGCTCGGCCTGTTTCGGGGACGTGCGGGCCGGCGACTGGTTTGCCAAGTTTGCCTGCGCCGCCAAAGCGCAGGGCATCGTCAGCGGTTATGCCGACGGTACCTTTGGGCCGGCCCGCCGGATCAGCCGCGCCGAAGGCGCGGCCCTGCTGGTCAAGGCATTGCGCATCCCACTGGACACCGGTCTCAGCGGTTACTTCCCCGATGTTTTCCAGCAGTGGCAGCTTGATTATGTGCAGACGGCCTATGTCAATGGCCTGGTCAACGGCTACGCCAACGGGCAATTCGGCCCCGACAACAGTCTGGCCCGCTCCGAGGCCGCACAGCTGATTTGCAACGCCCTGGAGTCCTATCCGGAGCCCCTGGACGCGCCGGTCGATTATGACCAGTATCAACCCGCCGAAGACGAGCAGCCCGCCCAGACGGAGGATCCGGTCACACCGCCTTCCTCCGACGCGACCACTCCATCCACCCCGGTCACCCCCGCCACGGTCAGCGGCTCGATCAGCAATTCCGCGCCCCTGATCATCGACCACCGCCATACCAGCCTCGGCAATGTCCCCCAATCCGCCATCGAAACGGCCAAGAGCACTTTCCGCATCGCCTACGGTCACACTTCCCACGGCAGCCAGATCACTTCCGGCATGGAAACTCTCCGCTCGCAAAACAGTCTCTATGATTTCAGTTCCAGCGGCGGCAATGGCGCGCTCTATTACAATGAAGAACTGGTCTGGGGCGACCTGGGCGGCGACTGGGAATCGCAGACCCGAGATTTGCTCGGTAGCAACGGCAACAATATCAATTTGGTCATCTGGTCCTGGTGTGGGCAGATGTCGGACATGTCGGGCGACGATGTCAATGCTTATCTTTCCGCCATGAATGCCCTGGAAGAAGACTTCCCCAATGTCATTTTCGTCTATATGACCGGTCATCTCGACGGCAGCGGTGAAAGCGGCACGTTGCACCGCAACAATCAAATGGTGCGCGATTTCGTCAACCAGTACAACAAAGTGCTCTTTGATTTCGCCGACATCGAAAGTTACGATCCCTCGGGCTCATACTTTCTCAACCGCTCCGCCGACGACGCCAACAATTACGACGCCGGCAACTGGTCCACCCAGTGGTGTTCGGCCAATTCCGGCTCGCCGCTCTGCCAGAGCGTCTCCTGTGCGCACTCCGAATCTCTCAACTGCAACCTCAAGGGTCGCGCCTTCTGGTACCTGCTGGCCCGTCTCGGCGGCTGGAACGGCTAAAAAATAGCGCTCCGGCAAAGGTGCGACTTTGCCTGCGCTACGGCCGCTAGGCTCGCATCTCAAAATGGCGGAGAGAGAGGGATTCGAACCCTCGCGAGGGGAAAACCCCCTCCTACAGGATTAGCAATCCCGCCCCTTCAACCACTTGGGTATCTCTCCATCCGCCCCGGCATATTAATATGAAGCCCCGCAAAATGCAAAAAATATTTCCCGTATGCCCGAAAATTTTGACCTAAACCGGAGCGCACCTCAGAACACCTCCCCCAAATTGTTTTACAAATCGATGATTTCGCGATATAATTAACAGATATGTTGAACCCAAATTTCAAAAAGTCGAAAAAGCCGCATCAGAAAGCCAACAGGTTTTCGGCGTATGGACAATTCCGCGCAACTTTGTTACCAAGGAATCGTCAATAAACACTTTTAGCCATGACGGAACAATATCAGCGGCCTACCTGGGACGATTATTTCATCGAGGTCGCCCATGCCATCTCCAAGCGGGCCACCTGTGACCGGGGCCGCAGCGGCTGTGTCATCGCCAAGGATCATCAGCTGCTGGTCACCGGCTATGTCGGCTCACCGGCCGGTCTGCCGCACTGTGACGAGGTCGGTCATCAGATGAAGAAAGTGATTCACGAGGACGACAGTATCACCCAGCATTGCGTCCGCACCGTCCATGCCGAACAGAACGCCATCTGCCAGGCCGCCAAACGCGGCATCGCCATCGACGGGGCCACCCTCTATTGCCGCATGACCCCCTGCCGCACCTGCGCCATGCTGATCATCAATTGTGGCATCAAACGTGTCGTCTGTGAGAAAAAGTACCACGCCGGCGCCGAGTCCGAGGCCATGTTCAGCGAGGCCGGCATCGAACTGCAATTCCGCGAAAACGAGGTGATGCAATACAGCAACCAATAATTTCCGGCACATTATCCAAAAACTCTTTCCCATGAAAAAGTCTATCGCCAAAATCACTATTCGCCCGCAGAGCGTCCGCGACGCCAAGCGCTTCTTTGACATTCTCAGCAACCCCAATTTCATCTACTTTACCGGCAAGCCCAAAAGCGTCGAGGACGAAATCGCTTTTCTCAAAACCAATCCCCGCCTGCGCAAAAAGAATATCGAATGGAATTATTCGATACTGGTCGACGGTTATGTAGTGGGGGCGGTTGGCATCAAAATAAATCAGCAGAGACCATTTATCGGCGAGATCGGCTATTTCCTGGACGAGGCCTACTGGAATAGGGGTATCGCTACCGAGGCGGTCAAACTTGCCGAAAAGGAGGGTTTTGGCAAACTCGGCCTCTCCCGCATCGAAATTGTCATGCAGCCCGAAAATGTCGCCAGTGAAAAAGTGGCCATCAAGGCGGGGTATCACAGGGAGGGCCTGATGCGGCGCTCGATCAGGGGCGTGGATGGAAAAACCAAGGACGCCTGCCTCTACGCCAAAATCAAGGAGAACTGACACAGCCGCACTAACCAGTCAATCAATTTGAGACATTCAGCGCCAAAGAAAGAGCTTCTTCCCAATCCCGTTATTTATTTTCAGCGGCTGGAGAAGCTTTGTGCAGAGCGGGGCTACCTGCTGGACAAATCTGTCCGCACGGGAGACGGACTTCATCCTCTCTACAAAATTATTCTCAATCCATCATCCAGACGCACCTATTGTTTTGCGGCCGGCATTCACGGCAATGAAATTTCCGGTCCCTGGGCCATTCTAAACTTCCTGCTTGGCTACAAGGCCCGCCCGGGCGACCCGCGCATCATTCTGCTGCCCGTGCTCAACCCGCACGGTTTCCTCAGCAACAAAAGGCTCAACCAAAATCGCATCAACCTGAACAGGCGTTTCTTCCGCCGGCCGCTGCTGGCCGCCCGACGGCAGATTGCCAAGCTTTTCCGCGGCGAGGCAATCGACTTTTTTCTTTCCCTGCACGAGGACGACGAAAAAAAAGGCTATTACCTCTATCGCTACGGGGCCCACGAACATATTTTCCAGCAAATTATCGACTGGCTGAAAGCCCGCTCCAGCGTTTGTCTATCCGCCAGAATCTATGCCGACAGGGCCGCCGGCGGTATCGTCCATCATCCCCGCTCCGACGGATCGCTCGAAGAATGGGTGTACCGTCGGGGGAAAGCGGCACAATCAGCCTGTCTGGAAGTCCCCGACGCGCAGCTTTTTAACCATCGTACCCGGCTGGTCAGCAAAATGCTCTCTTTTATGGTGAGCCAATCGGCCGACTTGTTGCGGTAAGTAGAAAATTGTTGTAAGCTATGGCCGTTTATCAACACCAACAAAAATGCTTCAAATCCTTGCCGTAATCGCGCCGCTTTTTCTGATAATTTTTTTTAGTGCTTTGGTACAGAAATATCGCCGGCTTGGTGAGGAATGGTCACAAGTCTTCAATCAATACGCGCTCAAGGTTGGCTTGCCTGTTCTGATTTTCACTGCCCTGGCCCAGGCCCCTTTCTCCTTCGGCGCGGAAACCGGCTTGTTGGTTGCCAATTCAGCCTTTATTATCATCGTTATGCTCGCCGGATTGATTGTCGGCAAAGTCTTTAAGTTGTCCCGGAAACTTTTGCGCACGATCTTCATCTGTCTGGCTTTCGGTAATGTGGCCTATCTCGGCATTCCAGTATTAGTGCAGACCGGAGGGGAGCACGTTCTTCCCCAGGTCACTTTGATTGTGGGAGTTTATCTTTTCTGGATCTTTTCGCTGGGCATCGGCTTCCTGGAATATTCTGCAGCGCCAAAAGGCAAAGATGCGCTCAAAAAAACTTTGCTTGGAATTGTCCAAAACCCGCTGCTGCTGGCCGTTTTATTTGGTCTGTTTTTCGGCGGATTGGGGCTGGGGCTGCCCGGAGTGGTCAGGCAGACGCTGGAAATGATTACCGCCTCGGTTACCCCCACTGTGCTGATTGTCATCGGTCTTTTTATCGGCGGCTCCCACCTGGGCCGATGGAAAGAATGGTTACCTGCGCTGTTTTTTTCGCTGGTAACTCTGCTTTTATTGCCAGCCATTTTTTATTTCGGCATCAAATTTTGCAATATGCCGCCTTTCTGGTATTCCACTTCGATTATTCAGGCCGCCATGCCCCTCGCCATCACGCCCTTTGCCCTGGCCGAGCGCTACGGACTGGACAAAAACTTCATTGCCCGCTCCATCGTTCTCAGCACGATACTCTCTGTGCTTTCCCTGCCCTTCTGGATTGACCTGCTCACTTTCCAGGTTTTCTGAAGACAAATTCAGCGATATTGGTCGGCAATAAATTTTGGTACTATACCCAGGTGCAAGTATTTGTTGCGCAACGCCTCAGGCAAAAAACAGAAATCCCTGATCACCCCGCGGCAAATTTTTTCACCACAGAGGCAGTCCATTTCCCAGTCCCTTTCGTCCATATAAGTTGAATAGTCCCAAAGAATTTCCTCGCCGGCCGGGATTTCCTCAATTGCCGTCAGGAAAAAACGTCCATCCTTTTCCACCAGGCCGGCATTTGGACAGCAGGAATGGTTGAAAAAATCATCAAATCCACCGGAGGCGCCAAGGTACAAGTCCCGTCCAATCTGCAAATAGCGGTCGTCCTCCGGCTTTTGCAGTGCAGGAATTTCTTCTTCCTTAACTTGCGGACCGCTAAACTCCATGATCTCTTCCCCATTCCTGAAATTCCGCAGGGCTACGACAGTTTTCCCCAATAAAGGGTGGTCCTTCAAAATTAATGAACTCATCAAGTTGTTGAAAAAACAACTCATCATTAAACAAAATTCATCCCGGTCTCAAGCGTACTTTTTTCTTAGCTTGCCGCGGTGACGTGATGTGTTGTAATCAAAACAGGTTTATTTCATAATCCAAAATAAACATGAAAATTGTTGGAATAATCGCGGTAATTTTGACCGTGGTCGGCGCTCTCAATTGGGGCCTGGTCGGTTTGGGCATGTTTCTGAATTACAATCTCAACCTGGTTAATCTCCTGGTTGGTGCTTGGCCAACCCTGGAAGCAGTAGTCTATCTATTGGTAGGACTTTCTGCCATTCTGGTCGCCTGGGCTCATCTGTCCGGTAAATGCGGCATGTGCGAAAAATAGGCCGTACGGCTTCTAGCACAGCACAAAAACAGGCCCAGAGGCCTGCTTTTTTATTTGCAGTCTACGCTCCGGCAAAGGCGCGGCTTTGCCTCCGCTGCGGCCGCTAGGCTCGCATCAGTTGTCGTCGCGCTGCGCTCCAGATGGGCCTGGCTAAAACTCTCCGCAAAATTCGACATGGCGTCTTATTTTACTGTCGAGTTTTTCCTTCGCTACGGCAAAGGCGCGGCTTTGCCTGCGCTTCGGTCGCCATGCTCGCATCTCAAAATGGCGGAGAGAGAGGGATTCGAACCCCCGAGGCCCCGTGAGGGGCCTAACGGTTTTCAAGACCGCCGCTTTCGACCACTCAGCCATCTCTCCGCGTGCCGTCAAAGGCGCTGGCATATTAACCAAGTTTCAGCGGACGTTCAAGAATTATTTATATTCTTCTCATTCCGGGTTCATGGCGACCATCTATTTTGGGGGCGTAATTTAACCCTCTTTGTCATGAACATTTCTATCGCCAACCTGCCGCGGGTACTGGGGGACATCTTGATTCTTCCTCAGGAAAGGGCTCTGGCCAACCGGTGGGGCAAATCTTTGAGACTGCGCCGTCGTGAATATCAGCTGCTCAACCTGCTGGCATCCCATCAGCGGCAGGTGATCGACCGGCTGACCATCGAGGAGACAGTCTGGCAATACGGCAGCTTTGCCGGAAGCAACACCATCGAAGTACATTTAAGCGCTTTGCGGCAAAAATTGCGGCAGCTGAGCCGGCTGGTCAGAATTGAAACGGTGCGCGGAGTCGGTTATCGGCTGATCGCCTGAATTGGATTACCGTATACAGGATCGGAGAAAACAGCATCACGCCCCCCGTTATAAATTCTGTAAATACTTAATTGCCTCTTCCAGCTGACGGTCATAGCGGTTTTCATAATCCTTTTCAGTCAGTTCTATGGTGCGATCCGGCTCTATACCGTTGCCGTTTAATTCACGTCCCAGCGGTGACAGCCAGCGTGCGATCGTAAAACGCAGACTGGAACCGTCTGGCAGCGGATCTACTTCCTGTACGGTGCCCTTGCCATAGCTGGTTTCGCCCATAATTACACCTCTTTTCAGGTCCTGTACCGCGGCGGCTACGATCTCCGAGGCCGAAGCGGAACCCCGGTTAATCAACACCACCAGCGGCAAATCGGGAAACTGGGGAGCGCCATCGGTAAGAAGATTCTCCCTCAATTCGGGGTCGCGGTATTCAATAGTTACCACTTTCGTTTCACCCCGGACAAAGGCCGACAGAATATCCACGGCTCCATTGAGGTAGCCGCCGCCGTTGAAACGCAAGTCCAGTATTATGCCTTGGGGTGATTTTTGCTTGATTTCATTCATCGCCCGAATAAATTCCAGTCTGGTGTCATCGCTGAAAGAATTGACTTCCACATGCCAGATGCCGTCTTCTTTTTCGGTGTAAATTACACTTTCCAGTGTGATGGTGTCGCGTTTGATAGTCAGTTCAAAGGGTTTGTCGCGGTCCTCGCGTATCACGGTCAGCACCACCTCGGTACCCTTGGGCCCGCGTATCAGCTTGATTGCGTCCAGAAGAGGCATATCCAGGGTTATTTGATCGTCGATTTGAATTACCACATCATTTGGCAGCAGGCCGGCTTTTTCGGCGGGAGAGCCTTTGACCGTGTTTAATACGGTCAGCAATTGGTCGCGAATAGACATTTCCGCACCGATTCCTTCCAGTTCGGAATTAAGTGTTTCGTTAAAATCCATCGTATCCTGTGGATCCATGAATTCGGTGTAGGGATCGTTCAGGGCGTAAACCATGCCACGGACTGCCCCGTAGGACATCGCCGTCCCGTCCAGGTCGTTACTGTCCAGATATTTTTCTTCCAGAATATCTTTCACGGCCCAGAGCGGCTTCAGGTCAAGCTGCTGCGTAGTGCCGGACATACCGTTGAGAATCGAGTTCAAAGCAGTACTGCCATCCCCGTTTGACTGTACGGAGAGGCTGTGTGTCGGCAGGGAGTTACCCACCAGCAGGCCGGTGGAGAAAACTACACCGAAAATTGCTATATAACTGGCTATTCTTGTACTTTTTTTCATATGGATTGATCTGGGCTTAGATTGGCCGGACGCCGCAGATCGGAGACGGGGTTTTGTCTGCGGTACAGGCCGGCAAATTATATACCAATCGGGGCAATTTGTATTCTTTCAATTTTTGCCGCCAGTCCACTGGCCTGGTTCGTTTCCACCAGCAGTGCCCCAAAGCGCGTCGGCCCTTCGCCAACCTCGTGGCGTACCGGTAACTGCTTGAGAAAACCTTCAATTATGATTTCTTTTTTCACTCCGATGATTGAGTCGATTACTCCGGTCATACCCAGGTCGCTGATATAAGCGGTGCCGGCGGGTAAAATCTGTTCGTCCGCAGTCTGGACATGTGTATGGGTCCCGCAGACCGCGCTGACCCGTCCGTCCAGATAATGGGCCAGGGCCATTTTTTCCGAACCGGCCTCGGCATGGAAATCCACCACGATCGCCGCCAGGGTTTTGCCCAATTCCAGACCGTCAGACTTGAGTTTTTCGAGGATAACATCGGCGGCTCGGAAAGGGTCGTCGAGATGGTTCGGCATATAGACGCGTCCCATCAGGTTGATCACGGCCACTTTGCCGCCTTTCTCTGCAGTATCCATTACTGCATAGCCGCGGCCGGGTGTGCCGATGGGGTAATTTGCCGGTCTGATCAGCGGATAGTCGGACTGGTTCAGCAGCGGCACAATGTCCGCCACTTTCCAGATATGGTTGCCGCCTGTAAAGGCGTCCACGCCATAGCTCTGCAATTCGCGCACCATTGTGTCCGAAACGCCTTTACCGTGATGCAGGTTTTCGGCATTTACTACGACAAAGTCGATTTTCCGGTCATTTTTCAGCGCGGGCAGTACTTTGGCCAGGGTTTTTCGGCCAGGTTTAGCGAACACGTCGCCGATCAGCAGTATTTTCATATTGTCTCTATATGGCGAAATATACTGTTACAGTATAACTATAAAAGGTCAAGTACAAGCAAAATTAGGGCTGAAAATTAAGCTTCATTTCATTTTTCCGGCTTATACTGACAGCACATTTCCCCCTCCTGTACAGGGTAAAATCTTGACGGTGAGTATTTGCTCACCTAAGATTGTGGCGAATGTAAAAATATTTTTAACCAAGTAAAAATTATGGCTATGTCATCGGAAAAACAGAAGGCGGTTGAATTGGCGATGTCGCAGATTGAACGCGCTTTCGGCAAGGGGGCGATCATGAAAATGGGCGAACCGCACAATATTGCCATCGAAACTTTCTCCACCGGTTCCCTTTCACTCGACTTGGCTCTGGGCGGTGGTGTACCCAAGGGCAGAATCATTGAGGTTTATGGCCCGGAAAGTTCGGGCAAAACTACACTAACCCTGCATATGATTGCCGAAATTCAGAAGGGCGGTGGCATGGCTGCTTTCGTTGACGCCGAGCATGCCCTCGACCCGGAATATGCCCGCCGCATCGGCCTGGATATGGACAGCCTGCTGGTATCGCAGCCGGACAGCGGCGAGCAGGCCCTGGAAATCGCCGAGACCTTGGTACGGTCCAATGCCATTGACCTGATTGTCATCGACTCGGTCGCCGCACTCACTCCCAAGGCCGAAATCGAGGGGGATATGGGGGATTCACACATGGGACTGCAGGCCAGGCTGATGAGTCAGGCCCTGCGCAAGCTCACCGCCGCCATCAGCAAGTCCAAAACCACGGTTGTGTTTATCAATCAGCTGCGCATGAAGATTGGCGTCATGTTTGGCAACCCGGAGACGACCACCGGCGGCAACGCCCTCAAGTTCTATTCCTCCGTACGCATGGAGATTCGTTCCATTGGCAAACTGGAGGAGGGCACCGGCGAGGACAAAAATTATATCGGTAACCGGGTCAAGGTAAAGGTGGTCAAGAACAAGGTTGCGCCGCCATTCAAAACAGCCGAATTCGATATACTCTACAAGAGGGGCATCAGTAAGGTCGGCGATATACTCGATTTGGCCGCCAGATTTGAAATAATCAAGAAAGCTGGAGCCTTCTACAGCTACGGGGAGGAGAAAATCGGTCAGGGCCGTGAAAACGCCAAGGAGTATTTGGCCAGAGCGGAAAACAAAAAAATCCTCCAGGCCATCGAAAAGGAAGTCCTCAAAAAAGCCAAGGCATTCGAGCTGGCCCAAATTGATCAGGGCGAACAGGTGGCCAAAGCTGCTTCCGCGCCATCCGCTCATGAAGTGGCTCGTGCGGCCAGGGCAGTTGCCGAGAAAAAGTAATTTGAAGTCAGTATCAGTTCAGCCGCCCACCGTTTCGGCGGGCGGCTGAACTTACAAAATCAACAATGAATTCCAGACAACAAAAACTATTGGGATATTGTTACGATCTGTTGGCCAGACGCCGTTACAGTATACGTGAAATGGTCACGCGCCTGGAGGCGCGCAATCACAAGTCGTCCGACCCCTGCAGCGAGGATGAGCTCAGGCAGATATTGGAAGGGTTGCTCAAAGCCAATCTGCTCAATGACCGTGATTATGCCAGTTTCTACCTTGAATCCCAGTTACGCCGGAAACCGGTCGGACCGATGAAAATTAAAATGCAGTTGCGTCATCGCGGCATCGACGAGGATATTATTAAACAGGTAATCAATGCGGCGCAGTTGGACGCTCTGCAGCTGGCCCGAGATCTTCTTGGTAAAAAAACACGCCTCTACACCGCAGCCCAGTTACGTGATCGTAAAGTACAAGCCCGCCTGCTGCGTTTACTGGCCGCTAATGGGTTTGCAGCGGCCACTGCAGGCCGCGCCTTGCGAGAGACACTCATTCCTTTTCCTTCAGATGCGGAGGAAGACTGTCAATCTCCTTGATTTCCGCCAGATATTTATCGATCCGCTTATTCAAAAGTTCATAAGCGCCTTCGTCTATTCTGCCGTTTTTCAGCTGGTCATCAATCAGGTCATGCAAGCGGTAAAGTTCGGCTTCGCAGCGTTTTGATTTCCATTTGAAAGAAGCGAAAGTGTCGTCTATCTGGTGAATAAACCTGGTGACCGATTTCTTCTTTTTCGCGCCCGCCACGGTAAAGCCGGTCACGGCCAGCGCCACGCCAATCAAAGAGACCACGAGCGCCAGGAATTGAACCCAATATTCGCTGATAAAAGACTCAATACTGCTATTGCCTTTTGAGGTGGGTTTTGAGCTTATGGCGTCAACAATCGGTTTCCTGGGGGCGACCAGTTCGGATTCGGACGGCACAAGGGCTGATTTCTCCCCCTCAGTTTTGAGCGCGTCAATCTTGGCGATATCGGCAAGATTTGCTTCCTTGGATAGGTGCAGACGCAGATCTTTAGCCAGAATTGCTTTTTTTTCAATAGGATATATCTCTGCCGAGCAATATCTCTTCGGCTCCGCCACCATACAGATCCGGTAATGGCTGATCCCCACCGGGACATTCGTATCTGTATAAGTAAGAGTGTCAATATCCGGCGTATAAAATATGTATCCGTCTTCCGGATAGAGCGGTTTATCATTTGTCTGAGAGCGCACAATCTTGTAATGCGTGAACGGTTCGCTGTGATTGTAACGGCTCCAGTCCATATAGACATTTCCATCTGCGTCCAGTTCCGCCCAGAATTCCATGTCTTCATCCACGATCACCGGATCTAATTTGATGCCGGTTTCATACTGGACCTGCGTCGGTGCAAGAGTCAGTGGGGTTAGAGCGAGCGCAGGCGCACTGGAGCCCAGCAGAATAAGCACTGCCAGCAGCCCTTTGCCCATGTTAACGGAATTATTCACGATGGATTGATTAAACTACAAATACTCGCCGCCAATATAATCAAATTGGCCAGCACTGGCAAATCCATCACCGCTTACTGTCTGATCTTTACTTTGTCCCTCAATTCAGGTAAAGTCATCATGATAGAAAGGATCAGCTTAATGATCCTGGTATTTTAACGAACCGCCCTATGCAATCACAATTTTTGGCCGCCATCAATCAGATTTGTGACGAGAAAAACATCCCGCGTGAACAGATAATGGAGACGATCAAAGCTGCCGTGCGTGCCGCTTACCGCAAGGATTACGGCAACAAGGATCAAAATATCGAAGTCGACCTCGACGAAAAACGTGAGATGATCACTATTTATCTGGTCAAGGAAATCGTCAAAAAGGTTGAGGATCCCGAAACGCAGATTTCTCTCAAAGAGGCCCAGCGTTACAAGAAAGACGCCAAGGTTGGCAAGATGGTCAAAATTGACGTTACGCCGCTGGAATACGGCCGTATCGCCGCCCAGTCGGCCAAACAGGTGATTATCCAGAAAATCCAGGAGGCGGAACGTGACATCATGTACAACACTTTCAAGGATCGTGAAAATGAGCTTTTAAACGCCATGGTCCAGCGCGTCGAATATGGCACTGTCCACGTTAATCTAGACAACAAACTGACAACCATTTTGCCTACCGATCAGCAGATTCCTCGTGAGCGATACTATGCCGGCCAAAGGTTGAAACTCTACCTGGACAAGGTAATCAAGACCAGTCGAGGTCCCCAGTTGTTAATTTCCCGCAGCCATCCCAACCTGGTGTTGAAGTTGCTGGAACTGGAAATTCCGGAAATCAAGAGTGGACTTGTTGAGGTCAAGGCTATCGCCCGTGAGGCTGGCGTGCGCTCCAAAATAGCTGTTTCGTCCAATGACCCCAAAATTGACCCGATTGGCTCCTGTGTGGGACAGAAAGGTGTTCGCGTCCAAAACGTCATGGACGAATTGAACGGTGAAAGAATAGATATTATCCAGTGGGCCGAGGACATTGAGCAGTATATCCGCACCGCGCTTGCCCCGGCCAAGGTGGCGGCAATCGAAATCAGTGATGATGAGAAAAGGGCGAAAATTTTTGTCAACCCGGATCAGCGCCCCTTGGCCATCGGCAAAAATGGACAAAATGTTCGTCTTGCTTCCCGCCTGACCGGCTATGAGCTGGATATCATGGACATCGCCGATATGGTCGCGGGATCGGGAGAACAGACAACGAAAGTAGAGGCCATCAAGGATTTGGAGCTGCCGGAAGAGACCGTGGCGAAATTGGAGGCCGCCAATTTGACCATGGTTGAACAGCTTAAAGGGCTTTCTGTAGCTGATATGGCGGGGATTGAAGGCATTGGAGAGGACGAGGCCCAGCAAATTGCCGAACAAGTGGCCAAATCGGGGTAAACTCGCGACCCTCTGACTGCCCGACTGCCACTGACGACGCCCCCTGCACAAAGGGGGCGCTTTTTGTGGCTTCCGGTCTGGAGATATTTTGATATTCATGCTAAAATATATAGATATTTTTCTATGCCATGACTGTCGATACTCAAATTCTCAAAGATCCCACTGGTGACAATGTACCGCCCCAACCCGCTGATAACAGCGGCACTGCGGTCAACCCGCCCGTTCAGCAGGTGACTGTACAACGGGGCGATCTATCTACCGCCGATACCGCACCAGCGGAGCCCGTTCCCCAGGCGGAAGAGGACAAAATGGAAAGCGGCCTGGCCAAAATCAATCGCCAGGCCAAGGAAAAGGCTACCCAGGAAAAAGCCGCCTCCATGGGCATGAATTACATCGATATTGCCGCAACTCCGATCAACCCTGATCTGCTCAAATTAGTGCCGGCCGACCGGGCCAAGAGCAATCTGATTATGCCTTTTTATCGGCTCGGCAAAAAATTACGCATTACCGTGGCACATCCCACCAGCCCGGGTGTGCGCGAAATCATCGCTGATCTCAAGAGGCAAGGGTATCTGATCAATATAAATCTCTCCTCGGACGAGGGGATTTTGGAGGCGCTCAAACTCTACGATAGTTCACAATATCGCGTCAAAAAAGAAATCAGTACTTCTCTCGACGAAAGCAAAATTCAGACCTATGAAAAAGAATTGGCGGAAATTTCCTCACTCGGTAAAAAAATCAGCGAAGTGTCGTCGGAGGAGGCGGCCTATCTGATTGCCGTCGGAGCCTTGCGGGCCGGATCTTCGGATATTCATCTGGAGGCGGAGGAAAATTATGTCCGTGTCCGCTTCAGAATAGACGGTCTGCTGCATGAGGTCTTTCGCATTGACAAGTCGGTCTGGCCAAATCTCTCCAACCAGATCAAATATCAGGCCAAACTGAAGGTCAATGTCAGCAATGTGCCTCAGGATGGACGCTATAATTTCCAGGTCAATGACCGTAAAATTGACGTCAGACTCTCAGTGCTGCCCACCGAGTACGGTGAAAGTTTCGTCATCAGGCTGCTCGATTCTGGACGCCACCTGGTCAGCTTTGAGGAACTTGGTTACAGCGGTGCCTATTTGGAAAAAATTGAAAAACTGACCAGGCTCAGTCACGGTATGATTCTGATGACCGGTCCTACGGGATCCGGAAAAACGACATCTCTCTACACTATGCTGGCTAAATTCAATAAGCCGGCCACCAAAATAATTACCCTGGAAGACCCGATCGAATATCACCTGGAAGGTATCTCACAGAGCCAGATTCAGGAGAAGGAGGGCTATACCTTTGCCAGCGGCCTGCGCTCTATACTCCGCCAGGATCCCGAAGTAATAATGATAGGCGAAATCCGCGACCTGGAAACCGCTGAAACGGCGGCGCAGGCCGCCCTGACGGGACATGTGCTGCTCTCGACCCTGCACACCAACTCGGCCATCGAGACCATTCCCCGCCTGATCAATATTGGCGTTCCCGCCTTTATGATTGCTCCCTCTCTGCATACCATCATCGCCCAGCGTCTGGCACGCTCACTCTGTCCGAAATGTCGCGTCGAAAAACCAATTCCCAAGGCCCAACTCGACGAAATCAGGTCGGTGGTTGAGATGATCAAAAAGGTGCGTCCATCCGAAAATATTGTCATTCCCGAAACCCTGCCCCTGGCCGAGGGCTGTGACCTTTGCAGTCACACCGGCTACAAGGGCAGAATCGCGCTGGTGGAGATGCTGGAAATCGACTATGAGATGAAGGATTTGATCCTTTCCAAGGCCAGTACAACCAAAATGATCGAGGCCGCGCGCCGCAAGGGCATGATTACAATGCGTGAGGACGGCATCCTCAAGGTACTGCAGGGACAAACCACTCTGGAGGAGGTGCACCGTGCCACCTCAATCGGTCAATAAATTCTATCGGCCGGCAACAGACCGCTTTGGCGAAGAATTTCCAGAATTTCCCCAATCGAATCGACCAGACGGGCGCCTTTTTTGATGATGGCATTGCAGCCGGCGGAGAGCGGATTGCCGGGGGCGCCCGGAAAGACCAGCAATTGTCGTTGTTGTATTGCCGCGTGTCCCGCGGTAATCAGTGCCCCGGACTTCCTGGCGGCCTCCACTACCACCACCGCGCTTGAAAGGGCACTGATCAGGCGGTTACGTTCCAGAAAACGGAATTTGAAGGCCGGAGAGGTCAACGGGTATTCCGACAGCAGGGCGCCCCCGGCCCCAAGAATTTTTTGCGAGAGGGAATTGTGGCTGGAAGGGGTGACCTGGCCGATGCCGGAGGCGAGGATGGCAATGGTTTTGCCGCTGCCGTTCAACGCTCCCGCGTGGGCGGATGCATCGATACCAAAGGCCAGCCCGCTGACCACGGTCACACCGGCCTCGGTCAGCATTGCGGCCAGGCGGAATGAGGTTTTTTCTCCCCAGACCGAGGACTTTCTGGTACCGACTATGGCTACGCGCGGCGTCAGACTGCGCAGATCGGCTCCACGACGGTAAAGTAGAAAGGGAGGGTGTTCAATCTCCATCAGCTCTGCCGGCATCTCCGCGTTTTTACGTCCGATTGCGACAATATCGTTGTCCCATAGTGAGCGCATCGTAGCCGCTACATCCAGCCGCTTGCGCCGATCCAGCACCTCATTGGCATAGGACGCCTGGAGACCTGCGGCGACCAATTCGCCGTGTCCTGCACTCTCCCAGGCGTAATCAAATTTCCCGCAGAAAAAACTGTCAATCTTGGAAAGACAAAAATAGTTGTTTTCGCTGATCTGCCAAAAGGCATGAATATATTTGTCCATGCCTTCAACATAACGCTCCGTTCTGAACGGGAGATGAATTTATTGGGATTAAATTGGGTTATCAGAGGTATTCGCTGGCCAGGCGGTCTTCGACCACCCTGCCTTTGTCCAATTTGACCACCCGCCGTCGTAAAAAATTTACTATGTCACGGTTATGTGTCGTCAAGATCACGGTCAATCCACGTTTGTTAATTTCCAGAAACAGTTTGACCAGTTCCAACGCCGTTTTGGGGTCTACATTGCCCGTCGGTTCATCGGCCACCAGCAGATTGGGTTCATGCACCAAAGCTCTGGCAATGGCCGTACGCTGCTTTTCGCCACCGGACAGCTGATGCGGGAAATGGTTGGCCTGATCGAACAGGTCGACTATTTTCAACACCTCATTGACCCTACCACGTATATTGTTTTTTTCGACACCGCAGACTTCCAATGCAAAAGCCACGTTCTCAAAAACAGTTTTTTGTGGCAGTAACCGATAATCCTGAAAGACCACCCCGACCTTGCGCCGGAAATATTGCATCTCCGCGTCGCTCATCTCCGAGACGCGATAGCCGTCCACGGCAATGTTGCCGGCCTGAATTCTTTCGGCACCGATCAGGGCATGCACCAGCGTGGATTTACCGGCACCAGAAGGCCCGACTATGGACACAAATTCGCCCGGGGCAATCGTTAGAGTGACATTGTCCAATACCTTTTTCTGTTTGAATTTTTTGACTACCTTTTCGAAAATTATCATAAAGTCGCCTTATTCGCACCCATCTTAGCACAAAGGTCGTCCGCACCAAATGCTTAGACTTTTTTAGACTCGCAGGGCCCGAATCCGCTGTCAGAAAGTATGCCAATTATACGCCTAACCACACGACTACCCACTCGGCCAGCCGCAGCGAGCTATTTATGATACTGATCATGAATATCGCGCAAACGGCGGTTAGTCAAATGAGTATATATTTGAGTAGTCGTGATGGAACTGTGACCCAGCATCTCCTGTACCGAGCGGATGTCGGCACCGTTTTTCAAAAGTTCCGTAGCAAAGCTGTGCCGCAATTTATGGGGAGTGACACGTTTCACCAGCCCCGCCCGCCTGGCCAGGTTGCGGATCAGATACTGTACCATTGTCGCCGTCAGACGGCCCTTGTTTGAGGAGACCGCCTGCAGCCGCGCTCCTCCCCGCCCATGGCTGGCAAAAACCGGCGGGAGGTCGTCACGGCGCAGCCGGAGATACTCCGCGATCGCCTCGGCCGCCTCCGGCGACAGAAAGACAATCCTGTACTTGCCTCCCTTGCCGGCCACGCGGAATTCCCTCGTTTCCAAATTGATCTGGTCACGATTGAGAGCAATCAGCTCGCTGATGCGCAACCCGGTCGAATAGAGCGTGCGCAGTATGGCATAATTACGCTTGCCGGTGATGCTGCCGCGCTCCACGGCGGCAAACAGTTGCTCCAGCTCTTCACGCTCCAAAAAGTCCACGCTGCGCTGGGCCAGTTTGGGCAGTTCTACCTTTTCCGGAGCCAGTGTGCGGTAATCCTGTCGAATCAGAAATTTCAAAAAAGCCCGCAGTGCGATGATGTGATAATGCTGCGTCTTGATAGTCAGAAGAGCTTTGCCGTCACGGTCGGTCAACCTGTTCAGCCACAGTCGGAAATCATTGATCAGGGGCAGGGAAATCTCGGAAACGCGTTTCCCGGGGCCGGCAAAATCGGCGAAGCGGCCCAGATAGTGCTGATAGTTTTCAATGGTTTTGGCCGAACGGTTTTTGGTTATTTCACAATATTCCAGAAAACTTCTCAGTGCCTGGGCGATTTGTACTCCCTGTGCAGATTGGCTTTTTGTCATGGGGAAAATTCCACAGTATTTTGCATTGCACGGCAAAGCGATTATACTTATCCGGTGGATTTTAAGCCAGTAATATATGATTTGTCCCAAATGTAAATATCATGACACGCGCGTGCTGGACTCCCGCGACACCAACGAAAATCGTGAGATCCGCCGCCGTCGTGCCTGCAATCAGTGCAATTATCGCTTCACCACCTTTGAACGGGTGGAGTACACCAATTTTGTCGTAGTCAAAAAAGACCAGTCCCGTGAGCCCTATGACCGTCAAAAACTGGAGGTGGGCATCTGGAAGGCGTGTGAGAAGCGCCCCATCACCGTTGAGCAGGTCAGCAATCTGATGGACCGGCTGGAGGAAAAATGGTCCAATTACGGCAAGGAGGTTCCCAGCAAAGTGCTGGGCGAAGATGTCATGAACGGACTGAAAGAGGTCGACGAGGTCGCCTATATTCGATTTGCCAGTGTTTATAGGCAGTTTAAAGATATCGAAACCTTCAAGCGGGAGCTTCAGAAACTTCTTGACTAGCTGTCAGTGGGCAGCTCGGCTTGATCAGTTATCTCCGGGGTTTGACCAGACGGGCTCTGCGAATCTCATCGCCCCTGGCGATCTCAATTAGTGGCGCCTTGCGCCTGGTGGGTTGTTCTCCGGCCACCAGTACGGCGGGAGCTTTGTGTTGCAGACAGATTATCACTCTGCGGTTGGTGTCGATCAGGGCTTCATAAACGGCCGGTTCTTTGGCCATTGAATGCAGTGTGTACCATTCACCATCCTGGTCCATCACGGCCATGATGCGCAGATAGTATTCTTGAAGTATTTCGCGACAACCGGGCACTTCGCAACGAAACTCTTTCGTGTTGGCGGGATTGAGATAGCAATTATACAGGCCCTGGACTAAACCATGTTCATCGATGAACTTGCGGCCCAGTGGACGTTCGGTGGAGAAACGGTAACCGTTCATTTCGGCCAGCTGGCTGATACCTCTGACCGGACCGCGTCGCAATTCGGATAAGCGCAATTTTTTCATTTGCCAAATGTAAGAAATAGTATATCAATTCAGATACTTAATTTATTGCGGCCGAGATGATTTGTCAATAAGTAAAGATGTGTTATAATATATTGATTTGAAAATAAATAATTTCAATATGAACAAGAGACAGGTACAGCTGCTAATTATTGCCATTCTGGTCTGTCTGCCCGTGTCCACGCTGGCCGCCCGCCTGCCGTCCGCTCCCGTCAAGGCCCTCGAAGTGGTTAACCGTGTGGTGGACAGGGTGGTTGTTTCCTGCGCCATTCCGGACGAGCCTGATCCTGTCTACAGTGGACAATTGCAGTCGATCGACGTCCCTGGACAGGTGGAGCCGGGACAGCTTTTTCAGGTCAAGGCGCTGGTCAAGAACACCGGCAATATGCCCTGGATCTCCAGTGTCAGCGGCTGTCCAGTACAGTCCATGACTTACCTGGGCACCAGTCGCCAGCAGGACCGGCAAAGCATTTTTCACGCTCCGTCCGTATTTGGCGATACCAATTGGTACACCGCCAACCGCATCAAAATGAAGACGCCCCGGGTCAATCCCGGTGAAACGGCCGAGTTCGCGTTTCTGGCACACGCTCCCAACGAAGCGGGGATTTATCGCGAATATTTCGCGCCGGTGATCGAAGGAGTGGCCTGGATGCGCGACCAGGCCGAATTCAGATTTGATCTGCAAGTGGGACAGCCCACCGAAGCAGAAAAATTTCTCAAGTACACGCGCGATATCATGATGAGCATCAATCTCACCGATCCGCAGTTCCAGGGCGATAAAAAAATCGTCATCGACCTCTCCGAGCAGAACATGTATTTGCAGCTGGGCGGGGTAACCATCAAAAAATTCCCCGTTTCCACCGGCAAGCGCAGCACTCCTACGCCAATCGGCGTCACCAGCATCCAGTTCAAGCAGGATGTCCGGGTGGCGGCATCCAGCCCGCATTATATCATGCCGCTTTTCATGCAGTTCCGCCGCGGTGGCTACGGCATTCACGCGCTGCCCAGCCTGGCCAATGACCGCGGTGTCTATTGGCGCGAGGCTCTCAACCACATCGGCACGCCCCGCAGCCACGGCTGTGTGCGCCTGCTACCCGAGGACGCCAAATTTACCTATGAATTTGCTGATGTTGGCACACCGGTACATGTCGTCTGGTAAAAACCATCTGAGCAGATATTGCAACTTTAATTTCCGGCGCGCTCTCCCTATAATGGTGGCAACTTAAACCGCCCCCATGGCTTCCAGGCAAAAGCCGGCCGATCTGCTGGCCAATCTTAACGACATGCAGCGTCAGGTAGTCCTGCAAAAAGACGGTCCGATTCTGGTACTGGCCGGAGCCGGCTCGGGCAAAACCAGTGCCCTGACCACCCGTATTGCCTATATGATCAGGGAACACAGTATTGCCCCCTGGAACATCCTGGCGGTCACTTTCACCAACAAAGCCGCCAATGAGATGAAGGAGCGGGTCTTGCGGCTGACCGGAGAGCGGGAATTGCAGGCACTGCCCAATATCGGCACTTTCCACGCCAGCTGCGTACGCATTTTGCGGCGGCAGATTCACCGGCTTGGCCATGATCAGAATTTCATCATTTATGATACTGCCGACCAGCAGCTGCTGATGAAACGCGTGCTCGAGGAGCTTTTGATCGATCCCAAAAAATACAACCCCAAGGCCATTCTGAACTTTGTCTCCGGAGCCAAAAACGAGCTGGTCACTCCCGAACAGTACGCCAAATTCGCCGGCAATTACTTTACCGAAAAAGTTGCCCAGTGCTACACCCGCTACCAGCAGCAATTACAGAAAAACAATGCCCTGGATTTCGACGACATCATCATGAAAACCGTCGATCTGTTCCGCCAGTTTCCCGACGTGCTCGACTATTACCAGGAGCAGTTCCGCTATATTTCCGTCGATGAATACCAGGACACCAATCATGCCCAGTACGAGCTGACCAATCTGCTGGCCGCCAAATACCGCAACCTCTGTGTCATCGGCGATTCGGATCAGTCGATTTATGCTTTCCGCGGGGCCAATATCAACAATATTCTCAATTTCGAAAAGGACTACCCCGAGTCAAAAGTGGTTTACCTGGAGCAGAATTACCGTTCCACCCAGATCATTCTTGATGCCGCCCATCAGGTGATCGTCAAAAACAGCCGCCGCAAGGACAAGAAGCTTTGGACCGAGCGGGAGGGAGGCGAAAACATCACTCTAAAAACAGTTTCCAATGAGCGCGAGGAAGGGGAATTCGTCGCCCGCACCATCCTCGACCGCCTGGCCGGAGAAGAGCAGAAAGACTATCGCCATTTCGTCGTGCTCTATCGTACCAACGCCCAGTCGCGCGTGCTGGAGGAAGCTTTTCTCAAATATGCCATCCCCTACAAAATAGTTGGCGGCATCAAGTTTTACGAACGCAAGGAAATCAAGGATTTGGTCGCCTATCTGCGCGTTCTGCAGAATCCCAATGATTCGATCAGCCTGCTGCGCATTATCAACACCCCACCCCGCAAAATCGGCCAGAAAACCATCGAAACCATCCAGCAGTACGCCGTCAAAAACGACCTCAGTTTCTGGCAGGCCCTTACGGAAATTGACCGCATCGAGGAAATCCGCGGGGCCAAGACAGCCGCCCTGGAGCAGTTTGTCACGATGATCAAAGAGCTGCAGCAGGCCAATCGCGAGTTTCCGGCCTCTGGCGTGATCAAGCATGTCCTCGATCTCTCCGGCTACAAAAAATTCCTCGACGACGGCACGGCCGAGGGAGAATCGCGTCTGCAGAACGCCCACGAACTGATCTCGGTGGCCGGCAAGTACAGCCGTCTGCCCCCCGGTGAGTCGCTGGCCATTTTTTTGGAAGAAATTTCACTGATCGCCGACATCGACAAACTGGACGAGCAGGAAAACGCCGTCACTTTGATGACCGTCCATTCGGCCAAGGGATTGGAATTCCCGACTGTTTTTCTGGTTGGCCTGGAGGACGGCATCTTTCCACATTCCCGCTCCCTGCTGGAACGCGACGAGCTGGAGGAGGAGCGTCGTCTGATGTATGTGGCTCTTACCCGCGCCCGCAACAAACTCTATCTCCTGCACGCTCAGAACCGTCTGCTCTACGGCGAATCGCAGTCCAACGCCCCCTCACAGTTCATCCGCGATATTCCGGAGCATCTGCTGGAAATGGAAGCGGTCCCGGAGGTCAACTCTTGGTATTCCGATAGCGGCTGGGCCAGAAGGGCCAGACCCCTGCCGGTGGAAAACGCCGGAATGGATGCCATCGCCCAGCAGGACGGACCCCGCCTGGTGCGCGAGGAGGCGGTTTTCAGTGATGAGCAACAGCTGGCCGAGGGCGATCGCGTCCAGCACGACACCTTTGGTGAGGGGCGGGTTGTCTCCATCAAAGGAGGCGTGGCCACCATTGCCTTTGACGCTCTGCGTTACGGCACCAAAAAGCTGGCTCTTTCCATCGCCCCGTTGCGGAAAATCGGCTAAAACCAGTCTGACTACCGCTTGACTTGTTTGAAAACCCTGATATAAATAAAGCGTAAAAAGGCACTATGAATTTATTCCCGCTCACATCCCGCAACCATCATCTGCACCACTACCATCGAAGTGGCCCGCATTTTTAGTTCCCGTGCTTAACTCACGTTAGTACACGCGCAAACGATGGCCACTTCAGGGAAGTGGTCTTTTTTTGCGTTAATTTAATTTATTTATCCAACCATTAATCATGACTAATCAAAAATTCAACTTATCATACCAACCGGTCGACACCGAAAGCGTCAAACCACTGGTCAAACTCTATCGCGAAGTCTTTTCCACACCACCCTGGAACGAGGCCTGGGTCTGCAGCAACGAGCGGTGCGGCCGCAATTATGGCGGTGCCGAGGCCTGCCAGGATGATCTCTGCAAAAAATGCGGCGCCCCGCTGCGGGAGTATTATCCCCCCGATCGGCTTGGCCAGGAAATAATCGAAATCAGCGGGCGGACGGGCTTCCGCATCGCCACTCTCCTCAATGAGGGCGACCTTTCCGGTTTCTGGTACGGCTGGCGGGGCACACTGGAGGAAATCAACCGGCAGAAACTGGCTCTTGCACCGCAGGAATTGGCGGCGATGGAGGAACGTCTCGCCAGAGCTGACCGACGTCGTTCATGGCTCTATCTGGCCGAATTTGGTATCAAGCCGGAACTGCGCGGCAGGGGCTACGGCAAGGAGCTCTTCACTTATGGTATGCGCAGTGCCACGGCTGAGAACATCATTGCCCGCACCACGCCCAGCTCACCGGCCTATTACATCAACCGGCAAAACCGCATCGATACCGTCTGGAATTACACCGACGGCAGCGGCCGCGTCATCATGGCCCGGCCATACATAATCGGTGAAGACGATTTCCCGGGCTGCCGCTGATCATGGCCGCCTCCACAGACCTCACCCACCTAACCCAATCCAACCATGTCACGACCATATCAAGGAATTGTCGAATTGGCTGGGGCCCGTCCGGGCCCCAGCCTCACCGTTCTGGCCGGAATTCACGGTAACGAATTACCGGGTATACTGGCTCTGCGCCGCATGATGCGCCGGCCGCCGCAGCTGCGCCGCGGCCGACTGACCATGCTCTATGGCAACCCCAGGGCCATTCTGCTCGGCCGTCGCCAGACGGAACAGAATCTCAACCGCCTCCTGCGCGACGATCTCACCCGCTCCCAACGTCGGAGCTACGAATACGAACGTGCCTGCCTGATCCGCCAATACCTCGACAACTCCGACCTCTGTCTCGACTTGCACGCCAGCAGTACTCCCGGCAGTCCGGTCTTTGCCATCACTGAAAAGCCAGCCTTTCCTCTGCTCACCCGCCTGCCAGTACGCAAAGTTGTCACCAACATCGATCCCTTTGAGCCGGGCAGCACGGACGGCTACATGAACAGCCGCGGCAAACTGGGGATCTGCGTCGAATGTGGCTTTCTGGGGGACGCGGACGCGGCTGATCTGGCCGAATTGTGCGTCTGGAACCTGCTGGATGAGCTGGATATGATCGAACGCCTGCCCACGAGGATCAGCAGCCTTCAGTTTATTCAGGCCGACAACATGCTTCCCCGGCGGAAACTGGAGCTCTATACGGTCACGGGTATCTACAAAAATCGGGCCAAAGAATTCCGGCTTACCCGTGCCTACCGGGATTTTCAGCCGGTCAGTCCCGATGAAATCATCGCCAAAGATGGTGATCTGCGGGTCAGCTTTGCCTATCCCTTTCATGTCCTTTTCGCCCAGGACCGTGATCGTCCGGGGGAGGAATGCTTTCTCCAGCTGCAAAAAGAGCTTAAAGCTTGTCCGCCCTTGCGGCCCGCTCCTCTTCCTCGCGGCGTTTGGCGTCCAGACTGCTGTCGGGAATCTTGAAATAATGTTTGATGCTGCGCTCGGTGCCGTAGACAATCTCACACTGACGTTCCGGTTTGTCTTTGCGGGGGCGGCCGCCGCCGCGTGGACCACGTGCTTCCGATTCTTTTACCGCAGCGCCCCCCTCCGGCACTAGGGGCCCCGCCGTCTCTGCTGCGGTTGCGGCGGCGGCACGGGGACAGCCCTCTATCGGATATTTGAAATTAAAGGTCTGCGGATGAAAATCAAGTATGCGTTCGCAGGTTTTGCAATAAAAAACCAGACCTTCCGGCACCGGTGTATTGTCCACAATCTGGCTGTTGGCGACGCGCGAGCGCCCTCCTTCCCCGCCGTAGCGGCCGGTTCCCCGGCGCCCACCGCGATTCCTCCTGCGTCTGTCATGAGGTCTGTTCATAGTTCAATTATAAATCCATCCTGTACATTTGTGGTTTTTTTTCAGTTGAAGCCGTATCTGCAGCTGCGTTGGCCAGGCCGGCCCGGGAGCCAGATTTTGCGGCGGTTGATACCGTGCCTTTTAGGCTCGGCACTGTGCCGCTTTTGCCAAAATTAGCTGAAAAAGCGTTCTCCTTGGCCTCCTTCTCCCTCAATTTCCGGCGCTGCTCGGGGCTGAGCGTATCCCTGACCATGGTTCTTTTCAGATTTTCATAGAGTTTGTTCCTTTCATATTCAGTTTTGCCGCGGGCATCACGTTCGGAAAAATATCCCCCAACTGGCGCAACAGGCACAACGGGAGTCCCAGCTTGCTCGGCTGCCGGAATGGTCTGTCCGGTGACGGCGGTGGAGGTTTGAACTGGAACACTTTCCAGTGGGACATGTTGGCGTGGAGGCACCGGATTTGCTATAGAGCCCACCTGAGCAGTCCTGGTCGGCACCGGCGCGTTAACGCCAGCTTCAGCCCGCACACGCGCCCCGCTCAAAACGCTCTCCGCATTGGCAAGAGCCGGCACCGCCGGCGCCTCCTCTTCAAATTTCCTGCGGTAGGACAGATAGCCGCCCACACAGATCAGCACAGTGGCCGCCAGGGCAAGAGTTACACCGATTTCAGTTTTTTTCTCCAATATGTTTAGGCCGAAGCGTGGGTGAAAATACACGGAATTTATTACAATCAACAGATACATCGAGAAAAACCCTGCCAGCATTTGCATTTTTCCCTGGGTAGCCGTTCCCAGCGCCATGATCCGCTTGTTGCGCAGGGCCGCCAGCACCACCAGTCCCAGCGCAAAAACTGCCGCCAGCAAAATGGTCAACCCGGGGAGATAAAGTGGACCTCCCAGGGCCGTATAAGTGTCTCCGCTGCGGAAAACATCCTTGTCACTAAACCAGTTCAGAAATAGACTTAAAATCAGTAGCAGTGAACCCATCATGGTTATTTTTTGCCCACTGGACAGCTTCCGCCAAATATTTTTAAACATAATATTCCACCGTGACAAAATAGAGCTGGTGCATTACTATTCGCTCATCGGAAAATGTACAAGAATAATCTTATTTGAACAATATGAAAATTGCCATCGATGTGCGCGAAGCCGACGGCGAGAAAACGGGCAAGGGCTTTTTTGCGTTCGGTCTGGTAAATCATCTGCTGGCGCAGGACCGTCACAACCATTATCTACTCTACACCGACAAGGCGAAGGTGCCATTTGAGCAATATGAAAATGTGGAAGTGAAATCAATTCTTCAGCAGGGTTTTGCCTGGCACTATCAGGTTCTGAAAGACCTGAAAGTCAGGCGCCCCGATCTCTATCTGGCTCCCACCAGCTTCATTGTCCCGGCCTTTGCCCCCAAATGGCTAAAGGTTTTTGTGGTGGTGCACGATCTGGTGGCTTTCATGTTTCCCAAGCATCACGCTAAAAAAGCGGTCTTGATCGAAAGGATGACTCTGCGCAGGGCGTTGCGCAAAGCCGGCAAAGTCTTTGTTGTCTCCGAAAACACCCAGAATGACCTGCTGCGGCTGTTCAAATATCCCAAATCGCTGACGGTAGAGGTCCCCTGCGCTCCCCACGACATTTACAACCGGGAAATTGACCCGAAAGTATCGGCCAAAGTGCGCAAAAAATACTCCCTGCCGGACAAATTCATCCTCGGGGTGGGCACCCTGGAGCCGCGCAAAAACTTTCCCGCCCTGATCAAGGCTTTTGTCACTGTGAAGAGGAAATTTCCCGATTATAAGCTGGTTATTGTCGGGAAACAGGGCTGGAAATATCGCGAATTACAGAAGGCCGTTAAGCAGTTCGAACTGACCGAAGACGTCATTTTTACCGGCTACATGAAAGACGAGGACCTGCATCATACCTACAATCTCGCCGAAGTATTTGTCTTTCCCTCCCTTTATGAAGGGTTCGGCATCCCGCCGCTGGAAGCCATGGCCTCCGGCTGCCCGGTGGTTGCTTCCAATACCTCATCGCTGCCCGAAGTCGTTGGTGAGGCGGGGCTGCTGATTGAACCGACCAATTCTCACAAAATTGCCGACGCTATCATTAGTCTGATCGAAAATCCGCAGCTTCGCAATATGCTGCTGGAGCGGGGTTTCCATCATGCCCGCAAGTACTCCTGGGACGAGTCTGCCCGCATCGTTCTGGAGGAATTCTCTAAAATGGAAGCAGGCTGATCAGCATTTCCAGCAGTGGCCCGGGAAAAGAAGGTAGTCCGCTTTGCCAGACAAACAGCAGAATCTGTCCGCTGAAACCAGCCGCCAGCGGGACTGTCAGATTGTCGTCCAGTTTGCCGGTCCACAGCTCCACCAGACTGGCGGTCAGGGCCATCGGCAGGAAGAGGCGCCACTCTCCGGGCATAACAATATATCCGACCGCGATATTGATCAGCAGCCCGGCCGCAAAACCTTCCAGGGTTTTTTTGCGAAAGATTCGGGTCCGCCCGAATTTGATACCTACCAGGGCGGCGGCCAGATCGCCGAAAACCGTCATCAGCAGGGCCAGCAGGGCCACCGGATAGTCAAAGGCGGCAAAACAGATTATCGTTGAAGAGACAAAAAAGATGCTGCCGGCCAGATGGTCTTTTTCCTTGCGGCGCAGAATGTCGATTACCGCCGGCAGGCGCAGTTTGTATTCCAGGCGGATATATTCAATTTCCAGCAGAATGATCAATAGGGCGGTCAGTGCCAGAATGCCGACTTTGGGGCCGTAGAGGGCGGCCAGCACGGTATAGCCGAGCAAAACGGGCAGCTCCAGCAGGTGGATCAGTTTACGCAGTATTTCCTTGCGGAGCGCCCGGTTTTGTTCTTCTGCATTCATTGATTATTGGGAGGATAATGACGGTTATTCGGTTACCCGGAAGAATTTGCCGGCGCTGCGGCCGAACACCTCGGGGAAATAGGTTTCCTGTGCCAGGGCTGGCAAATCGGCGAATTCACCAACGGACGTGGCGCGCAGGTAATAATCCAGTTCATAGACGCCGCGCGGCAGATAGTCGGCGAAATACATCATCCGGTCATCGCGCACTTCGGAATGATTGAAGTACCAGCTTCCCGGGCAGTAATAATCACAACTGTCTTCTTCCACCAGAAACTGTTCGGAGGTTTTCAGGTTGAAATCAATTCCTTCCAGACCGGCGGGCAAGAAGTCTTCAATCATCACATAATGCCTGTCTTCGGGAACTATCACGGTCAACCGGCCATGAATGTTCTGGCCCACCTGTATCGACTCCAGGGGACTTTCCAGCTTTTGGTCGTCAATGGCGTAGTATTCCTGCAGCACTTCCAGACCTTCGCTTTCGGCCTTCAGCTGATCGAGCGGCAGATAGTATTTCAGATTCATATCATAATACATTCTGCCTTCGCCCGTTCTCTGGGCGGCCAATTCATTGTCGAGGTTGTTGGGCAGCAGATCGGAAAGGGGAATTTCGACCTCCTTCACGTCGAAGAGATTCTCGCTGGTATAGGAGGTGTCCAGAACGTTTTTGCCGTTGAGTTCGACGGTTGCCTGGAAGGCGGGGGACAGTTCCTTTGAGCTTTCCAGATATTCAATCATCGCCAGGAGACTGACTGCGGTTTCCTGGGTGGTGGAGAAATGTCCGCCACGGCGCTCGCGCAGCAACGACTGGATGATCTTTGGCAGCAGGGGATTATCGCTGTCCACGCGATTGAGGGCCTTTAGAATAACGGCGGTGCTGCGGGTGTTGGTGTCAAAGAGGGCAAACTCCAGATTTCTTTCCTGGAAGGCCACGCCCCTGGGCGTCTGTAGGGCGGAGTTCTCAAGCTCCTCGCGCAGTGC
This sequence comes from Candidatus Peregrinibacteria bacterium UBA1369, assembly GCA_002305925.1. GTDB lineage: Bacteria > Patescibacteriota > Gracilibacteria > UBA1369 > UBA1369 > UBA1369. Next base: position 41,990 of record DBRL01000018.1, read on the forward strand.
GGTCAACTTTCCGGCCGAGCCGGTGTCATCTTCAGCGGGCAGCAGACCGTAGGCCATCAGCAGATAGGCCCGGGAGAGCAGGCTCAACTGATCGCGCTGTTCATAGAGATTGTTGAGCAGGCCGGCGTCGTGCTCGCCCAGTTCGGCCAACACATAGAGGACAAAAGCTCTGGTGTTCAATCGATATTGCAGGCTGAAGGCAGGGTTCTCCTTTTGAGTAAGAAAACTGGTCAGATATTTCCTGGCCGAATCCAGGGCGGATTGATCCACCGTATAACCGGCCTTGCGGGCCTCAAACATGGCCATGGTCACATGGGCGGTCAGATAGGCGTTGCTGGTGGAATTGAGCCAGAGACCGAAGCCGCCGTTGCCCTGCTGATTTTTGTAAAGCTGTTGCAACCCGGTGCTGACATATTCGTCGAGGGATTTTTCATCAATATTTTCCAGAGTGATTTTTCCGGTGTTGAGCAGCCGTTTCACTGCGACATTGGGGAGAATGGCGGAAGCGATCTGTTCCGAACAGCCGTAGGGGAATCGCACCAGATAATCCAGACCCTCGGTGATCGCCCCGGCCAGGGTTGCGGCAGAGGAGATCTTCAGCGATCCGTTTTCGGTATTCAGCCCCTGGGGCAGCCAGACCTGTTCGATCTGACGATCATTATCGCTAAGAACTTTCCCCATGGCCACAATTTCAGGCATCGAGGCCTCTTTGACGGGCAATTTCATTTCAATACTGTCGCCGCGCTCGCCTCCATTGGCCACCGCCGTGAAAGCCAGCGTTGCTTCTCCGGCCTGGCCAACCGCAATCAGCCAGTCAACCTGCCGCGAACCCTTAGGCTCCACGCGCACGGTCTTCTCGGCGCCCCCGTCCCCGATTTCCACGCCCGCCGCCTCCAGAGTGACGCGCATGTTCTGGGCCTCATCGGTGTAGTTGTGTACCAGGGCGGAGATCTTCATCCGGTCACCGCGGGTCAGGAAACGTGGCAGCACCGGGCGCACCAGAATGTCCTTGGTGGCCAGGAATGAATATTTGTTGCTGCCGACCAGGGTTTTGGCCTCGCGGCTGTCGTCACTGATGCCGATGGCCAGCACCTGCCAGGTGGTCAGATTATCGGGAAGCTGGAATTCCAGCGTGCCTTCTCCGGAAGCGCCGGTCAGCAGAGTGGACTGGAAAATGGCCGTATCCTTGAAAATGCCACGTTTGGCCAACTCTCCTCCGCCTCCGCCCTTCATACCGGCTTCCACCTGGACATTGATCCGCGATAGCGCCTTGGTCAGGGTGTGGGCCAAATTGACTCCCAGCACACGTTTTCGATAGAAGACGTTGAGCAGGTCGGCCGTGACGCTTTCGGTCAGGCTGAGTACGCTTTCATCGACCACGGCCACGGACAGCTCAGCCGGCAGGGTCTTGCCGCTGTGATCTTTGGTCAGGAAGTTCAGTTTCACTTTTTCGCCCGGGGCATAGCGCTCCTTGTCGGCCGATATTTCAATCTGCAGTTTTTTGCTCTCCGTATTGACCTGCAGGGTGGTATAGCCGACCTTGAAGGCGGCTACCGTCCTTTCGTCCGGAGCTCCCTCGGCGGGTTCGATCAGCCCGGCGTCATAGGAAGACCCCTTCACCAGCACCACCGAGACAAAGGCATTGGGCAAAAATTTCTCGGTGATGGGTATTTCGATGGTATCGGAATTGGATTGCAGTTTGACCACCTTGTAATCCAGCACTTTGTCACGCTCCTGGGTGACCAGGGCGTAAACGTCCTTGTAAGGGGATTTGACCAGGATTTTTGCCGTGTCGCCGACGCGGTATTCCATTTTATCGGTGACCAGCTCAATCTTGTCATTATTTTCCGATCCCCAGTTGATGAAATCTCCGGAGCTCACATATACCGTAGTGGAACTCTTCACCAGGTTGCCGGCGCCGTCTTTGCCGGCAGCCTGTACTTTGTAGACACCGCCCTTGGTGATGGCAAATTCCACCGAGGCCAGGCCGTCGTCATCGCTGCTGACCGTCTTTTTTTCTATTTCCTTATCGTCGTAGCTGTTCTCAAAATAATAACCGCCATCGACATTCTTGCGTTTGACGGTATTCCAGCTGCGCTCGTAGAGGGTGACTTCGGCCTGTTTGCCGGACAGAGGTTTGCCTGCACGGTCCACGGCCAGAATTTCAAATTTGGCCGGTTTGTCCGTACCGACGATATAGTCGAAACTTCTGATACCCAGGTAAAAATCCCCCTGATGTACCGGGAAGCTCAGACGGTTGGAGACGCTCTGATGATTGGCATCGGTGACGGAAACCTCCAGGGTGTAGATCTGGCTCATTTTCTTGTCAGAGATATTCAGCGGCAGTTGCAGGGCGGCCTTGCCCGAGGAATCGGCCTTGGCCGAGCCCTGGCTGACCACCTCGCTCCCGCCCATACAGCCCCAGTAGCAGAAATATCCTTCATCGGCAAAGCTGAACCAGCTTCCGGCCAGCTTGGCCGCCACCTCCTCGGGCAGGAAGAAATAGTAGTCCTGGGCCTTTAGCGTCCATTTGATTTCAGCATCTTTCAGCGGCGCGCCAAAGAAATAGGCCGCCTGCACGTCAATCTTGGCTGTCTGTCCGTTGACATAATCTTCGCGATCGGAGGTCAGATCCAGCTTGTATTCCGGCTTGCGGTATTCATAGACCTTAAATGAAGCGTTGGCCCAGCGCAGCCATTCGGGGCCGGGCACGTCCAAAAGCTCGGCGCGCAGGTAGAAATCACCGGTGGCGATGTCGGCGCCGAGCATAAATTTGTCTGCGAAAGTACCGTTGGCGCTGAGGGCCAGTTCCTGATTATAGATCTCATTGCCGTTGGGGTCGTCAACCGTCACGCGCACCTTTTTCACGTCCGGCAGTCGGAAACGGTAATCCTTTTCCTGGCGAACAATGCCTTTGAAATAGACCTCCTGGGCCGGCCGGTAAATCGGGCGGTCAGTATAGAAGTAAGTATAGTATTCTGGCGCAAGCTGATCATTGCTGATATTGAAATTCCAGGGAGCGATGCCCTCGCTCCAGCTGGAATGGACAAAGGCCACGTCATTTTCCCGTTCGCCAAAGACCAGATAATCCGTCCAGTAATCCTCTTTGGCGGGAGGCAGTTTGAGTGTGGCAACCCCATTCAGGTCGGTTTCACTTTCGGCGACCTGTTTGCGGCCACGGTCCAGTACGCGGATTTTTTGGCCCGACAAAGGTCGGCCATCGTGCAGGTCGGTAGCCCAGACCACCAGCTCGTTGAGACTTGATTTCAGGGCCAGGGAAGTGCCGGAGACGATAAATAGATTTTTCAGCACCTGCATTTCTTCATGGCAGCCGGGCTTGTCGGTTTCCCATTCGTAGAGACAGACCGTGCTGGTTACGTTCGGATTGCTGATTTCCATATAGTAGAAGCCGCTGCCCAGTTTATTGCCGCTCAGCTTGTCGAGATTGAGTGGGCTGTGGCCGCGATTGTTGAAACCCAGTTCAATCGGTAGACGTGCTTCATGGTCGGGGCCGCCGAATCTGCCCATTTCTATGGAGCGGTAGTCGATATAACCGTCAAAATAGAGTTCGGCAAACTGTTCAGGGGTCAGTTTTTTCAGCCGCACATCGGCATAGTCGGCATTGACCGACTTTAGATAAAAGAGGCTTTCTTTATTACTGTCCAATACGCTCAAATCTGTGCCTGTTTCCACAGTTAGTGATGGCTTGTAAGCCTTGCTGGTGAATTTTAATTCACCGGGCTGGTCGAGGACATTGCCCAGTATGTCTTTCACTCCCGGTGCGATGGTCACCGTGTAATCCGTAGAAGGAAGGAAATCATAATCAATTTCCACTTCACCTTCGCCGTAGCTGTAAACCAGTGGTTTCCCCGCCTGCCCATCTTCGTCACGCCGTTCCGGCGTAATACTGATCTTGCCGCGGAGGGAGCGCAGGTCAACCGGATTGCTGTAGGTGAAGAGAACCCGTGCCAAATCCTCGCTATTCTCTCCGTCATTGACCGCGGTAAGCAGTTTGAATTGGTCCATCACGCGGAAGTCGAAATTGCGGTCCTCCAGGGTTGTAAGCGGTCCTTCGGCAGATTTTAGTCCATTTCGGACCTCCAGGAAATAATTGCTGCCTGCCTTCATGGCCTGCTTTGGGGTTACCACCAGCATTTTTGCCAGTTCTTCGGTCGTTGGCGGCTCGGGCTGGGCATCGGTTCTCTCCATTTCAGCCTTGCTGTCCGCCGAGTCTTCTTCAAGAGGGATTTCTTCATAGGTATTCATTTCCAGAAGATCCATGGAACGCTGCTGCTGGGCTTTCCAGTCCTGCAGTGTGAAATATCGCACTGTCACTTCTTCTACTGCATTTTTGTTGTCATCGACGCGATGCAGCTTGATATTGTCACCGGCGCTGACCAAATCGATTTTTTGATTGAAAGAAATAACAAAATTGCTCCCCGGGGAAATCCGGTAATTGCTTTGGGTGTCGCTGGCCAGCATGTCGAGGACAACGGGGCGTGCCGTTTCAAAGGTCGAAACAAATTCCTCCTCGGTATAGCCGCCGTCGAGAACGGAAGTTCCCTTGGGCACCGTCACGGTGTAAGTGGTGGCCGCGGCCAGTTTTTCGGGACGGAACTGCAGGGTGGAAGTCCCCAACCATTTAAACTGCCCCCGCACGGCAGGCTCAATCCTGATCTCGGGGAAGCGTTCGCGGCCGCCCTCCAGGGTGGTCAGGCCGGTCATGGGACGGTCAAACATAATGTTGATCTGGGCGTCGGCGGGGATCTCCGTGCTGCCGTCGTTGGGGGTGAGCAGTACCACCCTGGGGGCGGCTACTACTTTATAATATTCGCTGTATTCTGTTGGCAGCGGTTTGCGCAGGAGACTGGTGGCCTCGGTGCCGATGGTCACCTGATAGGTTTCACCGATTTTCAGAGGCTGATCCGGTCGGAAGTACATTGAATTACCCTGCCATTCCAGTTTGCCGGCCGTCTCGGGCTTGACACGGAAAGCCTTTTCCACCGAGGCGTTATCCATCAGCTGGTCAAAGGTTATTTTCAGCGGTGCGTTGACCGAAATATTGCGCGACGCGCCTTTCAGCACATAGCCACGCACGGTTGGGGCGGGTATGAGCGGATAGGCCAGGACTCCTGCCAGCACCAGTATCACCAGTGCGCCGAGGGCTGTCGCCCAGCCGCGCACGCGCAGGTCGGCCCAGAAGGAATTTTTCTGCTCCTTTTTCTCCGTTTTGTCTTTTGTCATGGCTTGATGTTTTGCTAATAATTTATTTTTTAAATCTTGGGCGAAGCGCGGGTCGGCCTCGGAGGGCTTGTTGTCCATGATGCCCGAAACCACGTCGGCGACGCGTTTGTCCACCGGCTTGCGGTCAAGCATTTTCTCCAGTTCCCTGCTTTTTTTGTGGGGCCAGATCATGGGCTAGAAAAGGTTATTTAGATCAGGTTTGATTTTGCGCAGGACGCGGTAAAGAATGATTCCAACATTGCTTTCGGTCAGGTTCATCGCCAGGGCAATTTCGCGGTTCTGCAGGCCGGCAAAAAACTTCATCTGCAGTATGCACAGTTCCCGCTCGGGCAGTCCGTCCATCACAGTTTTTACTTTTTCTTTCAGTTCGCTCTGCTCGGCCAGTTTGCCCGGCTGGGCCAGTTCGCCTTCGTCCCTGATTTGCGCGCCCTCGTCCAGCGGCAGCAGCTCGCGCTTCCGTCCCGAACCGTAAAAGTCAAAAATCACGTTGCGGGCCACCGTAAAGAGCCAGGCGGTGAAACCATGGCCGCGCTCCTCATAGCTGCGGATGTTTTCCAGCACGCGCAGAAAGATGTCGCTGACAATGTCCTCCGCCGCTTCCCGTGAACCGACCCGGGACATCACAAAGGCATAGACTTTGGGAAAGTAGAAATCGTAGAGGGTGGCGAAAGCCTGACTGTCGGTCTTTGCCGATTCAACAATTTTGGGATCCAGTTTTTCCAAGGCCGAAGTCACAAGTTCCCTCAATTTATATGCCATTTGCGGTGCCAAGACAAGTTCATCATCAATGCGCCGGCTGATTTGAAAACTGTCGCCGTTGGCAAAGCATTACAAAAAAGTTCCTTTATTTCCAGAAGCCCTTATTTTTATTGAGGTCCAGCCCACTCTCCTCGGCCAGGCTCTGGTAGAGCTGTTTCTCCTTGCGCGAAAGCTTGGTGGGAATTTCTACGTTGATTTTGACGTAATGGTCTCCCTTTTCGCCGCTGTGCAGCTTGGCCACGCCATACCCCTTCAATTTGAAAACCTTGCCCGGCTGGGTGCCGGCGGGAATTTTCAGGGTGACCTCCCCCTGCAATGTTTTGACTTTTATTTCTCCGCCCAGAACGGCCATCAGCAGGCTGATGGCAGCAGGTGCGTGTATGTCGTAGCCGTTTCTAACCCATTCCTTGTGCGGGGCCACGCGTATATGTACATAGAGGTCACCGGTCGGGCCGCCGTTTACGCCCGGTTCACCGCGTCCGGACAGCCGCACCACCGAATCGTTGTCCACGCCGGCCGGGATTTTGACTTTAATGCTTTCGGATTTTTTTTCGCCGCCCTGTCCGGGGCGGGTGATGATCAGTTCTTTTTCGCAGCCGAACGCGGCCTCCTCAAAGCTGACGCGCAGATTAAATTCCAGATTGCGCCCGCGGCGGGGGCCGTTGCTGCG
>DBRL01000018.1:48789-55239 GCA_002305925.1 Candidatus Peregrinibacteria bacterium UBA1369
CCCTTGTGTTTGTCCGGATGCCATTCCATGGCCAACCGCCGATAGGCTTTTTTGACGTCCGTTTCACTGGCATCTTTCTTTACTCCCAATATTTCATAATAGTCCCTGGCCATATAAAAAAAGTTATTGAGCGCGTCAGTACGCATCTGTGGTCGTGGGCGCCTCTGGCACTTACTTTATCAGATTGCTAATTTCAGCTCAAGACAATGTGCGGTCCCACCGGGCCAAAAACAGGACGCTGATCCATGACCGGCCCGAATGCAAAAATTTTCTTGAAATAAAATGATTTCTATAGCAATATCAGCGGGCAGAACAAATTGATGGAAATGATCGAAGGCCGTCTGCAATAGTGCAACCTTAGCTCAGTTGGTAGAGCGTCTCGTTGACGTCGAGAAGGTCAGAGGTTCGAATCCTCTAGGTTGCACCATAGTGGTCCTATCGTCTAGCGGTTCAGGACGCCACCCTCTCACGGTGGAAACAGGGGTTCGATTCCCCTTAGGACTACCATTTTGATGCTGCCCGGCCATCGCTGCCGCAGAGCCAGTAGGGTGCATCTTGCCAGCAAGTCGCCAGTCACGGCGCATTTTGCCGGCAGAACACACCTTGCTGTTTGAAAATACGGATCGGTCAAAACAAAACCCCGAACCAGAACATCAGGCACCCCATCAGGGGAGAAAGGGACGACCATGCCTATCAAGTTGATCGTCAGGCCGGACGTCCCAGTGTGGACGCCGCAGCAGTTTATCAGTGAGACACCGCGCTTCAGCATTGCGCTGGACGGAATTGTCGCCGGCGGGTCCTGGTACGATCCGGGTACGCGGCACGCCAACTTCAATCATCATGACTGCTTCAGCCGGCTGGCCGTGCGGGCCACTTGCGAACAGGTCTACGTGGCTATTGTCCAGGGCTTTTTCAGTGCCTTCAACAATGGCAGATCGGTTGAGCTGAACATCTATGCCAACGATTGTGACGAAGATGTCTGCTTTTCGGTTTACCTGCTCCGGAACCGTAAGGCCGTTGGCAGGGAGTCCAATGGACGACTGCGGCGGCTGGTTGAGACGGAAGGGAAAATTGACGCTACTGGCGGTACCTATCGTCTCACCACCACTGCCACCATCTGGTCGGAGCTGGCCTGGATCTTTGAACCCTACCGGCACTTCCGCATGAGCGGGGAAATCTTTGCCAAGGATCCCGATGCCTTTGGCGCCATCATCGACGAGGTGGGTGAAAGAATCGCGGAAAATGTCCACGGCCGCGGCAAAACGCTCGACATCAATTCCGGCATGTTGCGCTATCGCCGCATCGGTGGCGGAGAGGGCTGGAGCATGATCGTCGAGGATGGAGAATACGGACGCCGCGGAGCGATTGACGACGGCATCGAGGCCTTCGTCACCGTGCAGCAGCGGCCGGACGGCAGGTTTGCCTACACCATCGGGCGCATCAGCGAATGGATACCGTTTGACATCCACGGGCTGCTCAACCACCTCAACCGCGTCGAGCACCTCGACAACTGTGTCGACCGCTGGGGTGGATCGGATACTATTGGCGGTTCGCCGCGTCTCAGTGGCAGTTCGCTTGATCCGGCCAGGGTGGAAGCGGCAATTAACCGTTTCATCAGATTGAACGGGCGGGACGGAACCTCTACTCCTTTTCCCCAGACCTGACCGGTCTCGACAGAACAGAAAGAGTTGGGCGGGCGCGCCTGCGGCGCGCCCGCCCTTTCGCCATGCCCGCCGCCGGAGGCGGCGGGCATGGCTGGCCGTCTGACAGAGGGGGCAGAACTTCCCTTTGCCAATCCACTCCGCTCGCCCTATAATACTCCCGGAAAAACAAAAACAACGCACATGGACCTGCAACTCTCCTGGGATCTCTTTATCATCGTTTTCTTTGCCATAGTGACGGCTTACAGCTTTATCATTGGCCGCAAAGAAACGCTCAAAATCATCATCGCCACCTATGTGGCCACCATTACGGCCGACGGCATCGGCAATCTCTTTAATCATTTTGTCACCCAGACCAGTTTTTTCAGCAAACTGGTCAATTTTCTCGGTTTCACCGGCGGCGCGGAGCAGTTTTCCTCGATTCTCAAGGTGCTGATTTTTATTGCCATTATTGTTCTTTTAGCCATCTACGGCGATTATGAGGTGGACGATCCGGTGGAGAGCAACGCTTTTGTCAATCTGGTGACCTTGACCGCGCTTTCATTGCTCAGTGGCGGACTGATACTGAGTACCATCATTGTTTTTGCCAATGGCGGCAGCCTGATCAGCGGAACGGCCGAGGTGGGAGAGTCCTTCCGGCTGGTTTATGACCAGTCCCGTTTCGTGCGCGGCCTATTGGACTGGCACGACGCCTGGTTTGCCCTGCCTGGCCTGGCTTTCGTTTTGATCAGCATCTTCCAGCGCAACAAGTCTGAATAAAAATTTCTTGCTTTACGGAAATTTATCGCCTAAAATTGCCCCGCGTTCGCAGATGGAGCGGTAGAACAACAAGTCAATACGGGTCATTAGCTCAGTTGGTAGAGCGGCTCCCTTTTAAGGAGAAGGTCGCCGGTTCGAGACCGGCATGACCCACCAGAAAAATTCCATCAATTATTTTAACTTTCCGTTCATATGCTGAATGTATTTTTATCGTGTCATAAGTTTGCAGTGTTAATAAAAATATAGTAATATTTATGCATAAATATGTATATAAAAATCATGTTAAAAGAACAATGCGTTTCAGTCACTGAATTACGAACAAAGACTAAGGAATGCCTGGATGAGCTTGAAGATAGACCAAAATATATATTTGTAAATAATCAGCCGGTCGCGGTACTGATCAGTATTGAAAGATATGAGCAGCTTTTTCAGCCAACGGACCTGCTTGAACTGCCGGAAAAGGAGGTCAGCCAGCAATTGGCGCGAAGAGCACGCGAAGCGGTCAGCATACCAAAACATCAACTGGTTGATCTCTAAAATGCAAAAACCGGGAAAAGTCTATGAAACCAGAAAAGTCGCTGAATACCTTGATAAGCGCAAATTGACTGCCCAATATAAAAAGGCGAAAAAATACCTGCTCGCCGGCAGTCTGCTGCAAGTCCGTTTCAAACAAAGACAGCCGAAAGGGAGTGGAATCTGGTATTTTAGAATCAACCTTCAGTTTCGCGCGCTGTCTGTTTTTGACGACAGCGGAAATCTGATTGTTTTCAGTATCGACAATCACCAGTGAGTAAAAATATGGTATAATCCAAGGATGGAATACGTAACATATTGCCAAGGTGTCCAAATTTTTCACAGGCAGACGGGGCAAAGAATCGGAATTACACGGCAGACGCCCGCAACGTGCTGAGCAGCCGTCCGAACAGGGGCGGCAGCCGGCGGATCAGGTTGAACAGGTCAACCTGGAACGGCGCCGTATTCTGCAGGGGATCCTGGGCATCGGCGGGCTGGCGGCGCTGGCCGGATTGAACGAGGCCTGCGTGACTTACGAGGACAACACCAAAAAATTCACCAACAATTTTGACTATTACCAGTACGACAGGTTTGACCAGGGGGATTTGAGGATGGCCAATTCCCGAGACAAAATCAGAATGAAGGCGGAAGACTGCCGTCTGGCTTTCCAGAAAACCATGGATCAGTACCTGCCTTTCCGGATTGATATCAACGATTTCTTTCGGCTGGAGGATGGGGAAAATGAGGGGCAAATCATTCTGATCTGCCAGATTGTAGATGAGCAGGTCCGCCAGGCCTTACTGGAAAAATACCCCTTCATCCGTTCAATCGAGCGAATGGAAAGTGGTGCTTATCGCCACAACTATCATTGTATTACGGATCAGGGGGCCTTTACTTTGTCCTCGAGCGCCAGCCGGCTGATCCTGCACGATTATTCGAGCGAGACCTCGCTCGGCCTTTTTTATGACAATACCGGCTTTGAATGGATGAGCGGCCCGGAATATTCAGAATTCCTGCGTACCATCAGCATTTATGGCAGGGACGATCAGGGGCGGCCTTTTAGCAAGAAACTTTTTTGCGAGACGGACGGAGGCCAGCTCGAGTATTCCAGTCGCTCGCCGCAGGTTTTTTCCGCAAATCATTCCCCTCAACGCGAAATCACTGAAACAGGATCGTTTCTGGAATTCCTCCGCCAGGCCAAAAGTACCGCGCTGATCAACGCTTTCCAGGAAAAACTTGACGAGCAGAACTATCTTTTCCGTGAAGAACATGATGGACGCTCCCCCGAGCCACTGGAAAGCTTTTTCAGTCTGCACAATATCAAAGACATCAGCCAGCTGCTGGAAATTTTTCGTCTTCTGCCTGCCGATCCGCAAAGCTTTGAGCGGTTTTTGGATAGCTCTCTATGCTATCGCCAGAACGACAGGACTTCGGCCGATGCCTATCGCGATCCGGTGACCACACTGAGTTCAACTTGGGCCGACTGTGACGACTACGCTGTTATTCAATATTTTTGGGCCTATTTGCATGGCTGGCAGCCGTACATGACTGTGATTGCCTTTGAGGAGCACCCCACGCGTCACGTGCTGGTCTGGTACCGCAATGAGAAAAATGAGCTGGTCGTGCTGGACAACGGCAAGACTGAGATAATGGAAGCGGGAAGCGAAATCGATGACTATCTGGCCAAACATTGGAGCGGAGGAAAGAACGCCGGCTATACCATCGAGTACAACGCTCCCGTTTAGGTCAAAAGTAACACAACAGTAATAAATTTTTCATAAATGGCAAGGCGGGTTTGGCGTTAATTCTTGATTATCCAAAATGTTCATTTAATATAAACAGGCGGCAAGCAGACCGCAAAAAAGCATTGCAAATTTTAACTAGTCAAACCCCTATGGCCGAAACCTTGTACACTATTCAGGAGGCCGCAGCTGCGGCTAACAAGTCCATCCAGACCATCCGCCGGGCCCTCAAGGCCAAGAAGCTTGTAGCCAAAAAGCAGAAAACGCCCCAGGGGTTCAATTACCTCATCGGCGAGAACGCCCTTTTTGAATATTACAAGATTGAAAGGCCGCACGGTAAGGTCAAGGGTAGCAATCTTTCCAGCGCCGAACAAACCTCCCTGGTCACCGAATATGCCTCGCGCGAGGAGCTGGTCGAGCAGAAAAAAGTGCTGGATCGTCTGGTTGACGACAATCGCAAGGACAAAGACACCTTCATGCGCTTCGTCAAAGTGTTCCAGGAGAGATTTACCGCTCTGGAAAGCCAGGTAAAACTACTCGAGGAGCCCGGCAAGAAGAAGCGCTGGTTTCAGTTCTGGAAGAGGGGCTGATCAAAATTGAAAGCCTGTGCCGTAACGGCGCGGTGAGTTTCGCCCTAATTCAATAATAATGCACAAAGACAAAAGACCGCTCTGGCATTGGCTGCTGATCATCCCGGGCGGGCTTTTTTTGTTGCTGCTGGCCGGTTATCTCTATCTGGCCTGGCTGCTGCCGCTGCCCGATTCACTGGATCTGCGGCCGCGGCACGTTTCCACGAAAATTCTCGACCGCCACGGCAGTCTGCTCTATGAGGTATTGAGTCCGGGACAGGGACGCAAAACCTACCTGCGGCTGGAAGAGATGCCGCCGCGTTTTCTGCGGGCCATGCTGGCGGGGGAAGATAGCAATTTTTACAGTCATGTCGGGGTGGATCCCGGGGCCATCGCCAGGGCGCTATTTTATAATTATCTGGAGCAAAAGGTCACCAGCGGAGCCAGTACCATCACCCAGCAGCTGGTGCGCAATCTGCTCGGCACCAACCGCCAGCGCAACCTGGGGGAAAAACTGCTGGAGACCGCCTATGCCATCCGCCTCAGCCACGCCTACAGCAAGGATCAGGTGCTGGAGCAGTATCTCAATACGGTTTATTTTGGCAATCTGTCTTATGGGGCGGGGGAGGCCGCCCTCAATTACTTTGGCAAAAACCTCTCCGACCTTGACCTGGCCGAGCTGACCCTGCTGGCCGGCCTCCCCCAGTCACCCACCGCCTACAATCCGTTGCTCTACCCGGACAAAGCGCGCAAGCGCCAGTCCTACATTCTCGGCCGGCTGGTCGAACTGGGAGAAATAACCGCCGCACAGGCGGAGGAAGCCGCGGCGCGGCCGCTGCGCTTCGCCAGCGGCCGCGCCTCCATCCAGGCCCCGCATTTTGTTCATTACGTGCTGGGACAATTGGAGGAGCAGTACGGGCCGGATTTTGTCCATCAGGGGCTGACTGTCAAAACCACTCTGGATTTGCCGCTGCAGGAGCAGGCTACGCGCATTATCGAGCGCAATCTGGAGCGGCTGCGCGACAAAAACGTCGGCAATGCCGCCCTGCTCTCGGTCAGCGTGCCGGACGGGCAGGTGCTGGTCTGGCTGGGCAGCCGCGATTATTTTGACGATTCCATCGCCGGCCAGGTCGATCTGATCACTTCCCTGCGCCAGCCCGGTTCGGCGCTGAAGCCTTTTCTCTATCTGCAGGCCCTGGAGCGCGG
>DBRL01000019.1:0-4558 GCA_002305925.1 Candidatus Peregrinibacteria bacterium UBA1369
CAGCTACCCCTCCGGCTAGCCAAGTTTTGAGGCTGTTTTGTGCGACTCCGAGGCCCTGACCAGGAAGCGGATAACCAGCTGTATATACGGATGGGCGATACTGTTTGTCAACATATCACTCTTTCGTCAATCAAAAGTGGTGTTTTTGGCTTGGTGTATAGGCGGCGAGGCTTTTTTTGTCCAGGCGGCCTGCGCTATAATATAGAGAAGTAAAAAGCGCAAACAAAAAGCAAAAACCGGGCCGAATGGCAAAAATAAAAAAAATCATCGGAAAGTGTGTGGCGGAGTGGCGGCGACTGGCCGCTTCCCTGCTGCTGCTGATTTTCTCCTTTCAGGTCGGAAGTCCCACCGCCATGGCCCTCTGGGAAATCCGCACCGCGCAGGCCGCAGACTTTGGCGGGGCGATCAGCTCGGCCATCAGCAGCCTGTTCGGACAGAGTGGAGCTATTTTGGAAAAATTTGACAGCAAGGGCTCGGCGCTGCAGTCACAGGCGGCGGTGAAGAACAAACCGCGCTTCGATCTGGTGGCAATTCTGGTGGAGGAAAGCCTGACCAAAAGCAACCAGTCCTATGACGGACTGCGCTCCGCGCACAATCCGACCGTGCCCAATGTGCAGAGCCAGGCCTACCGCAAACTGAACGAGCAGACGCTGATGGAACGCATCGACCGCTATGCCCGCGACGTGCAGGGCATCAACCAGGTCAAGGATCCCACGCCCTATGTGAAGACGGTGGTACTGAAAGTGAAGGCCGGCCAGCCCACCGAGGAAATCTCCGCCGCCCTGGAAAAGCTTTACCGCGAGGGGGACGGGACGGCCAATGAGGTCAACAGGCTGGCCGGCATTGTGCTGATCGGCGATGTGCCGCTGCCGGTGGTCAACAAAAACGGCAACCGCTTCGTCAGCATTTTCCCCTACACCGATTTCGACGATCCCTATTATGTCTACGATCCCGACAGCGGTGATTTCGTGGTCGGCGAGGACACGGACAAGCCGGGCGTGGAAATCTGGCACGGAGTGATACGGCCGCCGGTGGGCGGGGAAGAGGGCAACAGGCTGCTGGCCGAGTACCTGGACAAAAACCATCTCTTCAAGGTGGGTGAGCCGGGCTACAGCGAATTTGAAAAGAAACTTTTTTACAGTGATCTGAACAAGGAATTCGATCTGATGGGCGCGGAAGGTCTGCCCTCCTATTTTTCCTATCTGAAATACTGGGAAGACATCAGCTATTTTCGTTTCAACAAAACCTGGGCGCAGAAACTGCAGGCCGAATCGCCTCTGGGCAAACCGGAAGGAGACGGCTTTGACAACGATGGTGACGGCAAAATCGATGAGGATCCGGTCAACGGCTATGACGACGACGGAGATGGCGAACCCGGCAGTCCCCTGCATGGACTGATCAACGGTATTGATGACGACGGAGACGGGGAAATCGACAATGACGAGGAGGGCGTCTGGGGTTTTTGTTCGCCGATTCCACCGACCGGCCCGACCAAACTGGAGAACTGCCAGGCCGCGGGGCAGCCCTACAAAACCAATGATTATTACAATACCAAGCCCGGCAGCTTCTACAAGGTGATGGACAATGTCAACAACAACGCCGCCGATGACCTGCGCGTGGACGAGGGAATTGATGAAGATGACGGTGACGCTTTCCTGGGTGTGGACAATGACCGAGACGGACGGGTGGACGAGGACACCTCCCAGGACAACGATGCCGACGGAGACCTGAAGTCCGATGAGGACGGGCCCGGGGACATGAACGGCGACGGCTGCCCGGGCGTTTGCGGCGTGGACGAGGACAATGACTCGATTGACGGCGACGGCGACGGGTGGCCGAAAGGTTATGAAGAAGAATATGGCTCCCTGAGCCTGGGCCTCGGTGGTCTCGGCAGCCTGATCGACGCGGTTTCCGGCGGTTCCAACATCAAGGAGGCCTTCGCCAGTATGAAATCTTCGACCAACCATGAAAGTTTTTGGGATTTCCCGCTGATTATGTTTTCACCGCCGATTGGCCCCCCTTTTCCGTTCCCCCGCTTCATGCCCTGGCCGGATGAGGAGGAATGGATCGATGAAGGCAATGTCAACGATGATGATGAGGATGGCCTGGTGGATGAAGACGGCACCGCCGACAATGACAATGACCAGGACGGACGCTTTGACGAAGACCCAGGCGACGCCCTGGGCACGGGAGGCAAAACCAACATCAATCCTTTTGAGCAGCTGCCCGATATCCGCTCGAAGGACATCATCATGAATTTTTTCAAAAAGTATAATCAGCTTTTTGATAAGTTTTACGCCGATATCAACACCTGGATCGATGGCACAGGCCGCTATGAAAAGAGTTACAAATCAGCAAATGACAGTAATCTGTCCGACCTGGTGACCTTTCCCTTTCTGATCGCCGCCAAGGACGAGTTCACCAGGATTTATCTCAAGGCGGTTAATGACGCCATCGAAAAACGCATCGATCAATACGTACAAAAACTGCAGTATGACATACAGTTGGTCAAAGGCGCCACCCTGCGCGGCTATGTGATACTGCCCGATAACAACGGCGTTTTCCCGCCCGGGGCGAAAATTCGTTTTGACGACATTAATTTTATCAATTTCGGTTATAGCAACGCAGTCTTTGACGCCTCGCTGGAAGCTTTTCTGGAACAACTGAAGCAACTGCTGCTCCTGGCGCCGAACACGGTTGAGGACGCCATGAAACTTTTTCTGGAAACCCTGAAAGGCCCCGTGACCGCAGCCACGCCGATTTACATTAACGGTAAATCGATCGACGCCATCACCAATATCGAGGAATGTTCGCTCTACCGCGGATCCGAGGGCAGCGGAGAACAGAGCCAGATGGTTTATGCCAATACTGTCTTTGATCCCGCCTCCAATCTGAATACCGAATTGCCACCTCAAATGCCGCAAAGCTGGAACAATGAATCGGAATATTTCCGGCTGGGCGACGAAGACAACGACTATCACGGCGCCTACTGGTGGTGGGGCAATGACCCCGACTCGCCGATGGTGAAATGGATGGAGAAGCAGCGCCTGCTGAATAAAGCCTTCGCCGGCTGCTTCTCGGCCAATGCCAATGAATCCTCGCGCTGTTTTCCGACGCTGGCCACGCGCTACATTTTCAGCCTGGGCGGCAGCAGGCAAGTTACCAATGTCCCAAAGAGCGCGGTCAGCCATCAGGCCTGTTTCGATTTGAAGGAAAAAAACGGCTATGACAGTTTTGCCCTCAACGCCAACATCTATCTAAAAAATCTGCTCAACAAGGTGACCGAGGTGGAAAAGAAGGCCCTAGACCCGCAGAAACCTTCCGCCGCCTCGGCCTATCGCCAGCCCAAGTTCATTTCGCTGCTCGACTTTGTCAACAATCCGCCCGCTGATTTTGAAATTTCACCAACAGACACTGCCCCAATACCACCGAATCTGGTGGACAGCGCGGCCAATGACGCCACTCTGGGGGCATTGAAAGTCAGCCTGGAAGATGTTCTGCTCAAATTTGCCGCCGGCAACCGCCGCGACGACAACGGTAACGGCCAAGTGGATGAGCCTGCCGAAGCCGGAATACAGTTTTTTGTGATCAATCCCTCCGACAATCAGCCCAACTGGCTGCAGGTAGGCGAACAGCTGCTGCAAAACCCGCGCAACAACGAGGCGGCCACCGAGGCCAATCAGAAACCACTGCTCTTTGCCAACGACGTCATCCCCGGCACCAAGACCGTGGAGGTGCGCGTCTATCCGCTGGTGGGCAAGACCATCAGCTCCCTGGTTTTTCACAAGGAACCGACCATCGATACGGTGCAGGCCCAGACCTATGAGCTGAAACGCGACGCCAAAGGCAATCTGATCGAGGACAGCACTCTGACACCCCAAGAAAAGAAAACCCTGGGCAAATATGAGGTGGCCACCAAAACGATGAAGGATCCGAACGATCCCAACAAGACCATTGAGGTCAAAAAAGAAACCCGCAACACGTTAAGCATACCAATCGACAGTCCACGTTATGTCTCATTCCGCGATGCCAACGGTGACTATCGGGAAATTGTCTATCCAAACGCTTTCCAGGCCGCCAGTCTTGCCGACTTGCAAAAGGAACTGCAAGAATTGGAACAGCAACTTGCCGCCATGGAAGTAAATCCGCTCTATGCCAATGTCGGGCCGGCCAGCGTCGAAGGCTACCTGACCGGCGTGCTGCAGGATTTCCTGAGCAATGACGTGATCAATACGGCCAATGATGAAGTAAGTATTGTTGCTTCGCGCAAGCTGGACGACGCGCTGCAATGGAAAGGCATGGACCTGGACCGTAAACATCAATACGCTCTGACGCATTACTGGGGCAGCGGGTTTTCGCCGTTCACTCCCCTTTCGGAGGCCGAGGAAGGCTATGAAGTACTCTATCTAAATTCTGCGGGAGATGCCAATGCGCTGGCGATGAAATTCAACAAGGACATTCCGCCGCCCGCCCAGACCGAACAGGTGGAAAACGTTGACTGCACGCGGGCGGAGAACGCCTATAAGCTGGCCTGCAGGGAGGCGGCGGGCGGCGGGAC
>DBRL01000019.1:4584-21255 GCA_002305925.1 Candidatus Peregrinibacteria bacterium UBA1369
ATCAACGGCAAGGGCGCCGTGCTGGCCTGTCCGGCCGGCGGCTTCACCGATTTGCCCAACAGCGGGCCGGTGGACACGACAGTTTACAATCCGGTTACCGTAGTCAGCATACCGCTGGATCTGGACGGCAACGGCATACCGGACCAGGCCGACGGGACGATCAAACTGTCCATTCGTCTGGCCGACCCGGCGAAATCGACCCTGCGCACCGGCAGCAACGATCAGCTGAAAGTTATTGTCGAAGGATTGGATAAGGACGGACGGGTCAATACCACTGACAGCAGCAGTGAGGTAAAATTGACGCTGACCACCGTTCAGGGAACCGCTCCAGTCGCCACGATCATGGGCAAAGATACCGGGATACTGGCTTCCGGTCAGGCGACTTTTCTGCTCAAGGCCGGCACCGGTTCCGGTACGGTTTCCCTGCAGGCCTCGCTGGTCACCAGAAGCAATGTGAGAAGCAGTCAACTGCCGGTCTATGTGACGGCGGACTCAATCAAGCTGATGTCCTATCGTCGCTACAACAGCTATCAATTCATCAGTGGCGCACAGGCCGGCTACTCGATACTGGACGGAAATGGCAATCCAATCGCCGACGTGGATCCGAAAACCGGCAGAATCAGCGTCAGCTCCGCCGATTATGAGCTGCGCGCCCTGCCCGCCGAGGGTGAAAAACCTCTGCGCCAGGCCGTAGTAGCCAAGGCCGACAGCCGGGTGATGGCCATTTTGTATTTTGTGGTGGGTGAAGGTAAGCCGATTGTAATTGATGCTCCGCAGGTCAATTATTTTGAAGAATTTGCCAATTTGCCGGGAGCGCGCCTGAAAGACCTCTCGGCCGGGGATTCACTGGGACTGCAAAGCGTCAACGACGAGGTCTCGCTGAAGGGGAATTTTTACATTGTCGACGCGTCAAAGACAGCCAATCAGGGCCGCGTGGGCATGGTTGACCGGCGCGGCAATGTCTTTACTTCGCTGCCGCTGGCGGTAAAGGCCGGGACGGCGACAGATCCGGTGGTGTTTGTGATTGAGGACGGGCAGGGCAATCCGGCTTTTGAGCTTTATGCGGGCAGCCGTTTCGAGCTGATCACCGAACTGCCCTATGAGTCGGTCAAAGAATTTTTTACCAGCGCGGCTTTGCTGCTGGCCCGGGTGACTGGCGAGGAGTTGACCAGTAACTGGCTCGGCCAATGGCTGGTGGAAAGGCGCATACCCCGTGCCCTGGCTCAGGCAAACGATACAACGGCGGACGATACGCCGCTGGAGGGACAGGCCGTGGATAAAAACAGGCTGATCATCCCCGACAGCGACGGCGACGGACTCAATGACCTGGAAGAACTGGCCATCGGTACGGATTTAAACAATAAGGACAGCAACGGTAACGGTCGCACTGACCTGCAGGATTTGCTGTCCGGCATCGATCCCCGACTGGAAGGCCGCGCTCTGTTCAGCGACCTGCAACCGGCCGCCGAGGGCTTTGCCGAAGTGATCAAACTGATGCGGCGCGGCATCATGCTGGCCGATACCCAGGGACGGGTTCGCCCGAAGGACAATATTACCAGGGAAGAATTCATCAAACTGGACCTGGGCGGAATCTGCGTGATCTGCGATCGCTTCAGCGACAAAGTGAAAGAGCTGGTCTGGAAAGTTTATTCCAGCGCACCCTTCCCCGACAGCGATATCGGCGAGGAATACAAATATTGCGTGGCCGAGGGGAAAAACCGCGGCATCATCTCCGGTTACAAAGCCTTTGAGAATGTCGGCTACTATGTGCCGAAAGCCAATATCTCCCGCGCCGAAGCCACCAAGGTGATACTGGAAACGGCCAGACAGCAGATTGAAAGTTTTCCTGATTTTGTGGTCAATGAAAACCTGACCGGCAAGCCCTGGTATTACAATTATGTGCTGACGGCGCAAAAAGAGGGTTTTTATCCGCGTGGACGATTCCCTGAACTGGATAGACAGGATGCCCAGGGGGTAGAGGACTTTAAAAAATATTTTGACCAGCAGATTATTCTGACCGGTCAGGGGCTGCCCGGCGGACTGGCCAACAGCCAGCTGATGATCTGGCTGAATCAGCCGATCAGCCGCGTGGAATTTGCCATCATGGTCTCGCGCTTCGCCGACAAATACAACTGTCTGGAAATTGACCAGGATGGCGACGGGTTGCCCGACAATTTGGAAAAATATGTTTACGGCACCAGCCCGATTGATGCTGACACGGACGGTGGCGGCATCAAAGACGGCGAGGAAGTGCTGCGAGGCAGCGATCCACTTGATCCGGCCGATGATTTTCCGACGGCTCCGACTGAGGAAAAGCCCCCGGTAGAGCCGGTAGTCGATCCCAACGGCGACCCGGACGGCGACGGTCTGACCAATGCCCTGGAGACAGAAATCGGCACCGACCCCAACGATCCCGACACCGACCAGGGCGGAGTCAAGGATGGTACCGAGTATTTGCTGGGCACCGACCCGCTGGATGCCGGTGACGACAGTACGTCCGGCAGCGGCAGCGGTCTGGAGGAAGATGGCGATGGGGCTTATCTCTCCGGCATAGAAATTGAGCCAAAGACCATTTATCAATTGCCGGAAGACGACGAAGCCATGGCCGGCAACATCAATACTGAAGAAACCGACCGCGTCCCGGCCGACGGGGAAAGCGTACTCTACGTAAGAGCCACGCTCTATGGCCAGGACGGCGCGATCAAATCGGACGACAACAGCAGCGTGATCAAATTCGGCTTCAAAAATCCCGAGGACGGCAAATTTGCCGCACTGGCTCCGCTGAACGTCAAGGTAAAGGGAGGAGTGGCCGAAACCGTGTTGACCTCCAAAATCACTACAGGACTGCCAATAATAATCGCCTCCGTCGAAGGCGCCAATTATGCCAGCGACGAAAGGCTGATTGATGTGCATGCCCTGGACCCGGCCAAAGCGACCATTGCCGCAGTTTCACCGATTATTCCCAGCGGCGGACAGACGGTGACGGTGCTGAAAGCCGAACTGCGCGACCGCAACGGCAATCTGGCCAATGCCGGCAGCTATACAGCCACTTTTGATCTATCCCACGGCACCCTGGCGGCAGACGCTGAAAGTACCGACGACACCGCTTCAGCCACGCTGGCGCAACTGGAAAACCGACTGGACGAGGACAAATCCCAACCGGGCATACAGATGACTTCGGTAACGGGTCAATACGAGTTGCGCCTGACCTCCGGCGCGGAGCCCGAGGAACTGAAGGCGAGAATCAACTATCAGGATCCGCTGCAGCTTGCCCAGGCCGGAGTGAATAACACCACTGCCGACCTGCTCAATCTGGGAGCCCAGATTTTCCAACCGGGCAAGGTAACCGCCGAGACTGCCATCTCCACCCGCAACGACCTGCGCCTGGCAATCAGGCCGCAAAAACTGAACCTGCGCGCCGATCAGCGGGACAGCACCGAATTGGAAGTGACGGTGGAAAACAGTCTCGGAGAGCCGCTGGCGGGCTTCAGCGGGCAGGTGACATTGAAAATGCTCAATCCCAAAATGGGCGCGATCATCGATGCCGAAAAGTCACTGCCCGTCCTGGCGAAACCTCTGGAAAACGGCAGGGCGAAATTTTTGGTGCGCAGCTCGCTGAAAGCGGGTGATCTGGTTTTGACGGCAACAGTAAGCGGCCTGCCGATGATCAGTCAAAAATTAAACAGCCAGGCCTACAAAGCCACAGAGATTGTTTTGGAAAGCGATAAACTTCAGGTTGATGCCGATCCGGCGAAAATATACACGGTCAAGGCCAGACTCTATGATACGGCCGGAAATTTTGTCAAAAGTGACAATTCGACACTGTTGAATTTTTCCGTCGACCCCGAGTCGGCCCAATTCGTTCAGTCAATCTCCCCCACACAGATGACCGCTACCCAGGGTGAGGCCGAATTTGCTTTCCGAACCGGCACCCTGACCGGACCGATTCGTCTGCGCGCCAAAGCAAAAGACTTGCTGGACGGAACAATTGAAATTGAGGCGGTCAATAATTTCCAGGGACGTCAGTTCCGGGAGATAAAACCGAAATTTCTCTATGCCAACCTGCTGGGGGCGGCCTTCGGCGAGGCCACCACCACCGATTACCTGGGTGGCTGGTTTGTTTTCAGCGGGAAAGTGCAGGCAGCCACGACGATGGTCACTGATCCGAAGCCGAAAGTCCGGCTGGCCGAGGTGACGCCGGCGGGCAAATTGATAATCACAGACAGCGGCAACCTGGAAAATTCACTGCAGGCCTCCGGATCGGATCGAGGCCCGGTCCGGCAGATCCTGACCGACCTGGTCAGCCAGAAAGAAATTCTGGAAGTAAGTATCGTCCCCAAGTCCCAAAGCCAAATCAAGCAGATATTGAGCACCGAGGAAGCCGATCTGGTCGGCGAAACGGTCAATGTCCTGAACCTGGTTCCGGAGAATACTTCCTACACACTGCAGACCGATGAAAACAAAATCAGTCTGCTGCGCGAAGGGCAATTGGCTGCCACAGTGGGCAAGGACGCCCAGGTGATACTATACAGTCCGACCGCCACGTTGGAAGCCGAAGACGAAGTTAGCAGCTCCGCCGCCGTATGGCGGGTGAGCGACTTGGGAACTCCAGTATTGCGCATTTATCTGGGAATCGGTGATACTACGGACGTGAAAATGCTGGCAAGTGACGAGAAGGTGCCAAATCTGCCCGGAGTATATCTGAAACAGTTGGCCACACTGCCGAAACGCTCCTATGTGCAGTCTTTTTCCGGCAATTCCAGCGCCGCCGCCAAAGGGTTTTATTATACCGATGAATCACGCGAGCTGGACAAGAGTCAGGGGCCAGGACTAAATTATCTCTCGCTGGAATCCGCCGCGGAAGACGACGGAATCGGGCTGCGCGGCAACAATAAGAATGTCCTGCTTTTCGCCGCCGGCAACACCGTTGGGCAGGCCAATCTGCATTACGCCTCCGACGGCGGGATCGTACTGGGCGACCCGACGGTCAGGCTGGACAACCGTACGGAGCCCGGCACCCTGGACAAACTCTATTCGGCCACCGGCTTCACCCGCGACATCGGCAAAATGCTGCTGGCCGGCAATGCGCCGATACGGGAAATTAACCCGATCGACTTTGACAACGACGGAGACAAGGACCTGCTGATCGCCCATGCCGACGGTACAGTGCGACTGCTGGAAAACCAGAATCGTGGACACTCCTACCAAGACCGCGGCGATTTTCTCAGTTTCGCCAACGGCATCATCAGTCAGGCGGTGCTGGACCTGAACGACGACGGCTGGGAAGATCTGGTGGTGGCCACGGCTGACAGCTGCAAGGTCGGAGAAGTCTGTCTGGATGCCTATCTGAATGACCGCGGCAATTTTGTCCGCAGCAATCTGGAACTCGACGGCTATTCGGCCAAGAATAAAATTTACATGATCAGGGCCGCCGACATGAACCAGGATTCCTATCAGGACCTGGTGATTTCCGACGATACGGGTAACATTCGCGTCTTTTACGCCCGACTGGGCCAGCTGAACCGGCAGGGCAGCCTGGTGGGAAACCTGGGAGTAAAAATCAATCAGGCCGACAATCTGAAAGAAGAAGTATTCGTCTCTTATGACGGCATGGCCGATAATCAACCCGGGCAGGCGGACGATAAATATTTCGAAAAACTGGTTCTGAAAGGTCGCAACGCCCAGGAAGACAAAACACTGGAAATAAAATCCCTGCTGATTGACGCAAAATTGGGGGTGAGCAGTACCAAAAAAGCGCGGGATTTGACCGAACCTCTCAATGTGCTGGCCGAAGGCGACGAAATTCAATACACCCTGACTCTGATCAATTCTTCCCAGACCGCTCTGCAGAACCTGCTGGTGGGCGACATAGTGCCGGAAAATGTAGAACTGGATGCGCAAAGTATTCAATGTACCGGCTGCAAGGGCGAGTTGAGTCTGGTGGAAACCGGCGTAAGCATGCGACCTTATTTGATTGCCGGCATCGATCTGCCGGCCAAGGCGACACGCACCATAACTTACCGGGTGACGGTGAAGTCACTGCCCAAAGTAAAAATCGCCGTAGGACAGAATCTCTCCAGTCTTTATCCGGTCAAGGACGGCTATCCCGACATCGCCGCCACGCCCGAAGGCAATCCGACCGGCAGAATAGTTTATTATTATTCAATCAGCAAAAACAACGCCACGGGGCAAGTCAACTATGGCGAATATGTGAGCCCCGATCCGGCACAGAACTCGACAACCGGCTATCAGCCGGCCAAGGATTCCGAGGGGAAGACGCTGGGACTGGATTTGACCATGTTTGAAACGAAAAACGCCGATGGCGTGCCGCTGGCCATGCAGCATTATTTTGATTATGGCAGCTTCCCGGGACTGGATTTGCCCGGGGGCGGAACGAATTCCGGCGGAGGGGGCGGCGGTGGTGGAGGCACGGTTGGGGACAGCATTTCCTCGCTGCCGGGCGTGGGCCCGCTCTACGACGGCATCGGTTCCGCTCTGGACAAGGCCGCCGAGGAACTGGAAGGCGCTATCTCCATGCTGACCTGTTCGGGCGGCTGCATACCGATGCCGATCAATTTTGCTTTCCTGGCCACCGGACCGATCAACATGATGGGGGTGCCGGTCGGCTATGACCCGGGGACGCCGATTTTTGGTTGGGGGGCGCCGAATCCGTCTTGGGTCTGTACCGGGGCTTTGTGCTATGCCTCGACGGGCGGGCGCATCTATCTCTCTCCCACCCTGACCGGCAAACTGGCCATGGCCGTGTGCACGGGGCCTTATCCGGTAGGTTACGGACCGGTGCCGGGCAACTGCTACACGATTGTACTGCCGGTCGATCCCTTTGCCGGCCTCTGCGATGAAATCGCCGGCGCCATGGAGGGCGCGCTGGGCGCGGCCAACAATATGATTGCGGACAGCTCGGGAACAATCGGCATGTCCAATGACGGCAGTCTGGCCGATACGCCGACCGCCGACGGGAAAAATTATACCGGCGGCTTTGAGGCGGCCAGCAGCATGGGTAATTACGGCTTCAAGGTCAACGCCAAAACCAATATCCGCATGCCTGGTTTCCCGTCGGTACTGACCGACTGGCTGGACAATCAGAGTTCGGAAATCATCAATAAGTTGACCGATTTGCCCGACATTTACATCTTGCTGCCCGATGTGATGTCGCCTTTCCGTCCGGCTGCTGACGGCGATAGTGAGTCCGCAAAAGGAATTTCCGAGACGACCCAGGGCGCCAAAAAAGTCGGCAATGAGACGGTCAGTGAAAAAGGTCTGCGAGGCGTATTGAATGAAATCAATAAAATCCCCTTGATCGCCATCCGTCCGCAGGAAGTGATTATCAAAATCCCCTCGCTGACGCCCGGGGAAATTGACCGCTTCGTCAATGACGCCAAACAGTGGGTGGAAGACGAGAAATTTGAGCTGGAACGGGTACTGGCGATCTGGAAATGCGGCCCGTTCAAGGAGATGGTGCCAGATCCGGCTGGTGGCGTGGACGAGGATGGCAATCCAAAGATGGTGCCGGGCTATCAGGATGGCACGGATGCCCAGGGCAACCCGGTCATTGTCTATGGTGACCGCCCCTACAACCAGGTCTGTGACATGATCACGCTGGATATGACCAAGCTGATCCAGTCGGTGGAGAAGAATATTGAAATCATTGAAGGTTACAAACAGATTCCGCGACAACTGCTGGCCTGGAGAAATATGCTGACCAAATATGTCAGCCAAATCATCTGCTACATTGACGCGATCATTCAATTCTTTGTCGGCAACATTTCCAAATGGCTGACACAGGCCAACGCCTGGGTTGACGCCGTGGCCACGCTGGTGGAGACAATCGCCACCTGGAAACTGCTCTTTGATCTGGTGATCGACTATCAGACCTCCTGCGATGTCTGTACTTCGTCCAGATTCTCGCTGCTGGAACTGGTATTAAAACTGTTCGCCTTTATTCCCAGTCCACCGATTATTCCATTCCCCAAGCTGCCCGATCTCTATCTGGATTTTTCACAAGTGCAGATGGGCATCAATATTCTCTGGCCGGACATCAAATTCCGGCCGGAAAAAATCGTGCTGCCACGTCTGCCGCGCATTGTGCTGCCGGATTTACCAGTTTATAATTTTACCCTGCCGGCCATTCCACTGCTGCCGGATCTCACGCTGAGCCTGCCTGAACTGCCGGATCTGCCCCCGCTGACCCTTCCCGCCCTGCCCAATCTGCCTCCTCCACCGAAAATCCCCAAGCTGCCGGGTGCGGTTCAAGCCACCATCAGCATTCTCAAAAAAATCTTCAAGATTCTTTGTCTGATCAAGAAAGGCTTTATCCCGACCAGCGAAACCGTACTGAAAACCACCATTGAGCACATGACCGAACGCGGCCTCGACCCTCTGCTGCCGTTTGACCTGGGCCTGGCCTTCCAACTGCCGGGCATCAGTTACAACTATGTGGAAAGAATAGTTCTGACGGTAAAAATCGACCTGAATAAAGCCCTGGAATTCGGTCTGATCTATGACACGGTCAAGTATATGGCCGATAAACTGAACGCCATCAGTACCAATTTTTCGGCGGCGGCCAATTCCCTGTCCAAAGGGCTGGAGTCGGCAATGGCCACGGCGGCCGAGGGTGTCAATCAGTCCTTGGACGAAGCCGTGCCGGAAGGCAATGCCGGTGAGAAGCCACTATTGAACTGGCTGCCCGATGAAATCAACAATCAACTGGGACTCGACCCCCTGCTGGCGGCTGAATTCAACAC
This sequence comes from Candidatus Peregrinibacteria bacterium UBA1369, assembly GCA_002305925.1. Classification (GTDB taxonomy): domain Bacteria; phylum Patescibacteriota; class Gracilibacteria; order UBA1369; family UBA1369; genus UBA1369. The sequence goes on from DBRL01000019.1 coordinate 13,347, forward strand.
CTTTGCCCCGGCCCTGGCCGAATCCATGGCAGCCCTGAACACCGTTACCGCCGAACTGGAGACTACCATGAAGCAGTTTGAAAAAATGATTGAGCAAGATTTCCAGGATATTCATCTGGTGGCGGGGACCCAAACGCTACGCCCGAATGAAGCCGCCGCCAACCGCACACTGGAGGAACTGGAAAATTTTGATTATTCCGGAGCAATGCTGGCCCTGGGGTCACAGTCCGGCGAATTTGAGCAGACTCGCCAACTGGCCGGGCTGCGGCAAAACCTGCTGGCCTTTGCCCAGGAAAATGCCAGAATCGACCGGGAAATCAACCTGGAAATGAGTGGCAACGGCGATATTTCGCGCGTGGCCATGCTGCTGGCGGAGGCCCCCTCACTGGCGGAGACACTAGAGAAATCAGGCTTCGGAGCAGAGAAGCTTATGGCGGCAGAGCCAAAACTGGTAGCCCAGGTGCCAAGCCTGAACGATCTGGTCAATGCGGGAGGACTGCCGGCCAGCATGCAGAATCAGCCGGCCCCCAAGGGTATGTTTATTTACAACGAAAACCAGCAGGTAAATGAAAAACTGATTAGCTACCAGGAGGATCTGTCGTTGCCCAATACAATGAATTTCCTCGATACCGACAATGATGGGGACAAGGATCTGGTCTATTCCTACGGCAACAATATTTACCTGAAAGAAAACTACAACAAAACCGGCAGTCTGGGCCAATTCTACGGCGGTCTGCCGCGCTACTTCGATCTGGAGACTTTCGTGCCGGCCGCCCAGCCCGTCCGCAACTTCAAGAGCGGCTTTAATGGCAATCGCACCGTGGACCTGCGCTGGAAGGCGGCGGGCGGCCTGATCGGCCGCCGCGGGCCCGCTGACGGCGGAACGGGCACCGGCTACGAGATACTGATCGGCCCGCGGCTGGGCGGCACGGCACATCAAGGAGTTACCAGCGATCTGCGCAGTGAGGGCCTGCTGAAACTGGTGGCGATAAACTCCCTGGCACAGGTCAGCGCGCTGACCACCAATTCCCTGCTGCAACCCGACCCCAATAGCTATAACTTCCCGGCCTCGAGAATTCATGAATTGACGGCCAGCGAGGTGAACGGTGAAGTACGTTTCGATGGTCCGGAACAGCGGGTTCTGGTGGCAGGCGGACAGCGACTGGCCGTCACGGGCGGCCAACAGATTTTTGCCGCGGCCGACAGCGTGATCAAAGTGTTTGAGAATGGGACGGAACGCGCGCCGCGCAAGCTGGCCGCCCGTGAGATGATCACCCTCCCCGGCAGTTTTGGCGGCAAACTGGAAATCGCTTTGGAAAGCGGCGCAGTCACAGTGATTGATCCCGGCACAATTGTCGAAAACCAAAGATTGCTGCCAGGCGGCAAAATCGACCTGAACGTCAGATACCGATCGCTCAACAACGGCAGTGCTTTGATACGGCTGCCCGAAAACGCCTATACCCGAGTGGATGCCGGTCAGAGCATGGAGATACTCGTTCTGGACAATCCGCAAAAGCCCGCCCTGACGCTGGAGCTGGAGAACGGTTTTCATTATGCCGTGGTTCGCGCCTTCTACCGCAGCGGTTTCCGCAGCCTGCCCTCACAAAGCCTCTTATTGGCGCCCAATGTATGTTCGGACCGACAGGCGCCCATGCCACTGTCCGGCCCAGCCGAGCGCCAAGTAGCCATTTTCAAAAAGCTGACGATTGATGCCTCCAAGTCATTTGACAGTTTCGGAGAAATCAGCAGTTTTTATCTGGATACCGACCCGGAGACTGACAGCGATGGGGACGGCGACAAGCGTAATGACCGCAATCTGGGCCGCGACAGAAATCCATTTGTCGACAGCAGCGGCAACGGCATACCCTACGACGACCTGGATGATCCGGTCTTTGAGGTCGGACCGTACCGGGATCTGAATACCAGACGAGTCGTTCTGAACGTGGTAGACCAATCCGGCAACAGCAGCCAGCAGGAAATCACCATCAACATCTATGTCCCGCTAATTTTCCTCGATGAGAGTTCGGGAAAATTGCGTTTTGACACCGAGGGCAATAGCGGCACGGTGAGCGGCTCGCTGGAGCCCCCGGAATCAGCAATGCCTCTGGCCATCATCCGCGACAGAAACGGAGTAAAAGACCTGCTGCGCACTCCGGCGGCAGACAGTAACGGTAAATATTTTTCCGATCAGGACGGAAAATTTGTAGTCGAGGGGCTCAATCTGAAGGATACCGTGGTAATCCGCGATCAGAACGGACAAATTATTGCGGAAATCGATCCGGCAACGGGCAGAATTGTCTTGAAGAATCCCCTTTATTCCGTGGAGGCCCTGCCGGCCGAAGAGCCGCTGCTGCCGACGAGAGTGGTGGTAAAGGATCCCAACGGCAAAATCATCGCCACTCTCTTCATCGTCTCCAACGGTCTGGCCGATGTCGCAATTGATGGGCCTGCCGCCGATTATTCAGCGGAAGCCGTCAAATCCTTCGATGGTGTACGCATCAAAGATCTGACCGCCGGGAAAACTCCTTCCTACGAAATCAATTCCCTGGCCACGGATGACCAGCGTTTCCCCGGAGCGGTGGAAATTTTGGACAGCAGCAACTCCAGGCGCTCCGCCCTGCTGGACAAGGCGGGCAATTTCTACATTTATGACAGCAGACTGAAATTGAATCTAAAAACAGCCGCCGACCTGAAAGAGCCAATGATTTTCCAGGTGGTAAACCAGGCCGGAGAAGCAGAGGCAAAAACCACTATTGCCGAATTTCACATTACTTTCAGCTCGAAAAATCCGATCACCATACTTGACCCGGCACAATTCAAACTGTTTACCGAACCTGGTGAGCCAAAAGGGCCTAAATTCGATACTGACAAGGACGGCATGCCCGACCTGTGGGAACAGCAGTATGGACTGGACTTCCTCAACCCTGCCGATGCGGCTGAAGACCCCGATAACGACGGGCTGACCAATCTGGACGAATACCTGGCCGGAACAGATCCATTCAACACCGACAGCGATGGGGACGGCTATGATGACGGCTTTGAAAAAACATTCGGCCGGGATCCCACCAGTCCGGCGGTTTCACCTTTTGATGATGTTAACGAAGACAACCCCTATTATGAGAGCATCATGAATTTCTTCCAGAGGGGCATACTGTCCGGCATCCCCGCCGGAAACAGGCTGCAATTCGGCTTCAACGAACCGATTGAACGCGCCGAGTTCGCCAAGGTAATGCTCGACACCTTCTGTATAGTGCCCAGACCACAGGCCTATCAGAGTCCCGGCGTGTTTACAGACATTCCTTTCAGCGATCTGGGCAATCCATGGTATTTCGCGCCAACCAAAGAGGCTTATTTCCAAGGCTTTATTACGGGTTACCGCGGGCTGATCGATCAATACACCGGGCGCACGCCCTTCGCACCGGAAGAGACCATCACCCTGGCCGAGGCCGTGAAAATCATTCTGGAGGCGCTGGAAAGAGAGGGCATAATAACTCTGGACAAAGTGCCGGTTACCACGCCATATTACGCGGCTTTCATGCAGGTGGCGCGTGACCTGGAGCCCTATTCCACCGGCAGGGCAGAACTGAAATCGACTTTCCTGCTGACTGCGGAGGAGGCCGCCCAGCCGGAACGCGACCTCAACCGCGGCGAATTTATCAAACTGGCCGACCGGGTACTGACCGCCTATGACTGCTCACTGCTGGACAGTGATGGCGACGGCATGCCAGATTTCTGGGAAAAACAACAGGGACTCGATCCCCTGACCGATGATGCCGACGGCGATCCCGACGGGGACGGACTGACCAACCTCCAGGAATTCAAATACGGCACCGATCCACTGGAGGCCGATACCGACGGCGGCGGTGTGAAAGATGGGGAAGAGGTGCTGAAAAGACAAACTAATCCGCTCGATCCGGCCGACGACCTGCCGGACAGCGACGGAGACGGATTGACCGATGTGGATGAAACCAACAAATACGGTACCGATCCTTTCAAGGCCGATACCGACGGCGGCGGAGTTAACGATGGGGACGAGGTGCTGATCAACGCCACCAATCCAAACAACGCGCTCGACGACATTGACACGGACGGCGACGGACTGGGCGACGGCGAAGAAAGACTGATTTACAAAACCGACTATCTAAACCCCGATACCGATGGGGGCGGAGTCAAGGACGGTGCGGAGGTGTGGCGCGGGACCGATCCGCTCGATCCGGCTGACGATTTGATCGATCCCAAAGAAAACCTGGCCGACGGCCTCTATGTGATTCCGGCGGAATGCTTCAGCTGTCCCTGCCCCGCAGCCATCGATCACACGGCCGACCTGATACCCGGAGACCGTATTCTGGCAATTATTTCCAACAACAACAATAGCCAGATCTTCAGCCAAAGTAATCTGGTGACGATTACGGAAGTCCTGGACCTGAGCGCGCCGTAGGCGCGCGTCCGGCAGATTTATGCTAAAATATAAGGAAAAATGAAAAAAAGAGAAAAAAACTACAATCGAAAAGTACTTCATCCGCTGGTGATCACCATCAACCTGCTGCTGATTTTTGTAATTGCCAATGCTTTCAGTCTGGGAGGCGTGGGGGTGGCCAACGAGACCTCCGTCGGCCAACAGGCCTCGCCGCCCGTGACCATTGCCGGCAATAAGGCCGCGGTCAATGAAATCTCTCCCAATCTTTGCGTCTATGAAATAAGCAAATTCGGCGATCAGGAATTCGCGGCCTATTTGACTTTCATGGAAGAAAATTTCCTCAACAAGAGCCGTACGGCAGATTTGCTGGAGCTGGGTATGCGCCGCTATGAAAAATTCAAGGGTGACATGGTCGGACAATTGAACTATCAGCTGACCAGTCAGATTACCAATGCCGCCGCCAATGAGGCCACAGGTGCCGCACAGCTACCCGGGCTGGCCGACTGCGAGGCCAAGGCCAGGGAATACATTGACAATGCCGCCAAAGTGCTGCAAATGCGGGCGGTCAGCAGCTCCAACATCAAGCAGGCCACTCTGTTCGTGGAAAAATACAAACAGATCAATGGCAAACTACGCTCCCTCAATCTGGATATGATGAAAATGGTCAACAATATCACCACTTTTGAGCAGAAATTACCCTGTTACCTGAAATCATGCATCTGACGGAAAACAAAATCATTTACACCTTATCGGTATTGCTCGGCTCGCTGCTGATATTAATGCTGGTGGGCATAGCCACGGGCCGCTCGGCCGGCGAAGAAGGGCCGCATAATCTCGATCCGGTCGACTATGTCAGCAATTTCTGCTTTGAAGGCAAGGTGGACCAGATGGATGTGGAGGACTTGGTCAAAGTTTACACCAAAGAAACCAACGATTATTTCAACGAGAAAATCAAATACATCATGACCAATCCCGAGGAGCTTGTCCCCACGCCCAACCTGAACGAATATGGCATCAGGGGCGGACAGCTCTGTATGGACTCCAACAACAAAGAAGTCTCCGACATGACCTGCCAGGCCATCGCGGTCTGCAACCCGGTCAATCCCGGCAGCGGCGAGGACCCCCAGATGCATCCATTTTGCATAGCCATGACCCTGACCGGTGTCGCCCCCAACCGCGCCGCCAATTACAACTGGAAAAGACTGAATGAAATCAGACCGCTCAAATACAGCTATTTTTGCTACAAGGCGGCACTGGAAAGAAAGCGTGACGCGATTTTTGACTCCACGCCGCAGGCGCAGCTGGCCAAATGCGGCACGGAATTTGGTGACGAGGAAATCTGTGATCTGAAAGCGAAAATAGATGCCGAAACCAATGCCCAGAAAAAAGCCGAATTACAGCTGCAGATGGACAATACCCTTTCCGGACGCAACTGGTGGGGAGAGCGCGGTGCCGCACAATTGAGCAGCCTAACCGCGACGCTGGTCGATCTGACCGGTTCCACGGCCAAAAGGGTCCAGTTTATCAATGAAGAGATGGTCAGGGCAAAAACCGCGCTGGATCAAACTGTTGATGCTTACAGTCAACTGAAAACCGCCTGGCAGATGCATGTGCAATACATTGATATTTTTTCGGAACTGGTCAAATACCGCGACCACCTGGTCGATGTTCGCAAACAGACCGACACCTTTCCCTTCCGTTTTATTGACGCCACAACCACCAAATGCCTGTGATCAGAAAAACCATCTACACCATCGGCATACTGATGTTCCTGAGCGGGCCGCTCCATCCCTGGACGGGACTGGCGGCCGACAACGGCTCGGACAAATCCTGCAACGTGATCAACGATCCCGGCTGCCGACTAACCTCGCGCCTCGAGTACGCCCTGCGAGGTAAGGAAAACGAGGGCTTGGACTGGGGGAACAGTTTTGGCGAAAACAATCCGGAAAAAATCGGCCAAAACCTCTATCTGCTGATTTACAAAAATACGCAGACCGACACCATGGACGAGGCAATTACCGCCACCGCAGCGCAGTACGGCCTGCCACCGGACAGGATGTCACTGATTTTAGGCGGAGATATTCGTCCGATTATGGACCGCTCGCCCTCGATGCGTATTGAAGACGCTGTAAAAATCTACAATCAAATGATTGCCACCTATAACGACCGCAAAAACAGCGCCGACCTGAACGCCACAATCAGCGCCAAAATCATTCCCAATGAGATGTTTGCCGACGGCGATCTGGACAATTCCGGTTTCGATCTGATCAATGACCTGAACAACATTGAAATCATTCTCTTCCAGCGCAATGACCTGGTCAGCTTCGGCGGTGCGCTGGGAGGGGGAGATGGTGGGGAGGAAGCGGGACAGGCGGCAAGTCCCCTGCAGGACGGGACATCACAAAGCGGGCCGGCCATACCGATTGACCTTGACGGGACGGGGACGGCCTCCGGTTCCGGACAGCCTGGAGACAAGCCCGGCCAGGAAGCCGCCGCCAAAGTGGAAAACCCTTTCAAGGCCCTCGCGGAAGACAAAAGCGCCTTATTGAGCGGCGGCGGCATCAATCCCAATCAGTGCTTTCCTCTGACCGATCTTGACCAGGTGCTGGACGAATTCGCGGCGTCCGCCAACAGCGACCCGCGACTAAAAAGTTCTTTTGTCAAAGACAGGGGGGCCGGGGCGGCTGATGGGGCGGCAAGTGGCACAAGCGGGGCCGGCGCAACCACCGGTTCAGGAGGCGCGGGAGCGACAGGCGGACTGCAGCCCGATGTTCCCCTCCCCGGCGTACCGCCAACCCCCCTGCCGGAAGTCGCTCCCGCACCGGCCGGCGACTACACCACTCCGCCAATCTGTGACGATATTGTCTGCGTCTCGATCGATTTTGTGGAGGCACCGGCCACGGCTTCATTTCAAAAAACAGACAACTGCATACAGTGCCATGTGCAGTACATCAATGAAAGCATGCAAAAGACAATCGCCCACAGTCTGATCCCGGCCAAGGCCACCGGCAACCTCGGTGAAAGCGGCCTATGCAAAAATGCCGCCGGGACGGCCCTGGGCGCGGTGGGCATGAATATCAGTCTCAACCTGGTGCCGATTATTACACCCAGCAAAGACGATCTGGTAACGCTGGGCACGATTGGTGACGAGTGGGACAAATATGAAGAAAAATACGGCTTTTGGAATTATGGTGAAAAACAAAGCCGGCAGGCCGCAGCCGCCGCCAGTGGCAAGCCCGAGGACAAATCCCCGATCATGTCCGAAACGCAGCGTTTGCTGGAAATAGAGATTGTCAACGCGCCGGACGGTACGACACAGGCGGATATTATGGCCAAAACCAGCCGGGCCTATGATGCCGTTCAGTCCGCCCAGACACAGGAAATGCTGGTACTGGAGATTGCCAAGGACGCCTATAGCTCAGTCGATTCCCTGAAGGCCCTGGACGATGAAATGAAGGCCATGAACACCTATTTTGACGGTTTCCGAAAACT
>DBRL01000003.1:0-20692 GCA_002305925.1 Candidatus Peregrinibacteria bacterium UBA1369
TACAACAGCAATTACTGTCAGTACATGGACATAGACAGTCTGCACAACCGCATTGATAAGGCCAGGAAACAGCTGCGTCAGGCGTTTTATGTCTGCGATGACGCCACAGTTGCCCGAGTAACTGCGCAGTATTATCAGCTATCGGCAGAACTTTACTACCTGCGTCATTTTGTTGATACCGCGGCCACGCCCAACCCGAAGTCCACAGATGCCGAAAAAGCGCAAAAAGTTGCTGCCAGAGCGGATATCAAGGCAAAGTTTTTACAGATTTTTGTTACAGAAAAGCGCTATTTTGACCGGCAGACAGGCGAGGTGGAGTTTCTGCGCCTCAGCCAGAAATATGAAAGCAAGCTGGAAACTTACAGAAACTGTCAGGATCCCAATTTCGCTCAATTGCTCGAGAGGGTTAACAATCTGGGCAAAACTTTTGAGACCGTGGAACAGTTGGGTAAGAGGTTTGCCGAACGGACAAAGCGACGCTGGTCGGCAATGGAAAAACGCGTGGCCGAGAACCCCGGTCTGATTACAGCCTTCAGTGCCGACAGCAGCGGGGATTTTTTCAGCCGCGTGGTGGATTTCCGGGTCAACAACGAGCCGGCCGGCGAGTCAACTGTCTGGGAACAGATCAGCCAGACGGCGAAAGAAAATGCCCCTTTTTCATACACCACCGAGCAGATGGCCGCCCTGCCGGTAAACTTCAATACGGTGTCAGCCGACCTCGACAAAATCACCCAGCGAGCCAGTGATGACAATCTGGACCTGATCTATATGGCCGAATATGACCTGAAATACCGCCAGGTACAGGGCTTGGGCCTGGACAAACTGACCGTCAACCTGACCAATTTAAAAAATACGATCAAGGCGACCTTTGATCCGATTGACCGGCTGGCCGTCTGCACGGCCAACATTGTCGGGAAACAATGTGGCAATAAGTAATTTGTTGGCTGTTGCCGTCAGCGGCTTGGGCCCGGAAATACCAAACCCCCGATTTGTGAGCGGGGGCTTTGAGGTATTCTAGGGCGAATTTGGGGATAAATTTATCTGGCGACCATGGCAAGGATTGAGCCCTTGACCCTGTCCTTCCAGGCCAGGTATTCCTTTTTGCCACTTCTGCCTGTCAGATGCTCCAATGTTTCCATGATACTTGCCTTGCAGTGGGGACAGCATTCGGTGCGGCTGGAGATGGAAACGCCGCAGTTGAGACAGTTGAAAATCATTTTTTGCTGTTTATTGTAGTATGTAGTACTCGTCCTCGCCGCCAACGTTGGTGGAGGCCCCGGCGGGCTCGATTTTCTCCACCCGACTGACCTGCACCGTTGTTTCTTCCTCGGGCAGATCTTCGGCTTCGGACTCGGACTGATTGGGGGAAATTTTATTTTTGTTTTTGCTTTTCTTCTGAACTTTGGTGACAGTTTCCGCTGTTTTTGATGATTTGGACGAAGATTGCTCAAGAAAATCTTCCAAATCGCTTTCACGGATTCTGTAGACGCGTCCCAGCTTGCTTGCTTTAAGTCTACCCTGTCTAATGAATTTTAAGACGGTAAACTGATGTATCTGCAAAATTTCAGCAACCTGACCGGGCGTCATTATTCTTTCCTGCATTTAGTTAATTTGATTACCAATTAACTAAATTTTAGCACTGTTTTTAATGTTCTTCAATCGTGACAGCCATATTTATTTATCTGTATCGTATTTATCATGCCTATTCCTACATTTCAATAGGAATTTTGAACTTTAGTATATTTTATTAAACTTTGAACACTTTTTCTACAACTTTTGCACAATTTACGCACTGTTTACTTAACCCCAGGCCGCTTGTTTATCGTTTATTTAATTCAATCAACTTTATACCCGTTTATTTATTTTATTTAATTTTATTAAATTCTACTAATTTTTATTTAATTCTATTAAACTTTTTATTGGCACTATAAAACATAGTAAAGATAAATTTACTGTTTGGAAACAGACTCAATATTAATCAAAGCTACTGAAGAATCTTTTTCAGCCAAAAAGCGGTGTAAGATTTTTCGATTTTAGCGACTTCCTCGGGAGTTCCGACTGCTACCACCTCTCCACCGGCATCGCCGCCCTCAGGGCCCAAATCAATAATGTGGTCAACCGACTTGATCACGTCCAGGTTGTGTTCGATGGTCAGAACTGTATTTCCTTTGTCCACCAGCTTCTGTAAAACGTCGAGCAGCTTCCGCACATCATCGAAATGCAGACCGGTGGTTGGCTCGTCGAGGACATAGAGAGTCTGCCCCGTCGATTTGCGCGAAAGTTCGGTGGAAAGCTTGATGCGCTGCGCTTCACCGCCCGAGAGAGTGGTGGCCTGCTGGCCCAATTTAATATAGTCCAGGCCGACCTGGCGCAGGGTTTCCAGCTTAACCTTGATATTGGGGATGGCATCAAAGAACTCCAGAGCTTCCTCTACGGACATCTCCAGGACATCAGCAATGTTCTTCCCACGATAGGTCACCTCCAGAGTTTCGGCGTTGTAGCGTCTGCCCTGACAGACTTCGCATTGCACATAGATGTCCGGCAGGAAATGCATTTCAATTTTCTTGATGCCGTCGCCCTGACAGGCTTCACAGCGCCCGCCCTTGACGTTGAAACTGAAACGACCCGATTTGTAGCCGCGCAGTTTGGCCTCCGGCGCGCCGGCAAAAAGTTCGCGGATATCGGTAAAGACACCGGTATAGGTGGCGGCGTTGGAGCGCGGCGTGCGGCCGATCGGCGACTGGTCGATATTGATGATTTTATCGAGATGCTGCAGCCCCTCTATAGACTTGTGGGCACCGGAATTGGTGCGGGTACCGTAGAGAGTGCGGGAAAGTTCCCGAACCAGTATGTCATTGATCAGCGTGGATTTGCCCGATCCGGAGACACCGGTAATGGCGATAAATACACCCAGAGGCAGCTCCACCGTAACGTTTTTCAGATTGTGCTCGCTGGCTCCGATAATTTTGAGGGATGCCCCGTTGCTGCGACGTCGCTTTTTGGGCACGGGAATTTCCAGCTTTTTGGACAGATATTTTCCGGTGAGCGAGTCCGGATGCTCCATAATAGCGGAAGGAGGACCGGAGGCCACCACATGTCCACCGTTTTTGCCCGCCCCCGGACCAATATCGAGAATATAATCGGAAGCCAGCATGGTATCGACATCATGTTCCACTACAATAACCGAGTTTCCGAGATCACGCAGCGAGATCAGGGTATTGATCAACTTGGCGTTGTCGTTCTGATGCAGGCCGATTGAAGGCTCGTCGAGCACGTAAATAACCCCGGACAGCCGTGAGCCGATTTGGGTGGCCAGACGAATGCGCTGGGCCTCGCCGCCGGAAAGAGTGTTGGCTGAACGCTCCAGAGTGAGATAATTAAGCCCGACATTGTCCAAAAACTGAAGGCGGTTCTGGATTTCCTTGATGATCGGACGGGCGATTTCCTGATGGTATTTGGACAGTTTCAGGCCGGCAAAATACTCCTGGGCCTGTTTGATGGAAAACCTGGTCACATCGATAATCGAGCGGTCATCGATTTTGATGGCCAAAACCTCTTCCTTGAGACGGTTGCCGTGGCATTTGGGACAGAGCAGAACCTGCATGTATTTTTCAATTTTTCGGCGGATGTAATCGGAGTCCGTCTCGTGATAGCGACGTTCCAGGTTGGGGATAACCCCCTCGAAACGAGTGTGGTACTCGCCATTGAAACCGCTCCCCTCCTCCTGGAACTTGCCCCCGTTCATTTTGACGCGGAATTTGCGTTCTCCGGTGCCATAGAGTACTACCTGCAGCTGCTCGGGAGTGAGTCTGCTGACCGGGACATTCATCGAAAAGCCCAGCTGGGAGGCCACCGACTCGAGAATACGGTTGTACCAGGTGAGATGGCTGGTGGTGGCCGACCAGGGCATAATTGCTCCCTCGGCCAATGTGAGGTTGGGATTAGGAATAACCAGCTTGGGATTGATTTCCAGGCGCGTGCCGAGGCCGTGGCAATACTCGCAGGCGCCCTGGGGGGAGTTGAAGGAAAAGAGGCTGGGAGTGATTTCGGGGATGTTGATGCCGGAATCGGCCGAGGCGTACTGTTCGGAGTAAACCTGTTCCTCGCCGCTATCATAATCCACCAGGAGCATTTGGCCAGTCCCCTGCTTGAGCGAGATTTCCACCGAATCGGCCAGGCGGGAGCGGTCGGGGTTGGGTATTTCCACCTGATCACCATTACTCATGGTCTGGTATTTTTTCGTAAAATTCTTGACCACCAGACGGTCAACGACAATTTCAATACTGTGTTTTTTGCTTTCGGCTAATTCAGGCACATCCACCACGCTCAGCACCTCGCCGTCGACGCGCACGCGCACGAAACCGTCTTTTTTGATTTTTTCCAGTGTCTTGGCGTGCCCTCCTTTTTTTTGATTGATCACCGGAGCCAATAGCATAATCTTGCGCCCCTCCGGCAGCTGGGAGATGATCTCGACGATTTCCGAGGCGGTTTGTCGGGTGAGCGGCTTGCCCGTGACTGGATCATAGGGAACCCCGACTTTGGCAAAAAGCAGACGCAGGTAATCATAAATCTCCGTAACTGTACCGACGGTGGAGCGGGGGTTTCTGGGCGCGGACTTCTGATCGATGGAAATGGCCGGACTGAGCCCCTCAATCGACTCGACATCGGGCTTTTCCATCAGCTGGAGAAATTGGCGTGCGTAAGTGGACAAACTTTCCACATAGCGGCGCTGTCCTTCGGCATAAATGGTGTCGAAAGCCAGGGAGGACTTGCCGGACCCCGATAAACCAGTGATGACGGTCAATGTGTTTTTGGGGATTTCAACACTGATGTTTTTGAGATTGTGCAGTCTGGCCCCCCGTATGATGATATTGTCCTTGGACATGATATTGGCCGGTTATTGATGGCCTGGCGGCGGCAATCGCGTGAGCCGGTACATATAGCAGATAAAAGTCAATTAGCGCTTCCTTGAGCGCCTTTCCGCAGCAACCCTTGCGTTTGCCCGAAAGTTTTGCGGCAATTAGGATAGCACCCCGACCGATTAATATCAATAATTTGGGGTACTTTTTTTTTCCGCTACAGATGACTTTGGCCAACCTAATCTTCGATGGCACAATACTCCTTGTCGATGCGGCGATTGTCGAACATATAGGACAGGAGAATGAAGCCTCCCGTCAGGAAAGGTACAATCAGGAAAGTCCAGTTCATTTCCAGGAAAATATTGAAAAAGGCGTGCAGCACAACGGCAATGAGCAATCCCTGCAGAATTTTTTGATTGTGAAAGGTTTGTAATCGATTGAGGCGGAACAGACTGATGATTCTGCGAACGATGACCCAGCGGCGACGGTTGTATTTCTCATCCATGACCTGTTCGGCGAATTTGGCCAGACCGTAATAATAGCCGAAAATGCCCGAGAACATCACGTGGGCGAAGGTGGAAAAGAGCGAGCGGAAGACAAAGGGCAGAAAGACATTGTCCACTCCACGCACATGCATGATGTTGTAGAAATAGATGATATTCTCGGCGAAGGAAAAGCCCAGAGCGACAATGATAAAATATTCGATGCAGTCGGTGACGGAACAAAGCCTCTTGTGATCGGTCATTTTGACCGCCGAAAATTTGGCGACCTCTTCGATCACACCGACAATCATAAAGGTCAGCAGCACATCAAGAGGCAAGAGTGATAGGTTGGCAAAACCGATAACATCATTCTGAAAAGAGTTGGTGTAGAGAAAAGCGTTGATCCAGGGGAAATACTGCCAAAGATATTTGTAAAGTAGCAAGGGGGCTACCGCCACCACACCGGCCAGGAACAGCCGCAACGTGGTGATTTTGTTTTCCGGCTGCTTGCGGAAAAAGATTATACCCCAGAAGAGAGCGGGGATCAGGGCCAGGCCGGCGGCAATCGTAATATTGGTCAGGTTCAGGTTTCCCATGTTTATGGCCGGGCGGCCAAATTTAGCGCAGATTCAATCTCAATATTTTACCATTTATCAGCCATTTTTTCAATACTGCCTCCCCCTTGTGCCGAGGCGGCAGTTTCGCTATGCTCCAGGCAGTAATTGACCGGTCGACATGCTAAAAACGTTGGAGCTGGAAAATTTCAGGAATTATCAGAAGCTGAAGCTGGACTTCGGCCGACAGGCCGGTCTGACCTATCTGATCGGCGACAATGGCCAGGGAAAAACCAATTTACTGGAATCCATCTATATGTTGGCACTGGCCAAATCTTTCCGCGTGTCCGAGGAGGACAGCCTGATCCATTGGGACAGCCAGTTCGCGCGGGTAAGAGGTGTTTTTGCGGAGGCTGAGGCTGGGGTGGAGGCTGGCGCGACGGCGCGAGACCTGCAGCTGGAAATGTTTTTGGGGCGGCCGCCGCAGCCCGGCCGCGTCTGTAAAATTAACGGCGTCAAGACTGCCGTCGGTGCTTTTTTGGGACAAGTGAGAGTGGTTTTTTTCCACCCCGAGGATTTGAATATGCTTTATCTGGGGCCGGATCTGCGGCGCCGCTACCTGGACGTGCTGCTGGTTCAAAAAAACCGCGCCTATTTCGAGGCGCTGCGCCGTTTTCGGCGTCTGAAGGAACAGCGCAACGCCCTGCTGGTCTCGATACGCGAACGGCGAGCCGGCGAGGAGCAGCTGGAAATCTGGGACCAACAACTGGTGCCGGAAGGCGTCACACTTTGGCGGGAAAGGACCTGCGTACTTGATTTTTTACAGCAGCGGCTCGGCGCGCGCTACAGCGAAATTTCCGGCAAAATGACGCGGCTGGATTTAACCTACATCAACAGCTTGGGGCTCGATTTGACGCAGATGCCGGGTGATGATGTTCTGGCGAAACTTTATGCTGAACGGTTGTGGCAATCACGCCAACGCGACATTGCTTCCGGACATACGCAGGTGGGACCGCACCGCGATGACGTGCTGATCATCCTGGAGGGCATCCCGATCGTCCGCCACGCTTCCCGCGGGGAATTTCGCACCATACTGCTGGCCCTGAAACTGATTGAGATGGATTATTTTGCCGGGGACGGCAGGCGACCATTGCTGCTGCTGGACGATGTTTTTTCCGAACTGGACTATCAGCGCCAGCGCTATCTGCTGGAGCGGGTGGTCGATTTCCAGACCTTTATCGCCACTACCAAAGATTCAGCCGTGATCAACCGCGAAAAGTTGCTCGCGGGGGATGTGGTGGAAGTGGCAGGCGGCGTGGCTGGGAGAGGATAGGGGGAGCTGATGCGCGGGTGGTTGCGCTAGTGCGGCGCGGTGGGGGTGGTCGTGCGTGTTGTGCGTGCGGGCGGCTGAGCCAGTGCGGCTCGAGAGTGCTGGCGGCCGCNNGAGAGTGCTGGTGGCGGCGCGGTGGTCGTGTGCGTGGGGGCGCGCGAGCGGTGTGCGCGGGGGGGTGCGCGCGTGGTGTGCGTGGGGGGTGGCCGGTGCCGCGGGTGCTGGTTGCCGCACTGTGTTTTGCGCGGCGCGNNGCCAGTACGGCTCGAGAGTGCTGGTGGCGGCGCGGTGGTCGTGCGGGCTGTTGTGCCAGTGCGGCTCGGGGGTGCTGATGGCCGCGCGGTGGTCGTGTGCGTGGGGGCGCGCGAGCGGTGTGCGCGGGGGGGTGCGCGCGTGGTGTGCGTGGGGGGTTGTGCGAGTGGTGTGCGTGGGGGCGCGCGCGGCTTTTCCAAGCGCTTTTTCCATTTTATCACCCGACGTCACCTGACCGCCACGGGCAAGCGCAGAATCTCGCTTTTGCGGCTTGTTTCTGCTATTATTCAACTGTTTTTGAACCCTTAATTTACCTTCCATGGAACTGCAAAACCTGCCGGACAAAAAAGTACTGGAATTGTGCGCGCAATACGGAGCGGCGGCATTGGAGGCGCGGCGCAAATTTCTGGGGCTGCTGCCGGAGGTGAACAGGCGTGGCCTGTGGCGACGAAAAGGCTACGGTTCGATCTTTGAATTTGCGGCCAAGATGGCGGGAGTAAGCGAAGAGCAGGTACGCAATGTGCTCAATCTGGAGCGGAAATTCGCCGTACTGCCGCAGCTGCGCAAGGCTCTGGTCAGCGGCCGAGTCAGCGTCAACAAACTGATTCGAGTGGCCGCCGTGGTCACGCCGGAAAATGAAGATTTTTGGGCGAAGAAAGTGGAAATATTATCGCAAAACGCGGTGGCAACTCTGGTCAGGGACATGAAGCAGGCGGGGATGGAGTTGCGCGCGCAACCCGTCAGCCAAGAGAAACATAAGTTTGTCAAACTGCCGGAGGGGGTGGCGGACAAACTGGAGAAATTGGCGGCGAAGGGGCTGGATATCGGGCAATTATTGGAGGAATTTTTAGATAAACGGGAGGCTGAACTGGCCCAAGCGGAGACGAAATTGCAGGAAAAAATGGAACTGGAAATCCGGGACCGCTCGCGGCATCTGCCGGTGGAAGTGAAAAGGTTGCTGCTGCGAAGACACGGCGATAAATGTGCCGTGGAGGGCTGCCGGAAGCCGGCTGAACAGGTTCATCATCTGCGGCCATGGGCGCGCGGGGGCGGGCAGGAACCGGACAATTTGAAGCCGCTCTGCCGCGGACATCATGAGCTGGCGCATGCCGGTAGTGGGGCACGGGCTGCGGGGGGCGGGACTGCTGGGTCGGGGCTACAGTGTGGCCCCGCGCGGTGAGTGGGCGGGTCTACCGCGAGCCCCGCGCGGTGAGTGGGGGCGGCGGTTTGTCGCGGGGACCGCGCGGTGAGTGGGAACTGTGGGGGTGGATTTCTGACATCTGCGACGCTTTTGTCAACCGCCTGTGCATTGATGCTTTTGTCAGATGACGCAGATGCGCTATACTTGTTGCGCCTTATTTTTTAATTTCTTTGCAGTATGTCTCCCAAAAAGTCTGACCAGCAACAGATCCCCGCGCATGAGAACCATGATAAAGTAATCAATCAGACTACGGTCACTACTACTGCCACCACCGCCCACGCCCCGGGCACTGCAGCCAGCGCCGAAATTGACGAGCCAAAAACCAAAGAAGAGCGGCTGGAACACATGCGCCACAGCTGCGCCCATATCCTGGCCCAGGCGATCATGGAAATGTTTCCGGATGCCAAACTGGCCATCGGACCAACCGTGGAAAACGGCTTTTACTATGACGTTGATGTGCCGCGAACCCTGATTCCGGAGGACTTGCCGCTGCTGGAGGAAAAAATGCGCCGCATTGCCAAGGAAAAGCAGACATTCCACCGTCTGGAGGAGCCGATAGACAAGGCCATTGAGTTCCTGAAGGCCCAAAATGACCCCTACAAAGTCGAATTGGCCGAAGACCTGGCCAAGGCCGGCGAGCGCACGCTGTCGTTTTATGAAAACCGCGACAAGGACGGCAGGATGACTTTCTGGGACCTCTGCCGCGGCGGACACACACCTACTACGGGCGAAGTCGGCGCTTTTAAACTGCACAAAATTGCCGGTGCCTACTGGCGGGGCGATGAAAACCGCAAAATGCTGCAACGCATTTATGGCCTGTGTTTCGAGACAAAAGATGAATTGAACGCCTATCTGAAAATGATGGAGGAGGCAAAAAAACGCGATCACCGCAAACTGGGCGCGGAGCTGGAGATTTTTACTTTTTCGGAGAAAGTCGGGCCGGGGCTGCCGCTGTGGCTGCCCAACGGAGCCGTACTGATTGAGGAACTGGAAAAACTGGCCAAGGAAGCGGAATTCAAGGCTGGCTACAAGCGGGTACGCACCCCACTGATCACCAAAGAGAATCTGTTCATCCAATCCGGTCATCTCCCCTACTACAAGGATTCGATGTACGCGCCGATGAAAATCGACAACGAGGACTATTACATCAAGCCGATGAATTGCCCCTTTCACCACGAATGCTACTTGGCCTCACCGAAGAGCTACCGTGATTTACCGCTGCGGCTGGCCGAATATGGCACCTGCCACCGCTATGAGGATTCCGGTTCGCTGTTTGGACTGATGCGCGTGCGGGCGATGCAGATGAACGATGCGCATATTTACTGCACCGAGGAACAGTTTGAAAAAGAATTTCTGGACGTTATCCAGATGTATCTGGATCATTTCAAGCTGTTGGGCATAGAAAAGTACGTGATGCGGCTGTCCCTACATGCCAAGGAAGGCTTGGGTAAAAAATACGTGGACGAACCGGAACTGTGGCTGAAAACGGAGGAAATGGTGCGCAAAGTAATGAAAAAAGCGAATGTTCCGACGGTAGAGGTGGAAAACGAAGCCGCCTTTTATGGACCGAAAATCGACGTGGAAGTGTGGAGCGCCATCGGACGTGAGTTTACACTGGCCACCAATCAGGTGGATTTCGCCGTGCCTAAGCGCTTTGAGATGACGTACATCGACGCTGATGGACAGCAGAAGACACCAATCTGTATTCACCGCGCCCCCCTTTCGACCCATGAGCGACTGATCGGCTTTCTGATTGAACATTTTGCCGGGGCTTTCCCGACCTGGCTGGCGCCGGTGCAGGTAAAAATTATTCCGGTGGCTGACACACATCATCTCTTTGCCCGTAACCTGCAGGCTGAATTGGCTGAGAAAATGGTGCGCGTGGAAATTGACGACAGCCATGACAGCCTGGGCAAACGCATCCGCAACGCCGAAATGATGAAGATTCCCTATATGCTGGTGGTGGGTGACAAGGAGCTGGATGGAGGAGATTTTGCCGTGCGTCGTTACGGTCAGAAAGAACAAAAAACGCTGTCCCGCGAGCAATTTTTCGGGCAGCTGCTGGAGGAAATTAAAACCAGGGCGCTGAATTAGGCGATCAAAAAGATGACAACTGGCGGTCTTTGCTCTTTGTTTAAAGGGAAAGGCCGCTTTGTCGAGTATACTTGCTTTTTTGTATTTTTCTGCTTAAATAGCTGTCTACAGCGATGCCGGCCGGGACAGGGCAAGCTACGATGACAGCGGGAAGGCCATCGGGAGCAGCGACAAAGGAAGCTGTGCCGAAGCAATAGGGTTATTTAATAATTTGGTTTGTGCAAGCAGAGTGCATCTTGCGACTATGGCGTACAGCCCAATTTCCGCTGCCAATTTGGCAAGGGAGCGGGCGACGATCTTGGCCGCAGAATAAAACTTTGCTTGACTATAAATTCGCTGCGGTAGCCGTGCGATCAAGGCAAGCTTGGACGTTGAGGGAATATAAAAGGAGGAGGAGAGATGAGCCGGAGGAAAAAGATTGGCTTGGCTTTTGTGGGAGCGGCGGGAGCGGCCGGGCTGATCGGGCTGCTCGACTGGACGACGATGGAATTCCTCGTCGTTTATGCACTGCCGGCGGCGATAGTTTGTCTGCTGCTGCTCTGGAGGGTGCTCGACCCCGACATTCCGGCCAGGGAGCCGCCGCTGCGCGTCCTGCTGATGCGCAATGTCCTGCAGAAGCATGAACGTCGGCCGCCGGTGCCGGTGACGCCCAGCCGGGTGTTCCAGCGCCGCTGGGACAGCAAGGCCCACCGCTAGGTAGGCGGCCCCGGCGCGCAAGGCCATTAGCGCCGTCTACCGGCAGGACGACAGGACAAATAGTCAGGACAAGCATCATTAGCGCCGCCGCGGCTCCGACAATCGGAGCCTGCGGCGGCGCTCACCCCCCTTCTTTCCGGGAGGCTTAATCAAACATTCCCTGCATCACCCGCGAGCTGGACTGCGCCAGCCCGGCCAATTCGACAGGCTTTTTTGCCGAGAGCAGCTTGATGTTGCGGCGCACGGCGTTGCGGTATTCTTCTTCCTCGTTGTCGTTGAGTACGCTGGTGCTGTCNNTTTTTTTCCTCGCTGCTGGAGCTTTCCTCGGCCACCTTGTTGAGCAGGCCGGTCATGCCGTCGACAAAATTGGCCATGAACCGCTCCGTTTCGTGACAATAGACCAGAGTGGTGCGGCGCTGTTTCTTTTTGTCGGCCTGGGGGACGGTGTCAAAGGCGGCCTCATCCATGCGCATGTAGTATTGATTTCTCTTGATGCGGTTTTTGAGGACGTTGTTGAAATAAATAAATCCGTAGACCATGTCCATGAATTCTTCCGTGCGGCTCTCATCAATTTGTCCGGAAGCCCCGGGGCTGAGTAGTCCGGCCTTCACTTTGAGCTGTTCGTTGTAGCCGGCATACATGTTTTTGAGCACCTCGGGCTTCTGCAGTGAGTTGTGACTTTTGCTGATCACCCGGTCCAGGTTGGCCTGTTTGATAATCGGACCGACAAACTGATAACCGTTGACATCAATGTCGGCACTGCCGGCGTTTTCGTCCATTTTGCTTTTGACCACCTTGTCGGTGAGCATTCTGGTCATGATCCAGTCGCGGGTGTTTTGGCCGACGCTGAATTTTTCGTAGTCCGAGCGGCCGCTGGCGGCGATGTCCTTGCTGATCACGTCCTGATAAACCTGGGCGAACAGATCATAATTGAACTTGGTTTTGACTTTATTGCCATGCTCGTCAATGATCTCGTGGTTATCGGCGAAGAAGAAAAACATCTGATGCCTGCGCAGGTATGGGATGAAGGCATTGAGCCGCGATGAGCTGAGCAGGGTTTGTCCCGCCTCATTTTTCATAGAGAAGGCGGAGATCAGGAGAAAGACTGCCTGATCCAGGTCGATTTCCATTTTGGCCGCGGCCTCGGAGAGCAAACCATCGAATTCGGCCTGTTTGACCGGAACCCCGGCTTCCCAGTCGTGCAGCATTTTTTTGAGGGCGACCTTGATGCCGCCGCGGTACTCGTATTTGGCGTGAATTTTTTCGGCGATTTCCTTTTTCTGGGCCTGATAGGCCTGCTCATTGGTGCCGAAAATCTGCTCATAGGTACCCGTGCCCCAGCCATGGTCGATCAGGGCCTGGCACTGGTCGAAAATATCGACGGCTGCCCTCTTGGAGACCTCCTTGTCTCCGGCCACTACCTGATAATGCGTGCCAAGTTCACGATGGAATTTTTCCGGATACACCGCGCCGGCCAGATATTTATTGAGCACGTCCCATAGTTTGGTATCATCCTCCCAGCGCAGCTGGCCCTTTTTGGAGAGAAACTGCAGACAAGCCTTGAGAACGTTTTTGTTGGGGGCTTCATAGAGCACGTCAAATACCTGCTTAACGGTGTAGTTTTTGTCGAAAAATTCCTCGGCGTTTTTGACGTCGGTGGCATTTTTGCCGTTCAATTTATCCTCATAGGAATTGGAAAGGTCATTGAGTCCCCCGAATTTGGGGAAATTCTTGTAGAATTCCTTGCCCACGGCGTACTGCCGGCGCTCGGATTTGTCTTTCATCCACTCCTTGATGCGCTCCTTGGGAGCTTTGATGAAAACTTCGTAGGCCTCCATCAGACTGAGAACCTGGGTATTGCCCCAAAATTCCTTAACGCGCTCCCAAAATCCCTTGCTTTTGCCGGGCTTGCCCAATGAAGCCTTGGCGTCGGCGGAATCCTGCGGATTGTTGGGCTGGGCGGCGAT
This sequence comes from Candidatus Peregrinibacteria bacterium UBA1369, assembly GCA_002305925.1. Classification (GTDB taxonomy): domain Bacteria; phylum Patescibacteriota; class Gracilibacteria; order UBA1369; family UBA1369; genus UBA1369. Next base: position 13,436 of record DBRL01000003.1, read on the forward strand.
GGCGGCCAGTTTGGCGGCGGCGGGGGCGTCTTTTTTGGCGGCGGCTGCCTGCTGCAGTTCGGCCAGCTGGGCGGGCGTGGGGCGGGTGAGACCGTGCTCGCGGACGCCGCGGAAAAATTGGTAGGGGGTGAGACTGTCGCCCTGGTCGGTCTCAATTTTGTCGCCGTTTACGCCCCGGACGGCCACCGGCGGGATTTCCGGGCGATAGGCGGAGACCAGATACTGGGGGAAGGGACCTTTTTCCAGCGAGATCGGCTCGCCGTGGTCTGCCGGCCAGCCCATTTCTTTGATCAGTTTTTGATGATGCTGCCCGAGCAGGTTCTCCAGTTCGGCCATTTCATTGGTTTCCGGCACTACCGAGTATTTGCGGTACCAGCGGGCAAATTCACCGAAATCCAGTTCGGCGCTGCGCCGCCCCCCGCCCCCGCCGGCTGCGGCCGCGGGAGTGGCGCCGGGACCGTCCAGAGCGACAGGGTGATCCAGATAGACTTTGCCGTCTTCGATTTTGACAATAGTTACCGTTGAACATTGGTCCGGGTGGACTGCCGGGGAGAGGCCGGTCTCGCCTTCGGCGGGGGCGGGGGGCGTTTTTTCCGGGTCCTGATAGTTGAAAGTCTGGCCAGGTTTGATGAAATCGACGACTCCGAGTTCATCGGCCAGGTCTTCCGGCGAGTCAAACTTTTCGGTAACGCGGTTGTCCACCAGCCATTTTTCAAATTGAGAGGCCGACATCTGAATTTCTTCCGGCGACCCGTCGGGCTGGGTGGATGTGAAATGGACGATTGGCTCGAGAGTGGGCAGTAAAATCTGGAAATCCTCATGCAATTCGGGATCTTTTTCTACCCCGGCAAAGACAATATCGTTGATTTCGATGCGGTGATTCTTTTCCGCTTCCGGTGTGGTATTCCTGATGCCCACCCCCCAGAGAACCTGTCCCTTTCTGATCGGCAGTCCCGTGTCGCGGCTGAGGGCGCGAAGGCGTTCGTCCTTGAGCCGGTTCTGCTCGGCCTGGTCAAACTCCCGCTGAATCTGCTCAACCAGTCCCTGGACGAGGGTGTTGTACTGTTCAATGTATTTGTCGAATTCAGCCGCTATTTTGGCCTCGTTTTCATTGTAGCGCAGCCAGCTGGCATGATAGGAAGTGTGGGCGGCGGCATCGTGGGCCTTGAGCATTTCGACGATTTGAGCCCTGGCCGCGTCAATCTGCTCGGGGGTTTTGGGACCGAGGGCGAGCAGACGGCGCTCTTCCTGATCGCTGATTTTGTTTTCACTTTTCAGACGCGCCAGCAGGTCGGCCATTTGCGGCTGTTCGGCGCGGGAAAGACTTTCCTGATCAGCCGCAGTGAGGGCTTCGGCTCCGTCGCGCGCGGCCCGGTTCCCCAGATTGCGGACATATTGCAAATAGGGCTGCGGGGAAATGACTCCCTGCAGGGCTTTCAAATCCTGCTTGCCGATGATGTTCTGATCAACCAGCTCCTTGTAGAGTTTTTTGCGGTTTTCGGCGTTGAGCACCAGCGCCTGATAGGTTCCCTGCAAATCCATCTGCAGAAGCCGTTCGAAGGCCGGGCGGTTTTTTTCGTAAAAATCGGCATATTGTTCGTTGTCGTCTCCGAGGTCGCGCAACTTGCGCACCGCTTCCCTGCCCCCCAGCAGCCCCTTGACGCGGGCGTTGATACTGTCGGAAATACCGGCCGAAAGTTCGATGCTTTCACGCTGCTGTTCACGCTGCGCCTGCTGCTCCCGCTGCTCCCGCCCGAGGCGTTCGGTTTCGGCGGCCTGCTGTTCCGGCGGCGCGGTGATGGGGTTACCATATTCGTCAAAAAGCTGTTCCGCCTCAAGACTTTCCCCGGCGCTTCCGCCCCGGTGACCTGCTCCCGTGGCGTAGCGCGAGGCCCCGCCGCCCTGTTGTCTTCTTCTTTCGGCCATTATGTTGCTTGATGGGCTAATAAGGCTGGCCTTACACGGCCGGACGCGCTGTCGCAGGGATGAGCGGACGTTGTTGCTGTCGCGGCAGCCGGGCGCGGACAACCAACCAATTCTATATGATATTTTTTCACTTTGTCAATCATGGGTAGATGAGATGACCAGGAGAAGTCTTGAGCGTGTGTAAAAGATGGTCTATGACGTTCTCGCGGGGGGTGGCGTGGGAGGATTCGGGGGAGGTGGAGGGTTGCCGGTTCCGGGGCGGGAATTCCCGCCAGGCTGTGCCGCGGGTGCGGTAACTCTTCTGATTATATTGTCGGCCAGGGTGGTGGCGTCTGCTGGCTGAACACCTTTTTCGGTAAGTTTTTTGATAAGGATGTCGCGGGCCAGAGCCGGGCCGAAGCTTGCGGCCACCTGTTGGTACTGCTGCTGGATTTTGCCGCTCATTTCGGGAGGAAGACGGTTTTGTCCGTCTATGTTCTGAATATTAATTTCAAGTTTGAAGTTGCGCTTTTCCTCAATTTCCCTGAATTTCTTGTAAGCTTCTTCCGCTTTCTTCCTTGCCGCAAGATTCTCATCATCTGTCTTGACTTTGGCCAGCTCGTCCGTAGCCTGCTGCAGTTCCTTGGCAGCTTTTCCTATCTCGGTGTTGGCCAGAGCAGGCGATTTGTAGTCGCGAATAGCAGCTGAGTACTGATCGAGTTGAGGCTTGTTGTCAAAATTAAGTGGAATTTCCGCCTTGCTGGTGAAAGTCTTGAATTTCTCGAAGTCAAAATTCTTGTCTTCCTTGAGGGCTTTGACAAATTCCTCTGGACTTTTGTATCTCATGGCGCCGTAGGCTCCACTGTATTGCCTGGCTAGTTTGTAATTGTCCGCGGCCAGTTTGGCGGCCAGGGCCTCACGGGTCTGTTCGTAAGCGCTGCGATCGGTGGAAATTTTGCCCATGACCCTGTCCAGTTCGGCCTTGTTTCTGGTTTTATCAATTTCACCCTTGTACTCTTCTCCTTTGTTTTCATTCAGCTTGGCGTAGCGGTCACGCTCCTGGCTGAAGACCTTGTCCATGGGCGTCTGCGCGCCGCCCAGGAAGGCCAGACCGACTTTTTCAGTTGTGCCCTTGGAAGTGCGGATAGGCAAGATGGGCGCGTAGAGCGGCAGCTTGGCCAGGCCCTTGCCGAAATTCTCTACATAGCCCTTGAGTTTCTCGACATAGGGGGTGGCCTTGGTGCCTTCCATTGACCAGAAGGCGGCCATCCAGACCACGGCGGCCGTAGCCAGCCCGGCCATGATTTCCTGCAGCGTGCTCATATTGGAGACGATGGCGCCCAGAGTTGTGGCATCAGTGTTGTAGGCGGCCCCCGGCAGGCTCTGTTTGACCTGGGTAATCATGATGGTGCCGATGGTCAGGGCCAGGGCAACTTTGACCGGGACGAGCGCATGAGTGAGAAAGACGCTCAAAGGATCGTTTTTCTGGTCAATTTTGGCTTTTTCAAAGGCCATACCCAGGAAAGACAGCGGCATCAGGGCGATGGTGGCCCAGAGCACGACGACACGCACCAGCAGAGTGATAAAGAGGGCGACAAAGGCCGTGGCGTAAATGACAAAGAAGATCAAAGAGAAAATGGTGTTGATGGCCAAATCCTTGACCGATTCAACCTTTGACAGGGGAACCGGTGTGTCGCCCTTGGTAGTTTTAATCTCATCGATTTTGGTGATTTCCATCAGTTCGATGGCCATGATCAGCGCGACATTGCGACTGTTGAAACTGCTGAAAAACTGTTTACCGTATTCAGTGAGCTGATATTGAGCCTTGCCCATGGTGCTTTCGGGGGCGTTCGGGCCTGCCGGTTGAGTCTGTGCGGCAGCCTGCTTAGGCTCGCAGAAAGCGTTTTTTTCCTTAGCATCCTTTTCCGCGCCGGTTTCCTTGTCCAAATTGATGATTTTTTCACAAAACTCTTTGCTCAGGGAATCCAGACGGGCGGGGTTATTATCAATACTGAGGGCATTGCGGGCCAGCGGCACGGCAAAGATCGCCGTGGTGGCGATATTGACGGCGTCCAGCACCACCTTGGCCATCAGGAAAGAAAAATTGACGGCGATCAGAGCAATAGCGATTTTTGGCAGCACCTTGCTGATCGAATAGTTCTCACCGGCCAGTCCGGAAATGTTGTAAATGGCCACAAAGAGCATGATCAGGACAAAGATGATGTTGACAAAATCCCTGATATGCGTCCAGATATTGAGCAGCATGGTGTTCATGCCACCGCTGAAGAGCAGATCGTTGCCGAGCAGACCGCCCATCAAAATCAGTACCGGCCAAAGCACCGCCTGCAGCGCGGTGAGGATGAGGCTGAAAAATTTAAAGATTTCATTGACCGTATTGTCGAAATCGAAACTCTGGGCTGAAACAGTGAGAGGCAGCAGCAAGAGACAGACGGTCAGTCCGACCAGACAGAGGCGACGCCAGGCAAAGCGTCGGGGCGAACCTGTTTGTGGGTGTATTTTATTCATGAGATGAGAATTTTTACCAGGGCGGAACCAAGGATACCTGCCAGAGGCCCGGCTGTGGCCGCGGCGGCGATGGCTACGCGTCGGCGGTTGGATGAAGTCGGTGCGGCGCCGATGCCGAGACCGCCCACGCCTTCGGTTTCGGGGGCCGGTTTTTTGGGGCGAGGGGCCGGGGGCATGGCACTATCTTCCAGCGCGGCTTCCTCCCCCTGGGCCGGGACAGCCGGCTCGGCGGCTGGTTTTTGGGGTTGAAGTTTGGGGCGGTCGCCGCGGAGGGCCAAGCGCTCCTGCGGATTGAGTACTTTTTTTCCGGGAAGAGTGAAAGTTGCGCCGGCCGGCCCTTCCTTTTCTGCCTGGAGCCGTGGTTTGGCACTGTCACCCACCAGTTCAAAGGTGTCGGGCTGGCCGGGTTTGACCGGAACCGCCTCTTCGGGGTTCTCCTTGCTGATTGCTGGTTTCTCCGGTGGCTTGACTGCCCCGGTTCCGGGCTCGCGGAAGGGCCGGCCGGGGACGACACGAAATTCACCGGCCTCCTGCAGCTGCTGGTAAAGCGCCAAAAGCGGCAACTGCAGACGGGGCAGTTCCGTGCGCTCCAATCTGAGCTTGGGATTGTCCGGACTGTCCTTGTCCGGGGTCTGATAAATTGTAAAATGCAATTGGACCTTTCCACTGACGCGATATTCACCGGTGTCGGCCACAAGCTTGGCCGAAACGCCCTGACGGTCGGCCACGAAACCGACAATGCGATTTCCCTGGCCTTCCTGATCCAATCCCATCGAGAGGCCGTCCATGGCGCTGACGACGCCGGCCGAGTCGACAATCTGAAAATTCCAGGGTGTCAAACCGAGCGTCCCCTGACTGGCGATAATGGCCTCATACTGCAGTGTGCGTCCCTGACGGATTTTCATTTCGGCCAGGGCTTCGGCGAAACCGATGGCTCCGGCCTGCGCCGGCATGGCCGTGGCGCTGACCCCAACCCCCCGCAAGAAGGGGACAATTTTTCCTTCGGCGGTCAAATAAATTTGCAGGCCGGGATAACTTTTATTGATGAATTCCCGCAACTGTAAGACGATCTGCTCCTGCGGCAGGGCCTGTTTGCGCAGCAGATCTTCCTGTCCGGCAATGGCCTCCAGCTGGGCGTAAGTGAGCACGGTGTCAAATTGCCCGGACAAGCCCTGAACAAGCATTTTTTCGCCCAGTCCGCGATAGGGATTGCCGTTGACCTGCCCTACGGTCTGTGTTTCACCGGCGGGCTGGGATTGGGCGGATTGCTCCAGCCCGGCAATTTGTCCCTGCTCCAAACCGTGCAGGAGAGGATAGACCACCCCCTTCAAGAGCAGATTCTGCTGATATTGGTTAAAAACAGGCTCCGTAGCCTTTTCGTCTCCATAGCTGGGCCGCAGAAAGTCCATTCTCTCAAAATTGTAGGTACATAAACCGACCTGCCGGCGTAGACTGTCGAAGAAGGCGGCCTGCTCAAGCGGTGAACCGGAAAAAGGTACTTCTTCCCGCGGGTTGCCGGCACCGGCGTTTTCATAGAAATATTTTCGAAAGACCAGCCGGTCCATTTCCGGGATTTCAGCAAAAGGGGTGCTGATATTCCGGCTAAAGAGATAGTTGTGGATGTTTTTCAGACTCTGGTCGTTTCTGGACACGTATCTGGCCTCATCCGCCAGGACCTCGCGAATGAGCAGGGTGTATTTGAGAATGAATTGTTGGTCGAGGTTGTAGGCCATAACGGTTATTTGATGCCCTGTTTACTTTTGATTTCCCGGGCCAGGCCGGCGAAACTGTCCGGATTGTTGAGATTGAGCTGGGTAAGGGCGGCCATGACTGCGCGGATGCTGTCCTCAAAATTTAGATCCTTACCGCCGAGCTGGGTGAACGATTTGGCCAAATGGGCTTTTTGTTTTTCGCCGCAATGCCGCGATATTTCGGAGAGCTTGAAGCTGACCTGGCGATTTTTGAGACGCTGATCGTCAACCATGGCCTTCATTACTTCCAGCCCGCTCAGAGTACGTCCGCCGGGGAACTCTTCCTTTTGCTCCAGGAAATAGAGCAGATGAATATTGTCGGCCAGTTCGCGCTCCAGCATACCCCGAAGCTGCTCGCGACGGATGTTCATGGCTTCGCGTTTCGCCTCCGGCCCCTTCCAGAAATCGAGGAATTTTTCACGGTATTTGGCAAAGGTTTCCGGTGCGGCGGTGGGAGCGACAATGGCCACTCCGGCGCCGGCCACGGCCAGCCCGCCCAGTACATAAGGGTTGGTGGCGGCGTCAGCCAGGTTCTTGCCGATGCCATTGCCGCTCTGCCAACCGGCCTTGATGTTGGCCAGAGCCACGGCCAGCCCCCAGAGCCCGGCAACAGCCATGGCGGCGGGGCCGGAAACAGCTTTGCTCATCGGGTTTTCGGCGGTGCGGCCCTTGTACTGGTCAGCCATATCCTGATGCATGCGCTGATATTCCCGCTGGCGCCGCGCGACTTCGCCGCCGTCCAATTTTTTGCGCAATGATTCGGCCGCCGCCCCGCTCAAGACGCCGCGGTCAATCAGGTTTTGCAATTGCAGATTGCTCATCACCCCCACCGTCAGAAATACTTCGAAAATGGCGGCGGCCTCCTGGGGACCTTTGCGCCGCACAATCATTTCCAGCAAATCCATGTATTGCGGCCCTTCCCTGACCAGGCTGATCACCGCGCCGAGCTGGCCGGCCTCAAAGAGCTTGCCGCTTTTGGCGGCTCCGTCGCCCAGATCGGGCTGAATGCTCAAGGGGGTAATACTGTCGGTCAAATACATTAATTCCTGCTCTTCCAGCGTGGACTTGCGCAGGG
>DBRL01000003.1:20867-27415 GCA_002305925.1 Candidatus Peregrinibacteria bacterium UBA1369
AGCATCTCCTCTGCTCCCTTGCCGATAGTACCGGTCAGCCTGAATTTCTTTTTATGCTCTGTGATTATCTGTTCGTGTCTTTCGCGCTTTTTAGCCAACTCCTGCTGAAAATTCTTGGTCAACTTATCGTCGGCCTTGCTTTCCGGCGCGGGGACAGGGGCCTGCTTTTCCAGATGCGAGGATTTTTTTTCAGCCTTGTTGTCGGCGACTCCGGACATGTCTAGAGTTTTAAAAGTCTAAGTAACAAATCGGTGAAGCTTTCACGCATACCGGTTATTTCCACCAGCCGCGTCTCCAGATAGCGGCGTATGGCCTCGGGATCCTGTTGCTCCAGCTCGATCACCAGATCCGGAATCAGTTTGTCCTTGACGCGCAGATAGAGCTTCTTGGTCTGGGGCGGGTCATAGATGATCCAGAAAGATTCGATTTCCTCGTAGGGAACTTTTTTGTGCCCCAGTTTGACGCCCAATTCGGAAATGTTAACTTTGGTGCGGCGAGGAGGGTGGAAATAATGCAGATAGGCATAGACCGCCGCAAAAGCCACTGTGGCCGCCAGCATGGTCCAATTGGCGACAAGCGCTTCAATCACTACGGCAAGCAGAAAAACGAGACCGGCGATTACCCACCAGCGCACAGACTTGGGGTGTTGCAGATATTCCGGCGCCACCCAGGAAAAGGCGGCACGGTTAAAGTCCGGAAAAGGATGCTCCTGTTCCAGGTTGGCTTCGTACACGGAGGGGTGATAGGAGCTCTGCGGTTTTTTGAAGAGATTGAGCGAAAGATTTTTACCCATCGGTTCAAATTAATAATCCTTATATTTTAGCATAAAATTGCCTTTTTCTCAAAAGGTAAACTTGCATTCCCGGCTCCCTTGGGCTAGACTCACCACGCTTCTTTGTGCTCTCCGGTCTGTCATAGCCATGATTGTGGCTGTATGAAGCTATCGGAAAGCTATTATTTCTTAACCATACAAAGATGTCAGAAACAGCAGGCAACTATGAACTGATGGTGATCATTGACCCGGGAATCGGGCAGACCGCCATCGACAAACGGCTCGATTCGCTCCGCCGTCAGATCAACAAGTACGGCAAAATCTTTTTTGAGGATATCTGGGGTGAACGCGATTTGGCCTACAACATGGCAGGCAACGACAAAGGATATTATGCCGTTTTTGATTTTTCCTTTGAAGCAGCCCAACTGAAGGAGTTTGAAAGAGGTTTGACCCTGGAGCCTGAGGTAATCAGGCATTTGATTATACGGCTGCCACTGAAATACGAACCCCGCACCCGGGAAGAGCTGGCCGCCGCGCATCAGGAAACCGGGCCGGAAAAGGCTTAATTTCCATAACAATCAACTAACCAATCCAATTATCATGGCAAAGAACAAGTATCACAAAAAATGCCCATTTACAGCTGCCGGAACGAAATATATTGATTACAAGGACGTCGAGCTGCTGAAAAAGTATGTTTCCAAATACGGCAAGATTGTTCCCAGGTACTATACGGGCGTCAGTCTTAAGTTCCAAAAAATGTTGGCGCAAGCCATTAAGCGGGCCAGACACATGGGGCTGTTGAAATTTGTACGCTAGCATTACCCTTGACAGATTATTGATTTTTTTTCGGTTTCTGCTATCATTGGGGGGTCTGTTAGCTATAAAGCTTAATTAAAAGGCATTAGGTAAAGAAAAATTGAGGTATTCTCGCCCCGCCAAAGGTGGACGGGGGGTTGACCAGGAAACGACGGGAATACAATAAATCTTAAATTTACTACCATTAGTACGACAAACAATTCANNGGAGCTTTGGTAAGGGCTGTCCCGGCATTCGGTTTCGGGTGGGGACGGGAAAAGGAAAACGATGCCAAACCGGTAGCCGCAGCCAGGCGTAACTCCACTGTTTCCGCTTCCTCCAAGCTACTGCGCTCCTATAGCGTGGCGGTTTTGGCGGTGTTGGTGATCGGCTCGATCAACCCGGAAAACGCCTATTCACACAATTCTTTTTATGCTCCGGAACTGGCGGATCTGGAAGGACTGTATTTCGGTGAAAATCTGATGCTGGCCAGCGAAGACGGCTATATACCAAAAATCAATCCACAGACCGAGTTTTCCGACCGTTCAGCGATGAACGGCAGAATCGTCCATCAGGTGGTCGCCGGAGAAACCGTTTCCACGATTGCCGAGGAATATGGGCTTAAAACTAATACAGTACTGTGGGAAAACGGACTTTCCGCTTCCTCCACTTTGAAAATCGGCCAGAAACTGGTAATCCCACCGGTGGATGGAGTGACGCATGTGGTGGAAAAAGGACAGGATTTGAAGAAAATCGCCGCGGCTTACAGTGTCGACGCCCCGTCCATCACCAGGCAAAACCGTCTCGCCGAAGATGCCACGCTGCAGGCCGGTGAAGAGATCTTTATTCCGGGAGCCAAGCCTCTGCCAACCGTAAATGTCAGCCGCGACAATCCGGCCAGAGTGACTTCGTCCGGCAGAGTGGGGACCAATGTTGGCAGCTCCAAACTGGTGGCCGGTTCCGATATCGGTTCCGCCTCTGCAGACGCGCCGGCGGCCGGGAAATCAATGATTGTCCCGACCAGGGGCAAAATAACACAGGGTTACCATGCGGGCCACTACGCCATTGACATTGCCGACACGAGCAAACCGCCGATTTGGGCGGCCATGGAAGGAACGGTTATCAAAGCCTCAAGCGGGACCTGGGGAGGCGGTTACGGCAACCATGTGATTATTGACCACGGTAATGGACTAAAGACGCTTTACGCCCATTTGGAATACCTTTCAGTATCCGTCGGAGACACGGTTTCCCAGGGCCAGGTAATCGGGAAAATGGGTCGTACCGGCAATGTACGCGGTCGCACCGGCATACATCTACATTTTGAAGTGATTTTGAACGGAGTAAAGAAGTCACCGAGCAGCTACTTTTAGTCTAATTTAGCCGAATAAAGCCTGACTACCCAATGTCCGACAAATCTGTCCAAAAAGAATTGGACCAATTTAAAAAAGGCTTACTTTTGCTGCTTCGTCTGCCACGGCTGCCGCTGATCTGGCTGATTTTGCTGTATCAGAAAACGCTTTCTCCCGATCATGGCCTGATCAGGGTTCTCTTCCCCCACGGCTACTGTAAATTTCACCCAAGCTGCTCGGAATATGGTAAACTGGCCCTGAAAAAACATGGCCTGCTGCGCGGACTGCCGATGACTGTCTGGAGAATCGTTCGCTGCAATCCCTGGTCACAGGGCGGTGAGGATTGGCCAAAATAAGCAAGTTAATCATGCAAGGTAAAAACAATTACAGGCGTGAACAGACCTGGGGCGACCTTTATGACCGCTATGGCGTCGAACGGGATGAGGACGACACAGTGACAGATCTGCGCGGCTTTGCAGAACTGTTTCATGAAAGGGGTCTGAAGGGTTTTAATCCTGATGAAAAAGGGGATCGTGACGATTTAACCATGGGGAAACGGCATCGTTACCCAGCTGAACCGCAGGACAGCCTTGATCTGCATGGGATGACCAGGGAGGAGAGTACCAGACTGATCCGCAGATTTATCATTGAGGCCAGACAAAGAAGATTGATGCTGGTTCTCATCGTGACGGGCAAAGGCATTAATAGTGAAGGCGGGGTTGCCAAATTGCGTCCCCAGGCCATAGAAACTCTCAATGAAATGAAACGTGAACAGCTGATCAGAGATTTTAAAAGCGCCGAAGCCCGCCACGGCGGCTTCGGCGCGCTCTATGTGTATATCAAATAATCTTTTTAAAATGACATTGCTGCAGGCTTTGATATTAGGAATCTTGCAGGGAATAACCGAATTTTTGCCCATTTCCTCATCCGGTCATCTGGTGCTGTTTCAGGACCTGCTGGGGCTGAAGGACGCAGTGGCGATGAAGGCTTTTGACATTGCCGTCCATTTTGGCACACTGCTGGCAATTTTGATCTATTTCCGGCGAGATTTTTGGGAACTTATGCGAGCTTTTTACCTCTCAGTGAGCCGCTACAGCCCGACAACGACCGAAGCGGCAAAATGGCTGAAAACCCAGCAAAAAATGCTGACAATTCTGATAATCGGCACGATACCGGCGGTGTTGGTTGGATTCTTTCTGGGGGACCTGATTGATGAACATCTGCTCAATCCCCTTTCAGTAGCGGTGATGCTGGCGGTGGTCGCACTGTTTTTTCTGCTGGCAGAAGCCGTCTATGCCAGAAAGAAGCCACACAGTGAACTGAAACTATGGGAAGGTCTGCTGATCGGCCTGGCCCAGTCTCTGGCTCTGATTCCCGGGGTGTCCCGTTCCGGAGCGACGATCACCACCGGCCTTTTTCTGGGACTGGAACGGGAAAAAGCAGCCAGATTTTCTTTCCTGCTCGGTTCGGTTGCCATGGTGGCCGCCACGGCCTATGCCCTGCTGAAAATCGCCAAAGGCGATTATTCACTGCCTCCGCCGGAGATACTGCTGACCGGTATAGCCAGCTCTTTCGCCGCCGGCTGGCTGGCGGTCAAGTTTCTGATGCACTTTCTGAAAAAGCACACGCTGGCCGTGTTCGCGGTTTACAGGCTGCTTCTGGTGGCCGCGCTTGTGGTTTGGTTTCATCTGATTTAGGCGTATATTTGCAGCGATGACAAAAAATTCTCCACAGCCAAAAGCCTCAATTGTGATTCTGGATTTCCAGAAGAGCAGGCGCGTCTGCGAAAATGTGGCCAGCATACGCAGACAAAAGGTTGATTTTGACTATGAAATCATCATCGTCGACAATTCCTGCAATACAGACAACGCCAAAAAACTGGATACACTGCGAGGTCTGCCCAATGTCCGGGTAATCAGCAATACACATAATGTCGGTTATATCCGAGGCAACAACCAGGGGGCGGCGCTGGCGCGCGGTGAATATCTGCTGATCGTCAATCCGGATATTATCTGGCAGGACACGCTGACGCTACAAAAGCTGGTAGATTTGCTCGAAAGCAGGCCGGAAATCGGCATCTGCGGACCAAGACAGATCAATGACAGCGACGGACGGGTGGCCATGACGGTCAGGGCGTTTCCAAACATTTTTCTGCAGGTAGCACGGCGCACTTTTTTCCGTGACTGGCCGCTGATCAAAAAATGGGTAGCCTATGATGAAATGAGGCATCTGGACTATGACCAGGCCCAGCAAGTGGACTGGCTGCAGTCTTCTTTTTGGATCATGCGCAAAAGTCTCTGGAACAAACTGGGTGGGCTGGACAAATCATATTTCGTTTTCATGTCCGATCCGGAAATGTGCTGGCAGTGCTGGCAGGCCGGGCATGAGGTATTCTATTACCCCGGTGTGAGCGTACATGCCGACGGTCGACGGGCAAGCGAAGGCGGATTTCTGGCTTTTTTCCAAAAGTGGACGATGCGGCAGCATGTGAAGGATGCCCTGATCTATCAGATCAAGCACCTTTTCCGCCGCAATCCCCGCAAACGGTTTTCAGACACTCGGAAACGGAGCGTGCCGAAGCGTGGACACTGCTGATCACCTTGGCCAGAATAGGCGCCACGGAGGCCTGCCGCAGACCCGGAAATCTTTTTTCCTCGGGAATGGGAATGGTGTTGGTCACTACTACTTCGCGAAATCCGGCCATAGTCAGCCTTTCGGTGGCCGGCGGGGAAAGTACTGGGTGGGTGGCGTAGAGATAAANNTCGTCAAAGATGACACAGGTCTTGCCGTCCACCTCGCCGACGACGCTGGTCACCTCGGAGACATTGGCACTGGGCCGCATTTTATTGACTATGGCCATCGGTACGCCCATTTTGCGCGCCACATACTCAGTGGCCTTGGCGGCACCCGAGTCGGGCGCGACAAGCACCAGATCGGGAATTTCCTTGGCCAAAATATCATTGACCAGCAGGTTGGTGGCATAGAGATTATCAACCGGCCAAGGGAAAAAACCCTGAATCTGGCGGGCGTGAAGGTTAAACATCATGGCATGGCTTGCTCCGGCCGTATTGAGTAATTGCGCCACCAGCTTGGCTGAAAGGGGCTTGCGGCTTTCGTGTTCGGACATGCTGTCGGCCCGGGCATAACCAAGATGCGGAATGACGGCGTGTATTTTTTCGGCGAAGGAATGCCGCAGCGCGTCCATAATGATAAAAAGCTCCATCAGATCCTCGTTGGGCCTGTCCGTACAGGTTTGAATGACAAAAGTGTCACAGCCACGCACCGATCTGGTCAGGGTGACGTCGATGGAATTGTCGGCAAAGCGACCCAGCTTGATCGGCTCAACTTCCACACTGAGCTCCCTGGCTATATCGTGGGCCAACTCGGGATGGGAGGAGCCGGCAAGGATTTTTAGCGGATGTTCCGTCATCAGTTTTGGGGTAAATTTCAGGCGCATCTTATAACCGCTTGCCGCTTGCAGACAACAAATAATTGACGGCGATTAGTCAAAATACCGTATTTCTGTCTTGAAAGACTTCAAAGAATGTGTCGACGAACGCTTTTTAGGAGGGCTGGGATGGTGCGGCCGGTTCGCCGGGGGCGATGGGTGGCGGGGCCAGTGGTATGGGAGG
>DBRL01000003.1:27519-49598 GCA_002305925.1 Candidatus Peregrinibacteria bacterium UBA1369
CGGTCTGACGGGCGAGAGCTTCCTGCAGCCAGGACTGTCCGGGACTGTTGGGAGTGGTGGCGATAGCGGTGGGAAGTGCCGGCTGGGTCGGAATTTCTTCGTTGGAAGATGCTGCAGAGAGTCCGCTGTTCTGTGTATCGTTCAATTCCGCAGCCGGAAGAGCGGGTTGTGCCTCGTTCCTAATGCCGGAAGTCGAGACCGTCTGAGCTTCCGGGGCGACGGCGGGCTGCGTAGTGTGAAATTTGCTGGGATATCCGCCCAGATAGGCGCGCCGCTTTCTGTTGACCCGTACGTCGACCTGTGCCGGCGGACTGTACATACTGGTGAGTTCAACGGTCTGAATCGGGTATGGCATTTCGAAGTTGGCCTCATTGTAGGCCTCGGTCAGCATCATGATCACATCGTTTTTGACCTGCAGCATTTTTCCTCCCTTGCTGTCGATCCAGACTTTGATTTTGAACAGTACCTCAAAATCTCCCCATTCATAAAAAATCACCTTGGGAGCAGGTTTTGGGATAATGCCGGGAATATTCTTGAGCGTGGCCAGAGTAATTTCCATAACCTTGCGCAGATCGTCGTCATAACCGCATCCCATAATAAATTCAAGTCTTCTGGTGGGATTGCTGGTTTTGCTGATAACCTTGTTTTTGAGCAATGCTGAATTGGGAATAATCACCTTGGTGCCGTCAAAAGCTTTGATGATGGTAGCCCTGGTCTGAATTTCCTCAATCCTTCCGGTGGTGCCGTTGACGGAGATGACGTCGCCAATGGTGTAATGGCGGGAAGCCAGAATAAACATACCCGAAATGAGGTTCATAATCACATCCTGCAGAGCGAAACCAAGACCGAAGGCGCCGGCAGCCACGATAGGCTTCAGGTCGATTCCGACAATGCTGAGGGCGATGGTGAATCCAATGACCAAGACTAAGATATAGGCTGATCTGGAAGCTACTATCTGAACCTCCTTATGTTCCTCGGCTATGCCCTGCTGAGCAAGTTTCCCCTCGATGGAACGACGGGCCATCACGGCGAGCGCATAACTGAGAATTGCGACGATAATTGCCGCGAACCAGAGCGGGATCTGGGCAAAGAAATTGGAGACCAGCTTGCCAAATTCATCCGCCGTTCCGGAAGCAACCTGCTGCACGGCGCCGGTAGCGGCCACCTGGGCCCTGGCTGCGGATATTGCAAAGATTTCGTTGAACAGGGACATTTTTGGGGTTCGGTTAATCATTAAATTATACCAAAAAACCGCCCATCCATCAACTGCTTATATTTGGAAAAGCGCTTCAATAAGTTAATAATCAGCAAAGATTATTTTATAATATTACTTTTATGGAAATTACTCTGATAGTGGTGGGGGTAATTCTGGTCTTGTCGTTCATCAGGCAGGTAAATCAATATGAGCGCGGCATCGTGCTGACCATGGGACGCTATACCTCGACCAAACAACCCGGCTGGAGACTGATTATTCCGGTCTTTCAATCGATGCAGAAAGTGGATATCCGTATCAAGGCCGTGGACGTACCCGAGCAGGAAGCCATTACCAAGGACAACATTCCAGTCGGCATCAACGCGGTGATCTATTACCGTGTGATGGACCCTCAGAGAGCGATTCTGGACGTGGAGAATTTCTACTATGCAGTCAGCCAGCTGGCCCAGATCACGATGAGAAACATCGTCGGTGAAGTGACGCTGGAAGAATTACTGCGCGACCGTAATTCCATCTCGGAAAAAATTCAACAGATCGTAGACGAGGCCACCGACCCCTGGGGCATCAAGGTCAATGACGTCGATCTGAAAGACATCATCATCCCGCAGGATCTGAAGAGAACGATTTCCAAGGTGGCCGAGGCCGAGCGTGAAAGAAAAGCCGCCATCATCCGCGCCGAGGGTGAAGTGGTTGCCGCCAAGAGCATTACCGAGGCCGCCGAAATGATGGCCAAGACACCGGGAGCACTGCACATGAGGACACTGCAGTCGATCAACGATATTTCCTCCGACCAGTCCAATACGACCATCTGGATGATGCCAATCGAAATACTGCGGGCGGTGGAAGAAACTACGTCCTTTCTGAAGAACAAGAAATAGCATCACAAAATGAAAGAGGCCGCCGTCAGAGACGGCGGCCTCTTTTCGATAACCTTTAGTGCGGGCATGAGAATAATCAGCTCTTGAAGAAATCGCCGCCGGTTTTGTCTTCCGGCAATTCTTTTTCCTCCTCCTCAACTTCCTCCTGAACTCCGGCGTATTCGCTGCCATAGCTGGTGGCGGAAGCCAGAAAATCATTGCCCCAGTTGAGGTAATACCAATAATAAATCATGGCCAGTGCCGCCTGGAAAAAGCCGATTGAGGCCCAGGTAACGGGCAGTGCGGCAAAGAGCAGGACAGTGGCGCTCTTGAGCATCTGAAAGAGAAAGAGATTGACGGCGGTGGCGATCAGAACGCCGATCACCGATGTGTAGACGCCCAACAGCGGATATTTTTCATCGTTGAGTATTTCCATGATCAGGGCGCTGGAGAGACAGACCATGACAATCTGCAGCCCGGCGGCGTAGGCGGTAAATTCCAGGCTGGCGGTGGAAGTACTCAGATATATCGGCGCGGTAAAGGCAAAGATAATCAGGTTGACGATGAATGTCTGATAGGTGGCCGTGACCATGCGCGGGTAGCGAACCCTTTCCGTGTAGGAGAGCAGCCAGGGAGTAATCATGCTGGTAATCAGCGAGGTGGCGAAAATCATCGCCATCAGGATAACGATAAAAATCGGATTGATCTGGTCAGAAGTGGCATCAGCGGGGCTGAGCACGGGTTGCAGAACCGAAGCACTGGCCAGAAAGATAATCAGCAGGACCAGTGAGCCGAAAATCCCTCCCACCAAACCCAGAAAAGTCTTGGCGAAGAGGGTAAACAATGAGACTTGCCGCGGGCCGTAAATCTCGGGAGCGGCCTGGGGCTGCTGTTCAGTATAGCCGGGCTGGGCCTGTTCGAACTGCGCCTGGCTTGGCTGAAGCTGCCCGTCTGGATCGGGCTGGGGCTGATATTGAGGCTGTTGGTTTTGGTTGTTTTCTGGCATGGGTTTCAAGTTGGTCTTTTTATTTTATCATAAAACAGCACGATAAGAAAGATTGATACCGTAATGTAGGCGTCGGCCAGATTGAAGACGGGGAAACTCCCGACAGAAATGAAATCAACCACATAGCCGAGGCGCAAACGGTCAATCAGATTGCCCACCGCTCCGGCCGCCAGCAGCGCCAACGGAACAATGGCCAGCCAACGGTTAAGATTGAGATGGCGCAGCAGGTACCAGACGATGGCCCCGAAAAGCAGCAGATTAAGCGTAATCAGTATGGGAAAGGGCAAAGCGATGCTGAAAGCGATACCGCTGTTTTTCTCCAGTTGCAGGCGGAAAACCCCTGGGATAATCTCCAGTGGAGCAGTAAGATATTGTGACAGAAGCCATTTGGACAACTGGTCCAAAATGAGGCCATCGAGAAAAAAGGAAAATAGAAAGACTGTTTTTTTGTTGAAAGTGACAGGTTGATTCATGGCCATAAAATAGCAGATAGAAAACCCTCCGTACAAGCGCAGTTGATTGCTTTTGCGGGGCTCTTTTGCTAGTATGCGGTCGCTTTTTATTCCCGTATCAATGGTGCCGGCCAGAATTAAAAGAAAAGTCAGGGATATGACCGGCGGCAGAAAAGTCGACGGGGTGCTGCTGATCACGGTGATTGTCCTGCTGATTTTTGGGCTGGTGATGATCACCAGCATTGGAGTGCCAAAATCGATTCAACTGTCCGCTCCCAATGTGCTCTATCCAAATTGCGAAGATGCCGGCGTAGACTGCTATCTGCTCTTTCGCAACCACCTGATCAGGCTGATCGCGGGTTTTGTGCTGATGGTCGCGATGGCAAAGATCAATTATCAATTCTGGAAGAAAACAGCTCCGTTCTGGTTTGTCGCCACACTGCTGATTCTTTTTGTGGTACTGTTTTTGGGCTCCAGGTACACCACTTTCGCCCGTTCCTGGCTGGTGCTGTTCAACACCTCTTTTCAGCCAACAGAGCTGGCCAAACTGTTTCTAATCTTTTATCTGGCCAGCTGGATGGAGAAAAAGCGGGACAGCATCAGGTCTTTTCAAAACGGTTTTCTGCCCTTTGTCGTCATTGTAGGAGCATTGGCCCTACCGATCATTTTGCAGCCGGATTTGGGCAGCACACTGGTAATAGCAATGATTGCCACCTCGATGTTTTTCGTGGGGGGAGCCCGCGCCAGGCACATACTGCTGGGGGTGCTGGTGGTGGCGGTGGCGGCCACCGTACTGCTGGCCAATCTGCCGCATTTGCGAGACCGTTTCACTGCCTTTATGTCAAGCGATGTCAGTTGCAGGGAAGACTACTGCTGGCAATCCGAACAGTCGAAGATTGCGGTCGGCAGTGGCGGTCTGTGGGGGAAAGGCCTGACCCAGGGGGTGCAAAAGTCCTATTGGCTGCCCCAGGCCACTGATGATTTTATTTTTGCCGCTTCGGCCGAAGAACTGGGCTTCCTGCGTATTTCATTGCTGGTTTTGGCTTTCACACTGATCGGCTGGCGGGGCTATCGTATAGCCAGGGGTGCGGAAAACCGTTTTGTGCAGATAACAGCTATTGGACTGACCGCCTGGATCGTCTTCCAGGCCTTCATCAACATCGCCGTCAACATTGCGCTGATGCCGGTGACAGGTATCACTCTGCCCTTCATCAGCTATGGCGGTTCCTCGCTGATTTCCGTTTTGCTGGCAACCGGAGTACTATTGCAATTGTCTAAACATTCCGATTATGAAAATAATCGTGGCGGGCGGGGGCACCGGCGGACATATTACTCCGAATATCGCAATTCTTGAGCAGCTAAATTCCCTTGCCCGACAAAACAATTTTGATTTGAAGGTACTCTATCTCGGCTCAAGGCGGGGTATGGAGGCGACTCTGATTCCTGCCAAGGGCTGGTCTTTTCGGGCCATCAGCTGCGGTAAACTGCGGCGCTATTTCAGCTGGAGCAATTTTGCCGATTTTTTTCGCACCCTGGCCGGGATACTGCAAAGTCTATCTATTGTAGCAGCCTTCCGGCCGGATGTAATTTTCTGCAAAGGCGGCTATGTCAGCCTGCCGGTGGCCATTGCCGGTGGACTGCTGCGCCGGCCGGTAATTATTCACGAATCAGACCTGGAAATGGGGTTGGCCAACCGTCTAGCGGCCCATTTCGCAAGGGTAATCTGTGTCTCCTTTCCCGAAACAGCCAAACAACTTCATCAAGACAAAAGGGTCGTGCTGACCGGCAATCCGGTGCGCCGCGAACTGCTGGAGGGCAATAAAGAGGCCGGCTATGCTTTTTGCGATTTCAAGCCGAACAAAAAAGTCCTGCTGGTAATGGGAGGCAGCCAGGGGGCCAGGTCGATCAACATAATGCTGAGAAACAATCTGGACAGGCTACTGGATCGGTACCAGGTGGTGCATATCTGCGGCAGGGGCAATGAAGAGGAAAAATGCATGCGTGAGGGCTACCTGCAGCTGGAATTTGTCGGAGATGAACTGAAGGACATCTATGCCATTACCGATCTGGCTATTTCCAGGGCCGGAGCCAATTCACTGGCGGAGATTGCCGCGCTGGGACTGCCTGTATTGCTGATTCCACTGCTGGCCGGCAGCCGTGGGGATCAGGTTAAAAATGCCGCCTCGTTCGCCGAACGCCATGCAGCCTTGGTCTTTTCCGACTCGGAGGTTGCGGAAGATGGTTTTGACCTGCCCGGCAAATTACTTCTCCTGGAAGAAAAGGCCCGCGTACACCCCGGTTCACAATCGTCAGCGGGGGATCGACGGGGTCTGGAGGAAAGCCAAAAAGCCACCGAAACAATCGTAAAAATAATTGCATCTTTTTCTCCACAGAATGACAAAAAAAGCTAAAATTGGCGTCAACGGCTGGTTTTTTTGCAGGCCATTCACCGGCATCGGCCGCTATTGCATCAATGTTTTTTCGGAGCTGGCCCGCAGCTATCCCGACCTGGAATTCCATGTGGCCATTCCCGGCCGCCTGGATGAAGAAACGGATAAATCCCTGCGCTATCAGGATAATTTAAAATTTGAGCTTATTTCCGAAAACATGTCCCTGAAATCACTACACCCCGGGCTGTCCAAAGTGAACTGGGAAACTGCGAAACTAAAATCCTTTTTCCGCTCCAAGGGCGTCAATCTGGTTCATCTGCCCTATCCCGCCCTCTACCGACGCATCAAAGGAGTCCCCGTAGTGATGACCGTACACGATGCCATACCCTGGACGGACGAGCGTTACCGGCGGAGGGGTCCGTTGAGTGCCTGGTACAACCATTTTTCCCTGCGCGGAGCAGAACAGGCCGATTTCCTGCTGACGGTCTCCAACAGTTCAAAAGCCGATATCATGAGCCTGAAACGCTTTGATTATCGCAAACTGGAAGTGGTCTACAACGCCAGTGAATTCAACGATGTCCCGACCATGCCGGAAGAAAATACCAAACGATTGTTGGAAAAAATAGGGCTGAACCCCGATGACCAGTTTCTCTTTTATATGGGCGGTTTTGACGAGAGAAAAAATGTCGGCAGGCTGGTGGAGATATTTTTACAGGAAATCGCTCCGAAGAGTGAATTGAAGCTGGTGCTGGGTGGAGGAAAAGTTTTGGACAACAATCTATTCCATGAAATTGAAACCCGCTCGCCCCACGTGGTGAGAACCGGCTTTCTGAGCAACGGTGAACTGATTATGCTCTACAGGCGGGCCTGGGCGTTTGTTTCCCTGACGACGCGCGAAGGTTTTGATCTTTCACTGCTGGAATCAATCACCCTGGGCTGTCCGGCGCTGGTCAGTGACATCGAGGTTCATCGGGAAATTGCTTCGGACGCTCCCCTTTTTCTGCCGCTTGGCGAAGACAACGCACGGATTGCCGAGAAAATTCTCTCTTTGTATAATGACACCGATGCCTATAGAAAATTGGAGGCGAAAACCATGGAATTTGCCCTCAGGGCCGCAGAAAAATACTCCTGGTCAAAAACCGCCCGCCAAATAGGTGAAATTTACCTTAAATTAATCCAATGCTAGAAAACATCACTCTGCTCAGCCTGTTGGCCACCGTAATTATTTTGACGGTGCTGGCCCATGTCTATTTTTATTTTTATCTGAAAACCCTGCGCAGGCAGCTGGACTCGCAAACCTATCAGCTCTATTTTGCGGCCACCGGCAAGGCAGACCTGTTGCCGTTGGCCATAGAAAGGCTGAAAGTCCACGACCCGTCATATTCATTCGCCGGGCTGATCGAGGCCCGGGCAGCCACTCTTTCGAGAAGCACCTTTGACGAAGAAAAACGCAGACTGGAAGATGCGCTGTGGCAGAAGTATCAGGCCTTGGAAGATGAAAGCGAAAGCTGGCCAGGCGTCAAACAGGATCATTTGTTGTCGGCGGTGGGAAAACAATTAAAAGAGGCCGAGCTGAATCTGGAGCGCGAGCGTGAAAATTATAATCGTCTGACCGGACGCTACAACAAAATTGCCGGAAATCTACTGCTCAAGCCGGCGGCCCTGGCGGCCGGCGCCAGGAAGAGAACTTTGTTTTAGCCCTTTCCATAAAGGTTTTTCGGCTTTGCAAATAAAAAGTATTGACGGTGAGTTTTTACTCACCTATACTTGGGTCGAAAGTTAGCAAAAAAATAAATGGAAAATATTTTGACAGAAAAACAGGAGGCCCTGCTCAACTATATCGAGCAATACCAGATGGAGCATGGGGGCTCACCCACGATTCGGGAAATGCGTGAATATTTCGGTGTAAGTTCCGACAACAGCATCTTGAAACTACTCAAAGCCCTCGAAGAAAAAGGCAAAATAATCAAAGACGAAAAACACCGCGGGATCAGACTGCTCTCCAATGTGCGCGAACGGTTGGAACAAAGTTCACTGCGACTTCCCCTGCTCGGCACCATACCCGCGGGAAGGCCGGTGGACGCCGAAGAACATATTGAAAGCTGGATGACGGTGGGAGAGGACCAGGTACTGCCGGGGAAACAATCTTTTTTGCTCAAAGTGACGGGCAACAGCATGATTAATGTTGGTATCAATGAAGAAGACATAGTCATCGTCTGCGCCGACCTGGAGCCCCGTGAAGGAGATATAGTTGCGGCTCTGGTTGACGGGAGCAGCACAGTTAAAACCTACAGCCAGCGAAACGGCCGGGTGGTGCTGCGGGCGGAGAACCCACTATATGAAGATATTTATCCGCAGAACGCCCTGTGCGTTCAGGGAGTAGTGACCGGACTTTTCCGCCACTACAAGAGGTAAAAGCCACCTCTAAAAACCGGTACCGAAAAAACTCTTTTGGAAGAAGGCTTATTTAATGCGCAAAAAAATATAATTTAATTATAAATACAAACATGATCACCATCGTCATCAAAAAATCTCCCGCCATTCGTCTCTTTGACAGAATGCCTTTACCAAAGCCCAAAGTACGCCATCTCGTTTTTCCCCGCCGCGAGTTGCGCGGCGCGGTGCGCAGCACCGCGCGACTGCCTTTCAGTGTCAAAGTCAGCCGCATCATCTAATGGGGATTATTAAATAATTATTAACTAAGCTTCTCAACCATGACAAAAACATATCTGAATAAAGTACTGAGCGGGCTGACCGCCGCGAAACCAAAACGACAGCTGGTTATCCGTATCGACACCAACGACTATCAGAAAGGCATGGAGAAAGCCCGTCTGCTGGTGGAGAGACTGGAGCGCCAAATGCGCATTCAAAAGCTGGAAATAGCCGTCAAGAAAATGAATATTTCACGATCCTGGGTCTAGGAGTGTTTTTGAAACGGAAAATAGGCCGAGGCAATAGGAATTTACCGCCCATTTGCTATGATGCCCTTGCCTATTTCTTTATCCCTTTGCGGTGGCCGATCTTACGCCGATGATGCGTCAATATAATGAGATCAAGGCCCAGGTGGCCGACTGTATCGTTTTTTTCAGACTGGGCGACTTTTACGAAATGTTTGGTGCCGATGCCCTGGAAGCGTCGGAAATATTGGGGATTACCCTGACCGCCCGCAACAAGGGCGACAAGGCCATACCGATGTGCGGAGTGCCCTATCACGCTGCCGCAGGCTATATCGCCAAGCTGACCAGAACCGGCAAGAAGGTGGCCATCTGTGAACAAGTCAGCGACCCCTCCCTGCCAGGCATTGTAAAGAGAGAAATAGTGCGGGTGGTCACTCCTGGTACCACACTGGATGAAAATGTATTGGAAGATCGCAAGGCCAACTATCTTTTGGCGGTACACCCCTCCCTGGAGCCGACTGGCGGCGATAATTTTGGCTTGGCCCTGGTTGAAATCAGTACCGGAGAATTTACCGTGCTGGCCGCCAAAGATTTGGCTGACCTGGGAACGGTCTGCAGGAAATACCAGCCCAGGGAAATAATCTTTCCGCATGATTTGCCGGATGGTAAAGGTCTGGAATTATTGAAAAAGTATTATCCGGAGGCTTTTTATTTTGCCGAAGACGCCGCCGCGGATGGGGAAGATCAGCTGGACGAGCATTTCGGCACGCTGGAGGTGGGTGGGAAATACCTGTCGGGGGCCGAGAAGGCGGCGGCGGCATTGGCCCTGAACTATTTGAATAAGACGCAAAAAACTACTTTGAGCGGCTCGGCACTGGTGCATATGAAAGATCTGAGCGCTCCGGGCAATAGATTGATGAAACTGGATGAGTCGACAATACGCAACCTGGAACTGACGGAAAACCTGCGCGACAAAAAAACGGAGGGGTCCCTGTTGTCGGTGCTGGACAAAACGATCACCAGCGCCGGAGCCAGGATGCTGAAAAGAATAATTGTCGAGCCATTGTCCGAGTTAGAGGCCATCGAAAAGCGACTGGAGACTATTGACCTTTTAATGGAAAAACAAAATCTGCTGCTGGATCTGCGCCTGGCGCTGAAGGGTGTGCTGGATTTGGAAAGGATGATCGGTCGTTTAAGCCTGGCCAGCGGCAATGCGCGGGACATGAGGGGCGTGGCGGCTTCGCTGGCGGCACTGGAAGAACTCTCCAGCCTGCTGGACGGCAATTGTCCGGAGCTGTCGGAGAAAACCCCTTACCGTCTGCGCCTGCTGCCAGAATTGCGTACTGAGCTGGAAAAATCGCTGGTTGATGAGCCCCCTTTAAGCATTCGGGATGGCGGAATGATTCGCGACGGCTATGATCCGGAGCTGGACCAACTGCGCGGTTTGAGCCGCGAAGGCAAAAGTTTTATCCAGGCCCTGCAGGCCAGAGAAATTGCCCGCACCGGCATCAATTCGCTGAAAGTGCGCTATAACCGTGTTTTCGGCTATTACATAGAGATTAGCAATGCCAATCTATCGCAGGTGCCGGACGATTACACCCGCAAACAGACCCTGGCCAATGCCGAGCGTTTTTCCACTCCCGAATTAAAGCAATACGAGGAAAAAGTTCTGACGGCCGAGGAACAAATTCTGGCGATTGAGAGCAGACTCTTCGAAAAGTTGCGCGGCAGGATCCTGGAAAAAGCCGCTGAGATCAAGGAGGGCGCGGCCGCGGCGGCCTACCTGGACGTGATGGTCTCTCTGGCCCTGACGGGGTGGGAAAACCACTACACGCGGCCGCGCCTGGGAGACGGCTACGATCTGCGCATAGTCGGCGGGCGCCATCCGGTGATTGAGAAACTGAATCCCCAGGACAAATTCGTGCCCAATGACAGCTTTTTGACCGATGAACGCCGCCTGACCCTGATCACCGGGCCGAATATGGGTGGTAAATCCACCTATCTGCGCCAGACCGCTCTGATCGTGCTGATGGCACATTTGGGCATGTACGTACCGGCGACCAGCGCTGAGATTCCACTGGTGGACAGAATATTTACCCGCGTAGGCGCCTCCGACAACCTGGTCAAGGGGCAAAGCACTTTTTGGCTGGAAATGGAGGAGACCGCCCTGATTCTGCGCCAGGCGACATCAAAAAGCCTGATCGTACTGGATGAAATCGGGCGCGGGACCTCAACTTTTGACGGAGTAAGTATCGCCTGGGGAGTAATGGAATACCTGCATGACAAAATCGGCGCCAAAACGCTTTTTGCCAGTCATTACCATGAGCTGATCGCACTGGCCGACACGCTGCCCCGCGCCGCCAATCTGAGCGTGCGGGTGGAAGAAAGACCAGAGGGTGTCGTTTTTCTCTATCTGGTGGGAGAGGGGGGCGTGGACCGCAGCTATGGAATAGAGGTGGCCAGGCGGGCGGGGTTGCCGCCGGAGGTAATCGGCCGGGCCAGGGAAATATTGGCCGATTTGGAAAAAGAAAATATCGGCAGCGGACAACAGAGTTTTGCTTTCGGAGGCCAGCCCGGAAACATGACGGGTGACCGTCCCGGCGCCGGAGATTATGCCGGACAATACTTTCAGCAACATCCAGAGACCGCGCCCCAGGCTTCAAACTCCACGATGGAACAGCAGCGAAACCATGCCGGCCTGCAGAAATTGCGAGAACTGGAAATTGAACGGCTGACTCCTTTGGAAGCCCTCAACAAACTGGGGGAAATTAAAAAAATAATTGAACGAGATGGCTAAAATCGCCCTGCTGCCCGAGCAGCTGATCAACCAAATTGCCGCCGGTGAGGTGGTGGAAAGGCCGGCCTCCGTCGTGAAAGAATTGCTGGAAAACTCCATTGACGCCGGCGCCAAACGAATTGTGGTCACCGTACGCCAGGGCGGGGTAGGGCTGATCCGTGTAAGTGACGACGGCGCGGGAATGTCGCCCGAAGACGCTCTGCTCTCATTGGAAAGACATGCCACCTCCAAAATTCGCTTACTGGAAGATTTGCAGGCCATCAAATCAATGGGCTTCCGCGGCGAGGCGCTGGCCAGCATAGCTTCCGTTTCGCTGCTGACGATGCGCACAAGGCGGGCCGAGGATCCGCAGGGCTGGGAACTGTACCTGGAGGGCGGAAAACTGCTGCGCCAAGCACCTGTTGGCTGCGCGCCCGGGACGGAAATCGAGGTGGCCGCTCTCTTTTACAATACGCTGCCCCGCCTGAAATTTCTCAAATCGGAGCAGACCGAATATCAAAATGTTCTCGATACGGTGATCAATGCCGCCATGGCTTTTCCGCAAATTGCCTTTAAACTGGTACAGGAAAGCCCGCGTGGTGACAATTCTGCGTCACTTATAGAAACCATAGACGACAACATGGGTGTGGTTGTGTCGCCCACGCAAGCCGCGCCCATGGATTCGCGGGTGGCTCTGGATTTGCCGGCGACCGGCGAGCTGTCGCTGCGCCTGCGCGGACTGCTTGGCAAAACTGTCAGCGACGATTTACTGGAAATCTATTACGGAGGCGTCAATCTGGCGATACGCGGCTATATCGGCAAGCCGCAGCTGTCCCGCTCCAACCGTTCCCTGCAGTACTTTTTTGTCAACGGACGACCGATCAATTCACATGTTCTCTCCTATGCCGTCAAACAGGCCTATCATTCACTACTGCCAAAAGAACGATATCCGGTTTTTGCCATTTTTTTTGAGCTGGACCCGTCGATGGTGGATGTGAACTGCCACCCGCGCAAAACCGAGGTAAAGTTCCGCGACGAACGGGAAGTTTACCGTGTGCTGCTGCAGTCCTGCCGCAGGGCCTTGGAAAAGGCCGTCTTGACGCCAACAATTGATGCCGGCAATTTGAATTATTATCAGGATAAACTGCCTCAGGGATTGGGTGGGCGCGTGGCGGCGGCAGATTTTCAGGCCCTGGCCAGACCGGAGGCTGTGCGGGTGGGACTGGACGGGGAGCAGAGCACGATGGCGGTGGCTGAGCCTCCACATTTCAACGACGGCNNCGGATG
Source organism: Candidatus Peregrinibacteria bacterium UBA1369 (assembly GCA_002305925.1). GTDB lineage: Bacteria > Patescibacteriota > Gracilibacteria > UBA1369 > UBA1369 > UBA1369. The sequence continues at coordinate 40,398 of DBRL01000003.1, forward strand.
GCAGTGACAATATGCAACTTGAGACAGTCAATGCGGGCCGGGAAGAATTGCAGCCGCTGGGCCAGCTGGATAACAGTTTTATCCTTTGCCAGCGTGGTCATGACCTGGTGATTATTGACCAACACGCCGCCCATGAGCGCATCCGCTACAACAGACTGATCTCCGACGCGCAATGCGAAGAAAAGGCCATTCAACCTCTGCTGATGCCGATCAGCGTTGAGGTGTCACCGGCGGATAGGGCGGTTTTGGATGCCAACAAGACCGTATTGGAGGAAGTCGGACTGGGCTTGGAACATTTTGGCGGCAACACTTTTGCCATCAATGAAGTTCCGTCTTGTCTGGTCAAGACCGATCTGGAAAAAGTTCTGCTCGGCCTGATCGATGATCTGAAAACCCTGCGCGAACATGACGGCCAGCGGGACGGTTTGTCCTCACACAAAGGAGACCTGGCCTCGCGCCGCGAAAAAGCCCTGACCTATCTGGCCTGCCGCTCGGCGGTAAAATTTGGCGATGCCCTGGGACAAGGGGAAATCACCGCACTGATTGACCAGCTCAATCGAATTCCTTCAGGACAAATGACCTGTCCGCATGGCCGCCCAATCATGCTTGTTCTGGAAAAAAGTGAATTGTACAGTCGCTTCGGTCGTAAATATAGCGGTTTCTTTGAACAGGAGAATTTCCGCGACGTCAATTGTTAGACTGAACTTATAAACTTCAATTGGCCAGCACTGCCTGCATGCGGTAGAGGTCGCGAAGGACGGTTGAATATTCCAGGCTGTTCTGGCTGTTTTTCAAAACACTTAAATTGGGCGAGGGCGCAAGTGCCTTGGTAAAGGCGCTGTCAAAGAGAGCCAGCTGTCTCTGGGCCGCGAAACGGTAAATGTCGGCGGGATAGAGCGAGAGCCGCCAGGGCAGGCGGTAGCGCAAAACCACTTTGCTTTCCTCGCCAGGCAAAACCTCCATAAAGAAGAGAAAATACGTCCTGTTCAGCTCCGGGTCGTGACGCGTCAGAACTTCGGACGGATTAATGCCGACAGCGTGCTCCAACTCGCTGCCCAGGGGCACATACACTTTGACCGAACTGCGGTTGGGGCCGCCACCGAGAATGCTTTGGAAATGCTCGGGCAATGCGGTGAAACCAAATGTTTTCAGAATGACCCGCCAGCGGCTCAATTCCTCTTCATTCCAGCGATGGGCGCGGGAAACGGACAGCTCGTTGATCAGATCGCCAGATGATTCGATATGAGTGGTATGGACGAGCTTTTGTTCTATGTATTGATCGCTTTTATTGCCGCCGATTGAAGTGGTCACCACCTGCAAAAAATCTTCGCGCTCTGCCGGTGCCGCCTGATGCGGGGTCAGGTCAAGTTGTTCGAACAGCTCCTGCACCTCCGCGTCCCGGGAGTAAAAGAGAATTTTCTGGGCCCGGATCTCCGCCAGCAGGGCATCAATCAGGGGTTGGGGGTCCTGGAGCGTCAGAATTTTATTTTTGAAAGCTTCGATAACGCGCGACAAAATAACCTTGGGGTTGTCGTCGCCGTAATATTTGGTCTCCACCAGGTAGCTGAGAATCAGCTGAAAATTGTTGGCATCAAGTTCGGATTTCAGCTCGGGGATAGTGAGCGGGCCGAGCGAGGCGAGGAGGTTGGAAATTGCACTCTGATTGACGGCAATGACCGTGTCGACGGAGGGACCTTTTGATTTCTGTAAAAACCAGGCGGCTTTTTCGGCGGAAAGGGCGAAATCGGGGGAATAATTGCTGTCGCGCAGCCGCCATTCGTCGGTGATCATGGCAATGTCCTCGGGAGCTTCGATAGATTCGTGCAGCTGACCGTCAAATTGGTAGACATCATGGAAATCGGCACGGGTGATTACACCGTCATTGATGTCAACAATCATCAGGGAACCGATAAAACCACCCGTCGGACGCGACTCGGTATCGTTCTGCAGAAGAATCAGGTAGCGGTGGGGATAACGGTCTCCGAGTAATTCAAGAACGGCAGGAAAATGATTGGCCAGGCCGCGTAAAAACCCCTCCAGACCGCCCAGGCCGTCGCGGATTTGCCCGACCGTTTGACGGTATTCCTGGGGCAACATAGATACATCGACAAGAGCCAAATAATCATTGGCCTCAGAGAGTTTTTCAATGGCCAAGTTGACGTTCTGCAGGTCCTCCGAGAGGCGGTCGGTGAGGGAGGAGGCTGGTGATGCGGCGGGGCTTGGCTGTCCTAAGACCAGATCGCGATTGGCGGCAAAAAAGAGGTCGGGCCAGGTTTGCAGTTTCCGCGCCGAAGCGGCAAACAAACGCCCCGCCGCCGAAATACTTTGCCCGGCGGCCAGCAGGTTTTCCAGTGATTTGAGGTGGCGGTCTTCGCCAAAAACGCTGGAGGTGCGCAAGAAGGAGAGGCGTTCGACAGCAAGATTGAAATACCCCTGCGCCTGCAGAAATTCGGTTTCAGCCGCGTCCAGATTCTGATCACGGCCACTGTCCACGCCGGCCAGGACGTTGCTGAAGCCGCTGGAAGCACTGGACACCAGCACGTTTTTCAACTGCTGGCCGCCGGAGACAATGTTGAAAAAATTGATAAAAATGAGAATCAGCAAGCCGGACAATCCCAGGCGAAGAGCGGCGGCCAGGCTGGAACGCAGAGGCCGTTCCACCGTCTCGCGCGGGACCAGATGATAATTCTCACCGTCAGCACCCGTCACCGTGGAACTGATTCCGTCTACCGAAAGCTGATTCGGCCCGCACCAGAGCCCCCGAACACCGTTTTGTAGAGGCTTTAAATTGATACTATTGAGCCTTTGCTCAAGCGTGCCAGAGCCGTCATAGATACCCCCCGTTTTTTTTCTGATGACATCAATGGCGGCAGCCTGACCGCTATGCTGCTGTCTCAAATTGAGAGGCTCGATGCTGGCGACTTTTTTGATGTCGCTGAAACGGTATTTGCGCATTATTTGTTTAAAAGCCCAATCTGGTAATGGAAAGCAGGCCCACCGAAGAGAATTTTCTGTCCATCTGCAGGCTCTTGGCGGGCAGGATGGACTGGAGCTGGGGATAGGAATGCGCGAGCCGGTCCAGATCAATCAAATAAGACTCGGTTGGATTGGTCATGAGAAAGGGAGCGGCCGCTGTTTTGCCGTTGGCACGGTTACCGATGATTTGTTCCAAATCCCCCACCGAATTGCTGACCGCTAGAAGCCTGGATTCCGGATCGGCCCAAAGCAAAATGGAAAAGTCCCCGCTGAAGACAATTTGTTCCACCTCTTCGCCTGCCAGGCTGAGGGTCTGAAAGGCCGGCTCCTGCAATTCGGCGCGCATTTCCGTGCCGGTGCTGCCGTCGGGCAGGGTGAACTGAACGGGGCGGGCGGTAAGCTGTGAGGTCAGTCTGGGACCGGCGGCCAGAACGACTTTGCGCAATTTTAGCAAATCGGCCTCCGGATAATCGCTTTCAATCAGCAGGCCAAAATGCCAAGGGCCCATTTTGTTGGCGGCCTCCTGCCCATCGCGACCGAGATAAAAAAGATGGTTTTTCTGAAAAATCGGAAAGAAATTGTTGTCCAGGTCAGCCATTTGCGGGGGGCTGCTGAGAGCGTCCTCAAGCTCCTTGAGTGTTCCGGCAAAGATCAGATCATTGAGCCCGCTGGAATCCTGAAAATAAACCTGCATCTTGTTGCGCTGGTCGAGCAGATTGGCGCCGCCGGCCCGGAAAACGACATTGGCCGGCAGGTAGCGCTCTAGCCGCCCGGAATAACTGTAATCAACCTCGTCGAAGGGGAATTGGCCGGCCCTGGAGTCATTGCGGTAGATGCGGTTGAACAGCGAGAGATGCTTGATTTCCAGATGCACCGGGCGGCCGTCGCCGTTCTCCAGGCGGATGCTGGCCGCTTCGCTGGCAAACATGTTGAGAAAAGGGAAATAGAGCTGGAACATAGCCAGACGTCCGCTCAGGAACTCGGAATTTTTCGAAAGCATCGCCAGCAGTCTGGAACGGTTCAAATAGACAAAACCAATGTTTTGTTCTGGAAGGGCTGAGGAAAGCTGGTTGTAATCCGGCTGACCGCGCAGCGCTGGCTGTTTTCCGGCCACGGTACCGGCGATTTGTTCCAATACCTCACGGTTGTCAGCAACAACAAGATAATCCCTGGTCCAAAGCAGATTAAAAATCTGGCCGTTTTGGAAACTAATCAGGGTCTGGCCCAGGTATTGTTCGTCTCGCAGAGTATCAATCCGCGAATCCAATCTGAGGTCGTCTATCCAGGCCTTCAAGGCGGCATCATCACGGCGGCCCAGGAAAAGCACGGGGGTATAGCCCTGGCCGTTTGGGGTAGTCAATACGGCCAATCCCCCTTTGCCCGAATACCACTGATAAAACAATTCGCCTGCCGGTATCAGGGTTTTTATTTCGCTGATCTGCTTTGCAAAAAGCGGGTTTTGTCCGGCCAATTCATACATTTTTTGCGTGTCCTCGCGACCCGGACCAAGATTGTATTCGAGAAAGCCAATGGTGCGTTCCGCGGGCAGGAAAGAGGCCAATTTTTCACGATTGTTCAATTTCTGCCAATAAAAACAGAAATAGACCATCAGAATGAGCAGGGCCAGCAGCAGGGCCAGCAAGGCGCCAATCCTCCGCCCAGTCCGTCGCTTTTTGCCTTTTGGCGCGGTTTCGCGGGTAGTCATTTTGCGTGGGGTAAGCAAATGGTGGATGCCAGCGTCAGCCGGTCAAAAGCAACAGCTGCGATAGCGTCAAATATTATGGCAGAACCCAGTTCCGAAACCAAGCAATTGAAAGATTTTTGACTAGCCTAATCGCCATTATTTATCCTGCCCCTGGATATTGCCCCTGAGTAACCATTCCAGAGCGTCAGTAATTTCTACCGATTGAAGCGTCCCAATCAGCTCCGCGCCGCCGGGAAATTGCACCAGTTTGTTTTCACGGCTGCGCCCCTCCACTTCACCGCTGGTCGGATGGTGGCGTTCCACCAGAACCTCCAGCGTGCGACCGGCATATTGACGGTTTTGTTCCAGGGAGACGCGGCGCAAAACGTCGTTGAGCCGATGCCAGCGTTGCGCTTTAACCTCCCGCGGCACGTCGTCGGGAAAACTCCTGGCGGCCACGGTGCCCGGGCGCTGGCTGTATCTGGCCAAGAAAACCTGATCAAACCGCAACTCCTCCAGCGCGCGCACGGTATTTTCAAACTGTTCATCAGTCTCACCGCAGAAACCGACAATCAGGTCGGTGGTGACCGCCGCGCCGGGTACGGCGCGGCGGAAGTCGGCGATTTTCTCGCGGAACTGGGCGTAGGTATATTTGCGGTTCATGCGGGCCAGCACGGCGTCGTCACCGGCCTGCAGGGGCAGATGCAGATGCGGACAAAGAGTCGGCAATTCGGCGTGCAGAGCGACCAGTTCTCGGCCGAAATCCCGCGGATGGGATGAGGAATAGCGCAGGCGTGAGAGCCCCAGGGCGGAGAGCTTGTCCAGTTCGCGTAGCAGCCTGATAAAGGGCAGCTCCCGTGTTGTTTTCTCAACCGCCCGGGGCTGGTGATACCAGTCGAAATGTCTGCTTTGACTATCCAGTTGCGACAGGCCGTAAGAATTGACCGTTTGCCCGACCAGATTGATTTCCAGGCAGCCCTTTTCAACCAGCCGGCGGCATTCCGCCACAATCTCCTCCAGGGGCCGGCTTTTTTCGCGGCCGCGGGAATAGGGCACAATGCAATAGGTACAATACTTGTCGCAACCAATCTGAACCGGTACGAAAGCCTGAAAAGTGGAACTGTAATGCGGCTCTATCTGCAAATAATCCGTCTCGGTGCCTGGCTGTGCAAATTCAGGTTCTCCCGCCATTTCCAGCCTGGGTTCGGCCTCGGCCAGTACAGATGGCAAGATATGGCTGTCGTTAATGCGGAAAACGAAATCGATGGCACGCAGATTTTTGAGCAGAGGATCTTTTTTCTCCGGGGGCGAATTGCGGGTACTGGTTTGGCGTACCATGCAGCCGGTCAGCCCGACCAGCAGGCGCGGGTTAACTGCCTTGAGTGCCTGAAAATTTTCCAGCAGACCATAGACACGATCCTCCCCTTTCTGACGGATGGAACAGGTATTGAAAATAACAAGGTCGGCCGGTCTGTCGTCCGGAGCACGGCGATATCCCGTTTTTTCCAAAACCGCAGCCACCCTTTCGCTGTCGGAATAATTCATCTGGCAGCCGAAAGTGAGGATGGAGTATGTGAGCGAAGCGATTTGTTCATCTTCGGCCTGTGGGCCGGCCAGTCGCTTTTCTGAAGCTTCCATGAACTAGCGGGCTAATGGATTAAGTTTTGGCGTAGCGGACGTGGCCAAGTTAACATCGCCATTTGCCAAGAGCAAGGAGTTGTTTTATAATGTTTTGATAGTTTAGTCAATTTTACTGTTTATGCCAACACCATGAAAAACATCACCAAAAGAAAAATTAAAAACACCCCGCAAGTATCCCCGCTGGAAAAAACGGGGCGCAACCTGCTGAAGAAAGCCAGACGACAACCGCTTTTGGCCGGGGCTCTGGTGGGGGCTTCTCTGCTGGCGACCGTGGTGGGCACCAGTGTCTATCTCTGGCAAAGACGCAAGGCCAAAAAGCAGCTCGATGTCGGCAAAATCAAAGTGGCGATCATCAAAGACATGAAAGAAGCGGGGAATGAAGTCAACCGGCGCCTAAGAACCTGGCGAAGCGGAAAATAATATCTAGTAGATATGGTGTGGCTGATGAAAAACGGCCGGAACTGAGACACGCTAAAAAGCGGCGCGATAACCTCAAACCGCTTTTTCTATGGTGCTCTCGACAGGAATCGAACCTGTATCTAAGCCTTAGGAGTGCCTTGTTCTATCCATTGAACTACGAGAGCCGGAATTTTTGACTGGTTCGGGCCAGTTTATAACATCACAGCAGTGTTCAGTCCAGCAAAAATGCGGCCATGTTTTCGGCGGGGAAATCGTTTTTGTTTTTGAAGACCAGTTTTGGAGCGGACTGTGGCTTGGGAATGCCGATTTTCACAAACAATGAATCGATGGAAAGTCCTCCCTCGACCGGCAATGGCAAAACGGCTTTTGGCTCGATGCTTTCCAGGGTGGAGTGCCAGAGTTTCTCTTCTCCGCCGGCGGGGAAAATCAATAGATCGACGTCGCCGATGGCCTCCATGACATTGGCGGAGATTTCCTTGTTGAGTGGAGGCAGATAACAAAGTTTTCCCTCGCCCGTGTAAATGACAAAAAACAGATTGCTGCGATGTTCGTTGTCATAGCCATTGGTGGGGTAGGCGTGAACGGCCACTCCCTGAACCTCATATTCGCCCGGCCAGCTGAACAGACGCTTGTTTTCACCAAATTTCTCCAAGGTCTGTTCGGGAGTGGTGAGGAGGATGAAATCACATTCGGCGGCATCGGCCGGCAGAGAGTTATCCACGATCAGCGGATCAATCGCCAATGAGGCGTTTTTGGTCCGGATGATCACACCCTGATCTTTCAATTTACTGATTTCCATATGGTTGAATTTTTTAGTTGCCCAGCTGCGGCCTGTGTCTGCAGGCCTTGAATTAGCCGCCCTGACCCTGAAGGGTTTTGACAGCGCGGGTATTCTAGCAGAAGTCGCGGCGCAAAACAACACTTGCGCTGGGGGGAGCGCGGGCGTGTGGTTTCCTTTCGCGCGGGTGGCGCAAAGGTCGCGGGTGGTTGGCGTCGCGCGGGCGCGAGGCGGCGCTGGTTCCGCGTGGGCGGCCGCGGTGGACGCGGGCCTGGCTAGTGGTGCGCGCAGTGAGCGGGCGTGATGTTGCGGTGCGGGCGCGTGGTTGGCGTCGCGCAGGCGGCGGGCGGACGCATGCGCGTCGATTGGCTAACTGTAGCCACTCTTGTCCTTTCATTACGAATCAACTTTCCCGCCCCCGCAAGTGCGTTTTTGGCTTTCTCGTGCTATTATTCAGGCACACTTAACCACGAAAAAAATGACACATAATCTGAATGACCAAAAATTGTTTGAACTTTTTCGTGATTATGGTGCGAAAGCATTACTTTACCGCCAAAAGTGCATTGGGATGCTGCCGGAAATTAACAAACGGCGCCTACATCTGCAGCACGGGTGCGCATCGATTTTTGAATTTGCCGCCAAATTTGCCGGTCTCAGTCATGAACAGGTTAAGCGCGTCCTCAGTCTGAACGATCATTTCTACAACAAACCGGCACTAAAACAGGCTCTGGAAAGCGGTGAAGTGAGTGTCAACAAACTCGCGCGCATCGCCGCGGTTGCCTCCACGGAAAATCAAGAAATGCTGGCAGCGGCCTCGCGAACACTGTCAAAAAACGCTCTGGATACATTGGCGCGCGATATTCGACAGCTAGACAAAAAAGTCGCCCCGTCTGATTTTGTGCCCGGGCACAAAGTTGAGCTGGCACCTCCAGTGCAGGAGCGTCTCTATGCACTGCAACAAAGGGGAATTGACGTCAACCTTTTGATTTCAGAAATGCTGGACCGGCGGGAACGAGAGATATCGGAAAAAAAGATGGTAATGGCTTTTGAAAGGCCGCGCGCGGGATCGCGCCACGTGCCGGTGGCGGTCAAAAGGCTGGTGATGGCCGAATATGGCCGGGGGTGCTCGGTGCCCGGTTGCGCGCGGCCGGCCGTGGCACTGCACCACGCCGCCAGATTTGCGCTGACTCGCAACCACGATCCCCGCTTTCTGGCGCCAATGTGCGCCGGCCATCATGAATTGGCGCATGGGCTGGACCTTCGCTATCGGCAAGCCAAAGCCGCGGCGGGTGGACGAGGGCCGAACGCTGCGGAGGTGCCCTGCGGGCAGGCGGGCGCGCCCAGATGCAGAGGCGATGACCAGCGGCCAGGCGGCGGGCGCGGGGCTGCGCGCCCCGACGGGCGGAGCGGGGCAGCGGGCGGGCGGAGCAGCGGGCGCGCCCAGATGCAGAGGCGATGACCAGCGGCCAGGTGGCGGGCGCGGGGCTGCTGGCGAGCTCCGAAGGGCTACGGCGCAAGGCGCCGTTCTGATGGTGACAATGGCGCTTTTTTTTTGTAGAATTGGGGCAATCTGAAAAAATATTTATCTAAACAAAACTGCAATGTCCAAAATCAAAAAAGTTCTGGCCCGCGAAATACTTGATTCCCGCGGCAATCCGACCGTTGAGGTGGAAGTTTGGACCGAGCGGGCGCTGGGGCGCGC
>DBRL01000003.1:49644-62175 GCA_002305925.1 Candidatus Peregrinibacteria bacterium UBA1369
GTACTGGGACGGTTAGTGACGGGTGTCAAAGCTGAAGACCAGGACAAAATTGACCAGCTGCTAATCAAAAAAGACGGTACGGCCAACAAATCCCGCTATGGGGCCAACGCCATACTGGGCGTTTCGATGGCGGCAGCCCGCGCCGCCGCGATTGAGCGCGGTGAAAGCCTCTTCCGTTATCTCAATCCCGATGCCAATCTGCTGCCGGTGCCGCAAATGAATATCATAAACGGCGGCGCGCATGCCGATTCCGGCATTGATTTCCAGGAATTGATGATACTGCCGGTGGGAGCGGATACTTTCCGCGAGGCCCTGCGCATGGGGTCGGAAGTATTTCACACTCTGGGCGGCCTGCTGAAGGAAAAAGGCCACAAAACCACCGTCGGCGACGAGGGCGGTTACGCTCCGGCTCTGAAAGGCCAGGAAGAAGCCCTGGAAATGATTATCAAGGCCATTGAAAAAGCCGGCTACAAACCCGGCAAAGACATCATGCTGGGCACCGACGTGGCGGCAAGTGAGTTTTATGACACCAAAAAGAAGACTTACAACCTGAAAATCAAAGGCAAAAAAGAAAAACTCACTGGCACTGAGATGATTGATTATCTGCTGAAACTGGCTAAAAAATATCCGCTGATCAGCATTGAGGACGGGCTTTCCGAGGACGATTTCGAGAACTGGAGTGCGCTGATGAAGAAAAGCCGCGGCTCGCTGCAAATTGTCGGCGATGACCTCTTTGTGACCAATGTGGAGAGACTACAAATGGGTCTGGATCAGCAAATGGCCAATTCGATACTGATTAAACTCAATCAGATCGGCACGGTTACGGAAACCATTGAAGCGGTTGATCTGGCAGAGCTGAACAACTGGACGACGGTGATTTCCCATCGCAGCGGCGAAACCGAAGATCCCTTCATCGCCGATCTTTCGGTGGCGCTCTGCACCGGTCAAATCAAGACCGGTTCGCTCTCGCGCACCGACCGAGTCTGCAAATACAACCAATTACTGCGCATCGAGGAAGAGCTTGGCAAAAAAGCAATTTATGCCGGTTACGGAGCTTTCTATAACTTGAAATAACCTCAACAAGATGTTCAAACTGGCCGACTTCAAAAAACAAGCTCCCAAGCGCGATCCCTTGAGCTACAAAAGCAAAAACGGACGGGTTTTGGTGGTGGGCGGAAGCATTGATTTCCACGGGGCGCCGATTTTTTCGGCCTGGGGGGCGATGAATGCCGGAGCCGATCTGGTTCAGATGGCCGTGCCGGAGTGCAATTTTGAGGTAAGCCGCGGCTTTGCTCCCGATCTGATCGTGCGAAAGTATCCGGGCGAATTTCTCAACACCCGTGCCCAGGAAATGATTCTAACCATGGCCCAGAAAGCCGACGTGGTGGTATTTGGACCGGGCCTGGGCGAACGCACAGAGACAATGCGGGCGCTGAAATTTCTGGTGGAACATCTCTCCATACCGACCATACTGGACACCACGGCGATACAGGTGCTGGAAATGATTGAAAAAATGCCGCTAAAGCAGAAACTGATCATCACACCGCATCACAGTGAATTTGAAAAACTTACCGGCAAATCCTTCAAAATCAGCGACCCTTCCGACCACAAAGTGCGAGTGATCCGTACGCTGGCCAAAGACCTGGGCATCAATATACTGCTGAAGGGTCCGGTGGATATTATCGCCGGCGATGAGGGACAGATTGAGGAAAACACCACCGGCAACGCCGGAATGACCGTTGGGGGCAGCGGAGACGTGCTGTCGGGGCTGGTGGCCGGCCTGATGGCCCAGGGCGTGACACCCTTTGAAGCCTGTGCCTGCGGCGCCTATATCCTGGGTACCTGCGGCGACAGACTGTTCAAGGTCAAAGGCTACGCCTACACCGCCAGCGACCTGGCCCAGGAAATTCCGTTTGTGGTCAAGGACATTCTGAAATAAAAAAAAAAATTATAAAATAATGAAAAAACTCACCAAGGGCGGCCTGCCCTGTTTCCAATTCCATCTGATCGAAGGATTTTCCGGAGAGCTGGATCACGCGGTTTTTACCAGGAGCGGCGGCGTCAGTCCGGCACCCTGGAATTCGCTGAATGTGCGTTTCGGGCTGGGTGACAGCCGCGAGAATGTGATCGAGAATCGCCGCCGCGTGTTGAAAGCCCTCAATCTGCGCTATTGCGTTTCTGCCGACCAGTCGCACGGACGCAACGTATTGACCGTCAATGCAGCGATGAAGGAAAAGCTCTTTAGCCCCGGTCAGAAGACGGTGGAAATCGAAGACACGGACGGACTGGTGACCAATCAGCCGGGCGTGGGCCTGATGGTGCAGGTGGCCGACTGCCAGGCCATACTGCTCTTTGATCCCGGCCGTAAAATACTCGGCATGGCACATGCCGGCTGGCGAGGTCTGAAACAGGATGTCAGCGGCGCGGTGATTGAGGAAATGGTCAAACTGGGCAGCAATCCCGCCCATCTGCTGGTGGGGATTTCGCCTTCGCTGGGGCCGGCACACAGCCAGTTCAGCGATCCGGCGGTCGAGCTGGGCCCTGATTTCATGCCTTTCGTGAAAAACAACCGTCTGGACATGTGGGAATACTCCCGCCGACAATTGATCGGACACGGAGTGGCACCGGGCAAGATTGAAATTGCCCGCATCGATACGGCAGATCCGGTGGATGGTAGCCGTTTTTATTCATTTCGTCGCGAAAAAGGCCAGACCGGCCGTTTTGCCATGGTGGCTGCAATCAGGTAAAGCCCTGCCGCCAGCGAAAATTGGACAGCAAATACACTGGCAGTCCTAATTATTGGCTCCAACGGATTTATTTTTTGCCGGTAACCAGAGTGAGACACTGTTTTTTCAGGTCTTCCGAAGTGGCTTCGTCACAGACGGCGGTGTCCTCGGCAGACTGGGCGCGATTGGCCAGGATGTTGATCTGACAGCTCTTCTGATACTGTTCCATGGAGAGTTCGGCGCAGCGGGAGAGATCGTCAGTGCGGACAATCTGGCTAAGCTGATCCTGCAATGAGAGCAGTTTTTGCACTTCTTCCGAGGGCGGCTCGATTTCCAGAACGCCCTGGGCGTTGACCTTGCCGTTCTGACCATTGTCGGCCGGAGCCTGCTGACAGCCGGAAAAAGCCAGTAGGGCCAGGGAAAAAACGGCGCTAATGATGAGGATGTTTTTGTTCATGTTTTTAAGCAGGGTAAAGAATGGACAAAGAGATTTTATGATAATTTGTTCTTTTATTCAATGCTGATTGAAGCGGGTCTCATGGCAGCGGAGGAGGTGGAGGCAGCTACGGGTGCCACCGGAGCAGCGAGTTCACGCAGCTCGGGATGATTGGCGAAGAGAAATTCCAGATAATCCAGTGGCTCGCGGTAACCGGGGTCGATTTGCAGGGCCTGACGGAGCAGGTTTACGGCTTCCTGCCGCTCATTCCAGTCCGAATGCAGCTTGCGGGCGTATTCATAGAGGTAGCGGGGATTGTTGGGAGACTTTTCAATACTTTTTTGATAATTTTCACGGCTGAGATTGCCAAAATGTTCATTGCCACCGAGACGGTAAAGATAGAGATAGGCCAAAGCCAGATTGTGATAGGTACTGGGATAATTGGGGTTGAGCAAAATGGCCTGGCGGTAGTTTTTGGCGGCGAGCTGCAAATAGAGTTCCCTGTCCGCGGTCGCGGCAAGCAGAGTGGCCCGTTCGAGCAGAAAATCGGCGTATTGCTGATAAAACTGATATTCCAAAGGCCGGCTGCCTATGGCCACGCGATAATATCCGTCGGCCGACTCCGACTCGCCGCGGCTGTCGGCCAACCTCGCCTGATGCAGGTAATAATCTGCCCGGGCTGGCTGAAAAACACTGCCGCCGAACGACCAGGCCAAGGCCAGCAGAGCCAGAACGCTGAGCGGCAGCAAAAGAAGACCGGGTAGACGCAGGGAAACAGTGCGGAGTGGCGGAGCTTCAGCCAGAAAAATGCCGAGCAGCAGGAAAAAGACGAACCAGTTGACCAGCTCACCGAAATTAAAAAGAACCTGCACCGCAAAAACGAGCAAGCCACCCAATATGGCCAGATGCCAATAATCACCGGGGGGGCCGCGCCGGTCGGCAAAATAACGGCGCAAGAGGCTGAAAACGGCATAGCCGAGCATTCCGAGAAAAGCGACCAGTCCCAGCAGCCCCTGAGTGGCCAGGATATTGGCGTATTCGTTGTGGGCCGACTCGGGGACGGTAATCTGATGGGCGTTACCGGGCCCGTCGATCACATAATCGGTGCGGCGATAGGCCGAATAGGCGTCGCGGAAGGTGGAAAGCCCGGTGCCGATGGCCGGATGGTCAAGGAACATCTGCCAGGAGCTGCGCAGAAAACTGAGGCGTTCCGGTACCAGGCCCTTTTCGATGCTGGCGATGGTCTGCTCCGTGCGGTAGAAAAGCCCCATTGATTCCAAATTGTCCACGAAAATCAGCAAACTGGCGGCGGCAGTACCAACGATGACCAGGCCGGTGAGCAGCAGCAGCCAGAGTTTTTGGCGGACGGCCTGGCGGTGTTTGACCACCCGCAGCACCAGCAGAATCAGATAGACCAGGAAAAAAGCCAGCACGGCGCCGCGGCTGGCCGTGAGCAGCAGGCAGCCAAAAAGTAAAAGCAGGCCCAAGAGAAAAACCGTTGAGTTCAGCCAGCGGCGCCGCGCCGGGCCCAGCCCGGCGTAAAGATAATTGAGAAAGATCAAATTGGTGGCCAAATAGGCGCCGAGGTGATTGGCGTGTCCCATGGTGGCAAAGACTCGATTCTGGGGGGCATCGGTCCAGCGGATTGTATCAGGCCAGAGGCCAAAAAAATCCACGTATTGCAGCAGCCCGTAAAGTGCCACCAGCAGTGCGGTGCCGACGGATACATACAGCAGACGTCGCAATTCCGCGCGCGGGAAAAAAGAAACCAGATAGAGCGGCGCCACCAGCAGATTGAGAAAGGTGAAAAGCCCCATGAAGCGCCCGTATTGGCCAAAAACACTGGTCAGCTGATTGAGCGAAAACAGCGTGCTGAGCAGCAGACTGGCCAGCCACAGCCCCAGAAAAATACAGCCGGGCGAAAGAAAAAAGCTGAAACGGCGCTCGGCGTAAATTTTCAGAACAACGAAAAAGAGCGCGGAAATGGTCAAAAGATGGAGCACCAGCAGTTTGGGCAGGGCGAAAACGGTGGCCGTATCCAGCCAGAAAACCAGTGGCAACAGGATGATCAGGGCGTAGAGATGGCCGCGGATAATGGCGTCCAGCCGTGGAGTGGTGGAAGTGGACATGGCCTCAGAGACGGCCGGGGCGTCGGATTTTTTGGTTTTGTTTTTGGTTTTGTTTTTGGCGGGCATGGTGTTTTTTTATTTGAACCAGCTGCGGACTTCACGATTGCCGGCGCGGCGGTGCCCCATGATCCAGCGGCGTTTCGGCCAGAGGGCTTTCAGCCGCCCCAGGGCAGCGAAATAGGCGCCCAGCACGCGGAAGTCAAAAAGCAGATTGTAACCGAAATAGAGCATATCATAAAAAATGATTCGCGGCAGATGAAGCAGCCAGACGGAGAACACTTCATTCTTGAACATGACCAGATAGCGGTTTTTGATGGAATGGTATTTCTGGAAGCGGCTCATGCTGCGGCGGTTGGCCAGAATGTCGAGGCTGTTCAGGCGCGGCACGGCCGAGGTGGCGCGCCCGTGCCAGGCACGGGCGCGCGGCTCGTACCAGGCCCGCCAGCCGGCCAGTCGCAGTCGCCAGGCCAGATCGACGTCCTCCTTGTACATGAATAAATCGCGGTCAAAGAGCTCGCCGGCCGGGCGGGCCTGGGGTGCGGCGCCGCGACGGCCGCCCAGCGGTATCAAAACTTCCTCCAGGGCGCTGCGGCGATAGAGAGGGTTCTGGCCGGAAATTCCAAATACTTCCCGCCCCTCTTCATATTGACCATTGTCCTCCTCCCCCTGGCCCAGGTCGAGCACGCGGCGGTTTTTGAGCATGATCAGGCCGACCGAATCAATGATTTTGCTCTGACGCACCTCGTCGAAATCAAATTTGCAGACTTTGCCGGTGACGGCGGCCAATTCGGGCCTTTCCTCCAGCCGGCTGACACAGATTTTTAGGTAATCGGAGCTGTGTACGGTGTCCTGATTGACGAAAAAGACGTATTTGCCACGACTGGCGGCGAAACCTTCGTTAAGAGTGGCGGAAAAACCAATATTCTCCGCGTGGCGGATCAGCCGGTATTGCGGATAATTCTTTTCGATGAATTGCACCGTTGCGTCGGAGGAAGCGTCGTCGATCAGCAGGACTTCGAGATCCGGATAGTCGAGAGAAGCCAGGCTGGGCAGACAGACAGACAAAAATTTCATGCCGTTGTAGCATGGAACAATCACGCTGACCGGGGGCCATTTGGCGCTGGCAATTTTGTTCATTGTGCCTTTACTTTATCCAACACTTTCAGCGAAAAGTCCAGGCGTTCACGGGAAAGATTGGGGTTGTAATGCGGGTCGCCGCCCTGAAAAATGCCCTGATGACGGCGGCGCAAATAATACTCCTCGTTGAAACTGACATTGTGCCCGCGGGAAAGCGATTCGTGGTGGTAAAGCAGGGCATAGGGCGTAAAGATGACCTGATAGCCCTTCTCACCCAGCCGCAGGCAGAAATCGACGTCATTGAAGGAAACGGCCAGATTCTCCTCGTCCAGCCCATCCATTTCGTCAAAAACCTTTTTGCGCATCATCATGCAGGCGCCGGTGACGGCACTGTACTGACGGGTAACTTTGAGCAGCCCGAAATAACCGTGTTCGTCGCGATGCGATCGGCCAAAAGCATGGTTGGCCGCGCCGCCGATGCCGACAATCACACCGGCGTGCTGGATGGTGTCGTCGGGATAGAGCAGTTTGGCGCCGACCGCCCCGACTTCCGGCCGCTGGGCGTGCTCCAGCATGTTTTGAATCCAGTCCGGCTCGATCACCTCGGTGTCGTTATTGAGAAGCAGCAGATACTCCCCCGCCGCACGCAGACTGGCGAAATTGTTGATGGCGGAATAATTGAAGGGGGCATTGTAATGCAGCAGCCGCACCCGCGGGCAATGCTCAATTTCCCGGATATATTCGCGGGTCTGCAGCAGTTCGGAGGCATTGTTGACCAGCAGAATTTCATAATTCTGCCAGGAGGTTTTGGCGAAAATGCTGTCCAGACAGTTTTTCAGCACTTCAACCTGGTCGCGGAAGGGAATAATGATTGAGATCAGCGGTTCTCCCTCGATTTCGCGGCGGACGCGGTAGGAGCCTTTCCAGAGGCCGTCGGTTACTTCACCACGGATGCCGCGGCGCCGCAGGGCGTCGGTGAGAGCCTTTTTGGCGGCCTCGAGGGCATAGGGTTTGGCGTCAATGCTGGCGGCGGCGGAACCGGGTATTTTGCGCCAGTGATAGAGCACGCGGGGAATATGATGAATCTGACGTTTTTTGTCGGTAAAGCGCAGGAAGAGGTCATAGTCCTGGGAGCCGTCGGTACCCTCGCGGAAACCTCCCACCTCCTCGACAATTTTACGGCGCATGACGCTGAAATGGCAGAGATAATTGTTGGCCAGCAGCAGTTCCGGATCAAAGTCCGGTTTAAAAAACGGCTCGCTGCGGCCGCCGTCCAGTTCCAGTTTGTCCTCGTCGGAGTAGATCAGATCGTGGCGCGCGGCCTGCAGGGACTTGACCACCTGGTAAAGGGCTTCCGGCGCCAATTCGTCGTCATTGTCCAAAAGGCCGACATAGGCGCCGCGCGCCATTTTCAGACAGGCGTTGGAGGCCTTGACAATGCCGCCGTTGTGGGGACGGAAATGGACGCGGACACGGCTGTCCTCCTGGGCAAATTCCTGCAGCACCGCCCGGATATGCGGCGCGGTGGAAGCGTCATCGATCACGCAGAGTTCCCACTTGGGATAGATTTGGGCCTGTACTGATTTGATGGCTTTTCTGAGCCATACTTCCGGCACGTTGTAGACCGGCATCAGGATGGAAACCAGCGGTTTGTAATCAAAACTTTCCTGCTCCTGGCGCAGACGGCGCAGATCAGATGGTGAGAAAGAGTTTTCCTCGATCAATTTCTGATAATCGCTGGGGGAAGAAACCGTGGTCTGCTGGGAATGAAAAATTTTCCGGCGCAAACGGCGCAAAAATTCGCGCGGCCCCAGGCGGTAGAGCACCTGCAGGGCCGTGGTGAGAAGATTCTTTGGGCGGGTATAGACGGCCTGTTTGACGCGGCCATAGAAACGGACCAGTTTCCAGGAGCGCGACAGCAGAACCGTTTCCAACTCGCGTTTGTATTCGGCCAGAGAAGTCTGCAGGGAGGCAATCTGCTGTTCGGCCAGTTGAAGAGCTTCGCTTTTGCGCTGAATCGATTCTTCCTTGAGGACGATCAGCCCGGTCAGTTCCTGTTCGCTTTTCTGCAGCTGTTCAAGTTCCTGTTTGAGCCGCCCCAGCAATAAATCCTGAGACCGAATCTGCGTCTCCTGGAGAGCCAGATCGCTTTGCTTTTGTTCAAGCCGGCTTTCGTATTGCCGCACCACCTCCTCATGTCCCCGCACCAAAGCCGACAGTCCGCCAATCTGCTGTTCGCGTTCCAGCAGAACGGACTGGCTTTCCTCCAGTTGCGACTGGAGCAGCTTGATGGTGCTTTCCCGCTGGCGTCCCGTCTCCCATTCCCTTTCCAGGCGGTCCTCCAGGTCACTGATCTGCTGCACGGCAGCCAGGGTCTGCTCCTCCCGCGCGGCGATTTCTGTATTTTTCAAACCCAGCAGATCGCGCATATCATCAAAGATTCTCTTGTAGGCCTCGAAACAGGTACTGGTGTGGAAATTGTTTTTTTCCTCAACGATTTCCATCAGGGCGCGCCGGCTGACGGGTTCGCGCTGGTCGCAAAAGAGCACGGTACGGTAAGTCGGCGCGCGAAAATTGCCGAGTTCATACAGGTGTTCGTTGAAAAACTGGTTGAAGGCGGTACCGTTCTGGGCGGCGGCGTGCGCGGCAGACGGCGGCACCAGCAGGCGGCCGCCAATGGACAGTTGCTGGAGAAACCAGTTGTAAATGTTGCCCTCCCCCAATTTGAGATAGGAGACGGCCTGTTCGGTCAACACCTGCTCGACGCTTTCCAGATCGGGCAGTCCGTATTCCAGGTGTTCGCTGAGAAAAGGATGGGGCTGGCCGGTGTTTTCCAAAAACTGGCGGTTGACCAGCTCCTCGGCCGTTTCGGTGTAGATGCTCTGAAAAGGCCCGCCCAGGATGACGTGGCGTTTAGACACCCGCAGCATCTCGCGCATTACCAGCGGACGATCGGATGGCACCAGGTGTTCCAGCATATCGGAACTGATCACCAGGTCGAAATGTCCGTCCGGAAATGGAATATGCCGGGCATCGCCCTGGACGTGCAGAGTTCTGCCGTCGTCGGGCACCGGACGCTGATCGAGCACGGTCAGGCGCGTGTGTTGCGGCAGAAACCAGCCCAGTTTGCCCTCATAGCCGCCCACGTCGAGAATATCCAGACTGTGACGCTGTTCGTCCGGTCCGCGCAGGGACATAATGTATTCAATCAGCAGTCCGTAAAAACTGTTGCGGGAATAGAGGTCGGCGGGTAAGCGGATTTTTCTGGACTGTTTGATCATGGAGATTGGCAACCGGTGTTTATTAATTAGCACGGCAAAGCCTCTCCGGCAAAGTGAAAAGGCTTGTCCGATTAGTCAAAAAATGCCTATGTCTATCTAGGCCTGTTTGTGTTGCCGGGAGGGCCGTTTACCGTACAGGCAGCGGGCGGACGGCTTGAGGCGTCAGACGGTGTTTTTTGCGGTCAGCGGGTGGCGGACAGCGTCTGGTGATAGAGTTCCACCACAGCAGTCGCCGGCCCGTCGGCCAGCAGCTGCCCGCGGTCGATCAACAGTGCGCGATCGCAGAGATCGGCGATCTGGCCGGTATTGTGCGAGACCAGCAGAATGGTTTTGCCGCTGTCGCGCCAGCGCCGGAACACGGCCAGGCATTTCTGCTGAAAACTCTCGTCCCCCACGGCAAAAACCTCGTCGCAGAGATAGATGTCGGCGTCCAGATGGGCCGCAATGGCGAAGGCCAAACGCTGCCGCATGCCGGAGGAATAGTTTTTGATTTTCAGATCGAGAAAATGGCCGATTTCGGCAAATTCTACGATTTCGGGCAGCAGGCGGCGCGTCTGCGAGGCCGGCAGGCCGAGCAGGGCGGCATTAATGTAAATGTTGTCGCGGGCAGAGAGATCCTGCTGGAAGCCAATGCCCAGCTCCAAAAGCGGCGCCACGCTGCCGCGCAGATTGACCTGTCCGGCGTTGGGCCGGTATATTCCGGCCAGAATTTTGAGCAGGGTGCTTTTGCCCGAGCCGTTCGGCCCGATGATGCCGACAAATTCCCCCGCCCCGATTTCCAGATTGACGTCATTGAGGGCAAAAAACTGCTCCTGCACCGGCCGCCGCCACAGCCCCGCCCCCAGGAAATCGACAAAGCTGTCCTTCAGCGTGGTGCGACGCTGATGCGGCACCAGAAAGGATTTGGACAGGTTTTGAACAGAGATTTGAGCCATGAGAGCTTTATCTGCGACCAAGTAATTTCAGGGCGTCAACAGGTTTCCCAGTGCTGACCTGCATAGCCTTGAGAACCTTCATCATATCTCCTTTGCGAAGCTTGCCCCTCCCCGGGATTTTGGCTCTTTTTAACGGCACTCGCAACTCCATGTTTCATTGATTATGGATAATTTGAATGTAACATTTTAGTTGTGTTTTATCAAAAGAAACAAAATCCGTGGGCTGCAATAATCTTGCATGCGTAATTATAATCAGGTCCATCGTTCTCAATTTAATACGTTCGATCAAAATTTCCATTGCGTGAAATAATGTGTAAGCATCGATTTCGGGTATAACAAACCGGTCGTTCTTGATTGATTCCCAGACAAAGTGATTAATTTTCTCTTTAGGAACGCTCAAACGATTAGCGACATTGACCACCTCCATCATCACTACCCAGGGGATAATTATTCTGTATCCCTTGTTGATGTGACGGCCGATTGTACGGATTGCCTCGTAATGGTTGGGTTCTTCCAAAATCAGGGAGGCCACCCATACCGATGAATCCAAAATTACTCTCTTCTCCATGCTTGCCGAGTGATGACAGTCCAATCTTATCAAGGTGACATGAACCAGAGATGAAATTTGTTCAGATCATTTCGGCGACTTTGTATTCCGTTTTTTTGAAAAACCAGTAACCGATGGCGAAGACACCCAGGCTGACCGCCAGCAGGACGGCGTGCTGTTTGAGCGAGGGCACCTGGTCGATCAGAAAAATGCGCCGCGAAAAGCTGATAAACTGCGTCATCGGGTTGAGGTAGAGCCAGGCGCGAAACTGTTCCGGCACAAAGGAGAGATCATAGACAATCGGCGTAATCCAGAAAAGAATCTGCAGAATCACCTCCCAGATATGCGAGAGGTCGTGGAAGCGCGCGTAGAGGCTGGCCAGAATCAGCGAAATGCCGGTGGTGAAAAGCAGCAGAAGCAGCAGATAGGGCAAAAAAAGCAGGCTGGCCCAGCCGGGCAGCAGGCCGGCGCCGAAGTAAAAAACGGCGAAAATGAGCAGATTGAGCAGCAGCGTGATCAGGCTGGAGAGGGTGGCGGCATAGACCAGCGTCTGGCGGGGAAAGTAGATTTTTGTGATCAGCTCGCGCTTGCCGGTCAGGCTGTTCATGCCGGTCATGGTGGCCTCGGTGAAAAAAGTCCAGAGCACGATGCCGAGCAGCAGATAGACGGCATAATTTTGCATGGGGCTCCGCAGAAAGACCGAAAAGACCAGGTAGATGACGCCAAAAAGCATCAGGGGCTTGAACAGCGTCCAGAAATAGCCCAGCAGCGAGGATTTGTAGCGCAATTTAAATTCGCCCCGCACCAGCTGGGAGATGATTTGCAGGTTGCGCACCAGGGATGTGTTTGTTTGCGGCAAGGGAATGGGGGGCTAACGATTTTTGCGCACCAGGTCGACGGCGTTGGTGGGATGGCCGAGATCAATAGCGTTCTTTTTAAGCAATTTCAGCATGGTAATCATTGGCAGTTTCTTGCGTGGCCGTTTTGGGGTGACTGTGCTTTTGTGATTCATCTTTTTTCTATATTAACGGTTTTATTGTAGGCTTTTTTCAAGGCCTGATCAAAGGTTTCGAGTTTTATCCCAGCGTAGTGAAGACANNTATGATGATTTGAAATTTTCTGGAAGTGTAGGAAGAAATTAAACGCAGACTCTCATAATGGAAAAAGTCGCTTTTCGTGATGGAAGCAATCCAAATATTGGAATCAAAGAGCACCCGCCGGTAGCGGCGGGAAGCGACTGGCGGGGAGACGGTTGGCGATGTATTTGATGGGCGGCACAGGGCAGGCACAAAGTGGCGTTAATGGTGTGAGGCGTACAGCCGCCGCGGGCGGGGCCTGTGGCTATTCCAGGGCGTTTTGATTGGGCCGGGCCCGGCCGTCCGGCCCGCGGCGGCTGTACA
>DBRL01000003.1:62205-62894 GCA_002305925.1 Candidatus Peregrinibacteria bacterium UBA1369
GCAACGGACGGCGGCTACTTCAGGCCAAGTTCTTGCCTGATTTCTTCATGGGTCAGATAGTCCCCGCTCCTGATCTGGTTTTCCGCCTCGTCGAACTCTTTTTTTAAGCGCAGATAGGCATAATCCTTCTCGCTGATGGGACTAACTTCCAGGATTGGCCGGTTTTTTCGCAGGACAATAAAGCGAATTTTTTTCTTTCTGGACTGCTCGGAGTATCTGGTCATATTTTGCCTAAATTCCTTCATTCCGACGAATCTGGTGATCATGTTGGTTTATCTTAGGGTTATCTTTAGATTAACTCACTTTATGCAATCTGTAAATCTCTTTGCGGTGTTTGATGCGCAGTATGTTAATTATTTTCGTTGTACCTGACAGCTCTGTGGAGAAAATGACCCTGAATTTACCAATGCGAAATCGATATCTGTTGTTTTGCCCCTGCAGCTTGATGCTGAAGCCAATGACCTCCTCCCGGCCGGCGAACCAAAGCAGTTTGTCAGTGATGCGTTTGGAGTCTTGGGGGACGCGAAAGAGCCCCGTGGCGATCGACTTCGTGGTGACGAAGGATCGGCGCGCGGGGCCCCGCATGATTTCTGCCTGTGGCCTGCGGCCGCTACTGCCTGATGGCTGTTTGGCGGCGGCAAACTACAGACAAGGGTCTGATTTCGAAAAGCTCCTTTCTGCCGGCCGGA
>DBRL01000017.1:0-2798 GCA_002305925.1 Candidatus Peregrinibacteria bacterium UBA1369
TTAAAGTCTGCGTGCGCAGACTTCGTTGAGTTTCAGGGGGTGGTGGTTTTCTGCGGTTGATACACCTTAATCCACCCCAGTTTCAGCCAGAGGCTGATTTCGTCATAACACTGGACCTGGGGCGAGGGTATTTGTAGCAGCAGGATTTCGATTTTTTGTCCGTGCAGCAGTCGGCGGGTGACGGCATAGGCCAGCTCGGCGAACGATTCTGCTCCGATGTAGCCATTGATGCCTTTTTTGTCGGCGTTCATCAGGAAAAACAGATCGGCTGTTTCTATGCTGCGGAAGAAATGGCGGTGGACGTCCGGGTATTGTTCTGCAAATTTTTCCGGTGCAATCGGGTGCGGCCAGGCCAGGATTTCACAGCCCTCTTTTTCCCAGTAGGATTTCCAGTGCTGGTTTTCTTTTTCCAGTGAGGCACTGCCGGCGATGACGATGGTTTGAGACATGGGGTCAGTTGAGCAGGTTTTGCGCGGCGCCGTAGAAGACCACCATGATCAGGATCAGCACGATCACGGTGAAGACATTGAAGGTGATCAGGCCGTTGTTGAGGGAGTTGAGGTACATTTTGTTGCGGCGGTGTTTCTTGAGCCAGT
This sequence comes from Candidatus Peregrinibacteria bacterium UBA1369, assembly GCA_002305925.1. Lineage (GTDB taxonomy): Bacteria > Patescibacteriota > Gracilibacteria > UBA1369 > UBA1369 > UBA1369. The sequence goes on from DBRL01000017.1 coordinate 597, forward strand.
AATTTAGGGTAAAGCTGGCACCGAGGGCGATGTAGATGCCCCAGCTGCCCAGAGCTTTCAGCATCAGCAGGAAAAAGATGGCTGAGAGAAATACTCCGGCCAGGAAGAAAATGATGCGGTTGCCGAGAGTTTCGGAGCTTTGCAGGGCGCGCCGGATTATTTTTTGTATGGGCATTTTTTAGCTTTTACTCCACATTTGGGACAGATTTCGTTGCGGCCGAGCCCGTCGCAGGGCAGCTTGCCGCCCTGGTGCTGGTGATGGCCGTCGGCGCTGAGTGTGCGGACGGGGGAGGGGTTGGCGGCCTGGCCGTAAGGTGAGGCCTGACTGCTCATAGCCCAGCCGCTGCTGCCGGCGCCGGAGCTGGCGGTTGGGGCACCAGAGGCGGGGTTTCCGGCGGGCGAGCCCGCGGGGCGGTGTAGTGCGGCGTTTTGCAGATTGCCCTCGAAACTTTCGGCATTGGTGAAAAATTCGCCGACCGGTGAAACCGGTTTGAGCAGATGTGCCGGCAGCTGTTTTTCCAGATCAAGGCGGAAAAGGGTGGCGACCACGCGCGACTGGATGTCGTTGAGTAGCTGCATGAACATATGATAGGCCTGTTCCTTGTATTCGATCAGCGGATCACGCTGTCCATAGCCGCGCAGCGAGACGCTTTCGCGCAGGTTCTGCATATTGTCGATATGATCCATCCATAGTGAATCGATTACCGAGAGTGAAACGCCTTTTTCAATGCGGCGCAGAATTTCCGGATCATTGAGGCGGGTTTCTTTGTTGCGGTAAACCTCGAAAAGATAACCTTTGACGTGTTCAATCACTGCTTCGTCATCATTGAGATCCTGCAATTCGTCCAGGCTGATCTGGGTTTTGGCTTCCGGGATAAAGGTGGCGACGGCGTCTACGATGCCGCCCGCGTCGAAGGAGCGGCCGCTGTCGGTCTGGTTGACACGGACGATGCGCTCGGCTTCTTTTTCCATCAGCAGGACAATGTCGTTTTTGATGTTATCGCTGCCCAGGGCCTTGCGGCGGCGCGAGTAGATGATTTCGCGGTGTTTGTTCATTACGTCATCGTATTCCACCAGATGTTTTCTGATGTCAAAGTTGCGGCCCTCCACTTTTTTTTGCGCGCTTTCGATGGAATTGCTGATGATGCCGTTTTGTATCGGGGTTTCATCGGGGAGTTTCAGGGTTTCCATCATTTTTTGCAGTCTTTCTCCCGAGAACAGCCGCATCAGATCGTCGTCCATCGAGACGAAAAATTGGCTTTCACCCGGGTCACCTTGGCGGCCGGTGCGGCCGCGGAGCTGGTTGTCGATGCGGCGGGATTCATGGCGCTCCGTGCCGATGACGAGCAGCCCGCCCAGGCCGCGGACTTCGTCGTCAATTTTAATGTCGGTGCCGCGGCCGGCCATGTTGGTGGCGATGGTTACAGCGCCCTTGGCGCCGGCCTGGGCGATGATTTCGGCCTCTTTTTCATGGTATTTGGCGTTCAAAACGGCGTGCGAAATACCCTCTTTCTGCAGGATGCGCGAGAGCACTTCCGATTTTTCGATTGAGACCGTGCCGATCAGTACGGGTTGGCCTTTGAGGTGGGCTTCCTTGACGCGCGAGGCCACGGCGATGTATTTGCCGCGCTGGTTTTTGAAAATTACATCGGTTTTGTCCAGACGGGCGACCGCTTTATTGGTGGGGACGACTATTGTTTCCAGTCCGTAAATCATCAGGAATTCCTCTTCCTCGGTTTTGGCAGTACCGGTCATGCCGGCCAGTTTTTTGAACAGTCTGAAGTAATTCTGTAGTGTCACGGTGGCCAGGGTTTTGCTTTCACGTTTGATCTCTACTCTTTCCTTGGCCTCAATGGCCTGGTGCAGACCGTCGGAGTAGCGCCGCCCGACCATCAGGCGGCCGGTAAACTCATCGACGATGATGATTTCCCCGTCTTTGACCACATAATCCACTTCATTTTTGAAAATGAAATTGGCTTTGAGGGCCTGCTCAATGTGATGAACTTCCTCGAAACCGGCGTCGGTATAGATATTGTCCACGCCCATCAGTTTTTCCATTTTCAAGATGCCTGTTTCGGTGAGGGTGGCAGTGCGCTGTTTTTCGTCGATTTCAAAGTCCTCCTCGGCCTGCAGCTGGCGGACCAGGCTGTCGTATTTCTGGTATTTGCCGGTGGATTCGTCGGCGGGGGAGGAAATGATCAG
>DBRL01000017.1:2809-72643 GCA_002305925.1 Candidatus Peregrinibacteria bacterium UBA1369
GGTAGCCATGTTGTCGCGCAGATAGTCAAAACCGAATTCACTGTTGGTGCCATAGGTAATGTCGCAGGCATAGGCTTCGCGCTTGGCGGTGGGGGACATGTTGTTCAGAATTACGCCCACGGACATGCCGAGAAAATTGTAGAGCACTCCCATCCAGCCGGCGTCCCTCTGGGCCAGGTATTCATTGACGGTGACCAGAAACGCTCCTTTGCCGGCCAGAGCATTGAGATAGAGAGGCATGGTACAGACCAGCGTTTTTCCTTCACCGGTTTTCATTTCAGCGATTTTTCCCTGATGGAGGGCGACACCGCCCATCAATTGCACGTCAAAGGGAATCATCCGCCAGACATATTTGTTGGCCGCCGCTTCCCGGGCGATTTCTTCCTCGCTTTTCCCTCCCTCCTGCGCCAGCTCTTCCTGTGCCGCCTCTGATTTTTCGGAAAAAAGCTTGTCGATCACAAATTCCCGTCCATAGATGCGCCGGCAGGCGCTTTTGACCAGCGCAAAGGCTTCCGGCAGCAGATCATCCAGGGTTTCGCCCTTTTGCAGGCGTTCGCGGAATTCGGCGGTTTTGCGGGGATAGTCTTCGTCGTTATTGAGCGTTTGCTGATATTCCTCTTCGATTTTATTAATGATGGGAATCAGCGGGCGAATTTTTTTGAGCGCTCTTTCGTTGGGTTCTCCAATAATTTTTTCAATTAGTCTGCGGACCATGTCGGGGGTATGTGATTAGAAAATGAGTCGGTTCCGTGGCCACGGAGTTGGCGGAACGGTGTTTTTGTCGCGGGTATTTTACTCCTCGTACTTCTTAAATACCACTTGAATAGTTTTCAGCAGGATTTTTAAATCCATTAGTATACTCCAGTGTTCAATGTAATAACTGTCCAGTTTTACTTCCTGCTCAAAGTCCAGATCGCTGCGTCCGCTGATCTGCGCCATGCCGGTGATGCCGGGTTTGACGGTGAGAACAAAGCGGTGATGTTTTTTGTAATTGGCCACTTCTTCCGGTAGATGCGGTCGTGGACCGACCAGTGACATTTCGCCTTTCAGTACGTTGAAAAGCTGAGGTAGTTCATCCAGCGAGGTGTGGCGCAGAAAACGGCCGATTTTGGTGACGCGAGGGTCTGATTTGATTTTGACCATCGGAGTGCCTTCACGGGTGTTCAGGTGGGCCAGATCGGTGTAGCGCAGATTATGGGTGTTCGGCTTCATGGTGCGGAACTTGTAGAAATGGAACAGTCGCCCCCGCTGTCCGACTCTTTTGACGCGTGAACCGTCGTCGAGATACTTGAAGAGAATGGTGGCTTTGCGGTCGTCCAGTTTGATCAGGATGGCGCAGACCAGCATTATGGGCGAGAAGACAATGGTTAGCAGAAGGGCTCCCAGAAAGTCAAAGCCGCGTTTGGCCACTCTGCCCCAGCCGTCCAATGGGGTTGGTTTCATGGTGATGACGGGCAGGCCGCGATAGGTTTCGATCTCGATGTTGGTTCTCTGCATTTCCAGCTGGGTGGGGACAAAACTGTATTCAATCTGCCTCTCGCGACAGAAATCCAATAATGTTCCTTCCAAACTGATTCCGGGATGTTCGCGGCATTGAATGATTTTTTCCACGTTCTTTTCGCGGACAACTTTTTCCAGATCGGCAAAACCGCCCAGGTATTTCACTCCTTCCAGATTGGCATCAACATTGTCCAGATAACCAATACAGCGGTATTCGTGATTTTTGAAAAAACTGCTCAATAACTCTCTGGTTACCTCGCCCGTGCTGATCAGCAGCACTTTGGTTTGGGCGATGCCACGGCGGTAGAGGCGGTTTTGCAGCCATTGCAGCAAAACTCGGCCCAGGCTGACCAGCAGAAATGTCAAAAGCCAGCTCTGCAGCAGGGCCAGGCGGGAAAAGGGGAATGTTCTGATCAGAAAGTAGTAGGTGATGATGGCGAAAAGCCAGATCAGGGTAGAGGAAAGAATTTTGCTTATTTGTCTGTGCAGGGACTCCTGTCTTTTTAGCCGATAAAGTCCGGACAGCGCGAAAATGCCCAGTAGCATCAGGGCGGAAATGGCGGCGATCTGCAGATATTCGCGATAGGGGGGGAAAGTGGAAATGCTTACGGGCAATTGTATTCCGGGAATCAGGTCGGTGGTGAGCCTAATCTGGTAGGCCAAGAAGAATGCCGCGATGGTCAGCAGAAAATCTACCGGAACGCGCAGGACGCCAAAAAATATCTCAAGTGGTTTCATCAAGTTATGCTCATGGTGCCTCGATTGTAGCAGAGCGGAAGAATTTTTTAAAAGTGATCCTGTCAGATCATAAGCCGAGTTCTGTGTGGCAAACGGACCAGGTTGAGCTTCGCGCTAAAAATATAGCGCAAACTCTATTAGCGAGTTTGCGTAGTAATCATCTATCTAGGCCGGCGCTCGCGCGCCGGCTCAAGCGGTGGGGAGTTTCGGACCGAACAGGCCCGGTAAATCCCGAAATCTCCCATCCCACCTTGCGCCAAATGGGGTTTGCCATAACACTCCGTTTACACGGAGGCACCCCGCCTGGCCGGGACCGAAGTCTGGCCGGACGGCAGGGCTTTTCACCTTTGGCCAATATTATTGTTGGCTGGTCTTCAGCAAATTGTTGTCCAATCTGGAATGAAGTCAGTAATAATATTTTACGCACGCTTAGGGAAGCCGCGCGTGTGGCTATTATAGTCTCTGTGGCACTTTCCATACCCGGCGTTTATGGCGCAGGGCTGCTCCCGTTAGGAGCCATTATGCCTGAAGGGCGCTCGGACTTTCCTCTCGTTTTCAAGGTGCACCGGCGGCTGGGCCACCGGGTCCCAAAACCAGCGATTACTCACTGACAGGATCGGCTCTATTGTGGCCAATATTGTACTCTTTTGCAAGTTAAAATTGACAAATCAACAAAATTGTTGTCATTTTGGGGGCGGTGGCGGGCATGGAAAGAGGCGTTTTATTTATTGCTCTTGCGCAATTTCTTGAATTCGCTCTTGAAAAATTTTACCGCGTAGAGGCATTCTTTGACTTTGTCGTTGTCCGGTTCGATTTCCAAAACTTTTCTGAAGAGGTCGTTGGCGCGGTCGAAATGTTTGTTGTTGAGGTAGCAGATGCCCAGGTCACTGAGTATCAAGGGATCGCCGGGGCTGAGGTGCAGGGCTCGTTCCAATATGACCAATCCCTGTTGTCTTTCGCCGGAATGGAAAATCGACCAGCCCAGGCAGCGCAGGATTTCCGGGTGGTTGGGCTGAATGCGGTCGGCTGTTTCCAGATGTTCGATGGAATCTCTCCAGCGGCCCAGGGCGGAGTGGGAGAAGCCGATCAAATAGTGGGCGTTGGCGGAGGTGGGGTTGAGTCGAAGGGCCTGGATCAGCGCGCGTTCGGCTTTTTCATATTCGCGCATGCTCAGGAAATTGTCGCCGATTTCCTCGTAGGCGGGCTGGATGTCCAGATCGTAGCTTAAAATTTTCTCACAAAGTTTAATTGCTTCCAAATGTTCGCCGGCCATTTTGAGACGGTCGGCCTCCGAGAGGAGATTTTGGTAGGTGGACTCTTCCTGCATCTTGTTTTTTTGTTTTTTGTAAATCTTATTATTGTAGCAGAAAAAGCCCTGCCGGACAATCCTGCAGAGCTGATAATTGTTGAACAATGATTTGAATAAAATGAAAATTATTTCACTGTATATGGAAATTGCAATTTTAGTTAATTTTTCTTTTTGTTGCTCTCGGGGTCTTCTTTCGGAGCCGGTTTGGGCTTTAAATTTTTAGATTTTTCAGATAGTTGCGCAGTTCCGGTCCGATGTCCGGGCGTTTCAATGCGAAATCAATGGTGGCGGTGATCAGACCTATTTTCTGGCCGGTATCGTAGCGGGTGCCTTCCAGGATGCGGGCGTAAATTTTTTCTTTTTTCATAAGTTGTTCGAAACCATCGATCAGCCGCTGTTCCCCTCCGGCGCTGCGACCTCCGGTCGCGATGCATTCAAAGACCGCCGGTGTGACTATGTATTTCCCGATGATAGCCAGGTTGGAGGGGGCTTTTTCGGGTTGCGGTTTTTCGATCAGCTGGTTAACTTGATATACTCCGTGTAGTTCCGGCGCGGCAGGCAGCTGAAGATTTTCTCCGCCGATAACGCCATAGCTGGAGATGTTCTCACGGGGAACTTCCTTGACGCCGATGACCGAGCAGCCGGTCTGTTCGTACACATCCATCAGCTGACGGATGGCCGGTACGGGGCTGTCGATGATGTCGTCGCCAAAGAGTACGGCGCAGGCCTCATCGGGGCCGATCAGGTTACGGGCGCAGAGAATGGCGTGGCCGTCGCCCAGTGGCTGAGGCTGGCGCACATAGACGAAATTGGCCAGTCGCGAAATATTGCGCACTTCGTCGAGCAGGGCGTGTTTTTCTTTTTCCACCAGAGTATGTTCCAACTCGAAACTGCTGTCGAAGTGGTCCTCGATGGCCCGTTTGCCGCGACCGGTGACTATTATAATGTCACGGATGCCGGCGGCGACCGCTTCCTCGACCAGATACTGGATGACTGGTTTGTCGACCACCGGCAGCATTTCTTTGGGCTGGGCTTTGGTGGCCGGCAGAAAGCGGGTGCCAAATCCGGCCACGGGGAAAATGGCTTTGGTGATGGGTTTTACTGTTGGCATCGGTGGGCAGGTTAGCTGTTTTTGATGCGGATCAGTTTGGTTTTTGAATTGGAACCATCCTTGGGAATGGTGATTTTGAGAATGCCGTCCTTGAAACTGGCTACGATGCGGGAAGTGTCGACATTGTCCGGCAGCACGATTGAACGTGAAAACTGGCCCCAGAAGCATTCCTGGATCAGGTAATCTTCCCCGCTGTTTTGCTGTTCCAGTTGGCGGCTGCCTTCGATGGTCAGCACGTCCTCGGTCAGGCTGATGTTGATGTCGGAAAGCTTGACCCCGGCCACTGGAGCGATGATGATCAGTTCCGTTGGTTTTTCGTAGACATCCACTGAGAGTTGTCCCAGATCCTGTTCTTCGGAAAGCAGATCGTTGTCGACGGTGGGGCTGGTCTTTTTGTTGGGTGTTTTAGCCATGTTCTTCAACTTTTTTAGGTTTTCTGCGGCTGCGGGGTTTGGTAACACCGCGCTCCTGATTGTCCTCATCTTCGGTTTTACCGAAGTAGGCGAGGAATTCGGCGCGGCTGAGAGTTTCCTTTTTGAGCAGATCTTTGACAATTCGTTTGATCAGCTCTTTCTGTTCGCGGATGGTCTTGGCGGCGTATAGCTTGGCCTCCTCGAGAATGTTGTGTACTTCACCGTCGACTTTCTTGGCGGTTTCTTCGGAATAGTTTTTCATATGGCCAAGGTCGCGGCCGAGGAAAATTTCGTGGTTTTGTTCTCCCAGACTGACTGCTCCCAGTGTACTCATGCCGTATTTGGTGACCATGTTGGTGGCGATGGCGGTGGCTTTTTCTATGTCGTTGGAAGCGCCCGTGCTCATCTCGCCAAAGAATTCAATTTCGGCGCAGTAGCCACCGTAGAGCGAGCAGAGTTCATCGAAAAACTTGGAGCGGGTGTAGAGATGCTTGTCGTCTTCGGGCAGGAACCAGGTGACGCCCAGGGCCATGCCGCGGGAGACGATTGATATTTTGTGCACCGGGTCGCAGTTTTGGGTGGAATGGCCGACGATGGCATGCCCGACCTCGTGATAGGCGGTGCGGATTTTTTCTTTTTCCGAAAGGCCGCGCGACTTGCGCTCAGGCCCCATCATCACTTTTTCCACCGCCTCCTGCAAATCCTCCTGGCCGATCTGTTTGCGATCGTCTCGCGCGGCCATGATGGCGGCTTCGTTCATGACGTTTTCCAGGTCGGCGCCGGAGAAGCCGGGGGTGTGCTGGGCGATGATGGTCAGGTTGGTCTCTTTGTCGAGCGGTTTGTTGCGGCCATGTACTTTCAGGATGGCTTCGCGGTCTTTCAGGTCGGGCAGGTCGACCATGACGCGGCGATCGAAACGGCCGGGGCGCAGCAGGGCGGGGTCGAGCACGTCGGGACGATTGGTGGCGGACATGACGATGACGCCGGTGTCATTTTCGAAGCCGTCCATTTCGGTAAGAATCTGGTTGAGCGTCTGTTCGCGCTCATCATGTCCGCCACCAAGGCCGGTGCCACGTTGGCGGCCGACGGCGTCAATTTCATCGATGAATACAATACAGGGGGCGTTTTTTTGCGCTTTGCGGAAGAGGTCGCGCACGCGGGAAGCACCCACGCCGACAAACATTTCCACGAATTCAGAACCGGAGATGCTGAAAAACGGTACATTGGCTTCGCCGGCCACGGCGCGGGCCAGCAGGGTTTTGCCGGTTCCCGGGGAACCGACCAGCAGCACGCCCTTGGGAATTTTGGCGCCCATATTGACGTATTTGGCTGGGGTTTTGAGGAAATCGACGATTTCCAGCAGTTCCTCTTTGGCCTCTTCGGCGCCGGCCACATCGCTGAAGCGGGTGCGTTTTTTGGTGCCGTCAAAAAGTTTGGCCCGGCTCTTGCCGAAAGACATGGCTTGATTGTTGCTGCTTTGGGCCTGACGCATCATGAACATGAAGAATCCGACGATCAGCAGTATCGGCAGAATGTTGATCAGCAGGGTCAGCCAGAAACCGTTGTTGGAGATGGGCTGAATGTCCGTTTCAATGTCTTTTTTGAGGTTTTCCGGCAGGGGTGCCAGCAGATCGTTGAGGGTGGTGCCGGATTCCTTGTAGGTGTAGCTTTGACTGCCGTCAATTTTGGTGATGTCAATACGGTCCGATTCCGAATCTACGACAATTTTTGCTACTTCGCCGCCCATGAGCTGCTCCTCGAACTGATTGAGGGTGATTTTTTTGCTGGTGCTGCCGCCGCCGTTCCAGATCACGGCCAGGGCCGAGACGGCCAGAATTACCGCCAGCAGGGCGAAAAAGTTGTTGTTTCCCGGTTTGTTTCCTGAAGGTTGGCTGATGGGCATAGACTTGGTTATGTTTGTATTTCTGCTGGGATATTCTAATTAAATTTCCTTTCCAGAACAACTATTCTTTTGTTGTCGGTCCCACCGGTTTGTCGGATGTTCTGAAGGCGGATGATTTTCAGCCAGGTACCGGGGCCGAATTCCTTGCGCAGTCCTGCCTGTTTTTTGCCCAGTGTGAGCAGAATTTCCTTGAGGGCGGGGCGCGTTAGCGACCCGCCGTGCAACCGGCCGTACAGTTCGCGCAGGATATGTTTTTGCAATATGTCCGGTTGGCGAAGGAAATCGTCGAGCGGGAACGACAATTTTTTTCCGTCGGTAGCAAGATTTTTCTCCAGCCAGCCATTGAGCAGATTTTCGGCAAGTTTCAGGTTTTCGGTCAGATCCAGCAGGGAATTTCCGGCGGTGCGCAGAAAAGCCGGATTGATTTTTTCCAGCACCGGCATGACTTGCGAGCGGATCAGATTGCGGCTGAATTTTTCTGAAAAATTGCTTTGGTCGATTCGCCAGGAGAGGCGGTGTTTTTTCAGCCAGTCCAGAATTTCCTGTTTAGAGATTTCCAGCAACGGGCGTAGCAGATGTCGCTTTGGATCATAATCACGCATAGCGCGAAAGCCCTTGAGGCTGCTGCCCCGCGTCAGGTTGAGCAGAAATGTTTCCAGCTGGTCATTGAGCTGATGGGCGACCAGGATGGCTTTGGCGTGGTGGCGCCGGCGGACTTCCTCCAGAAACAAATAGCGAATTTGGCGGCATTTTTCTTCCAGGTTGCCGCTCTCGCTTTTCTTTTGGACAAAAGTTTTTTCCAGATCAAGAATTTCCAGGGGTACCTTTCGCCCGGCGCAGAGTTTTTCGACGAAAAGCCGGTCCTGCAGGCTTTTCCGGCCACGCAGTCCATAATTGACATGTGCTGCTACCAGACGCGGTGCGTTGGGCATTTTCAGCAGCAGATGAAAAAGAAAAACGGAGTCGGGCCCTCCCGAAAGACCGAGTACGACGGTATCATTGGTTTTCACCAGGGCCGAGATTTTTTCCTGTGGAGAGTTGGATAATGGCATCGAAATTGTCGTCATTTGCCGCCAAATTGCGGTTTTCATGTCCACATTCTAGACATTTATGAAGAATGATAAAGCCTTTTTTGGGGTTTTGGTCCAGGCCGATTGGCGCCATTATGCCTTCGCAGGAAGAGGCGCGGTCGCCGGGGATCAGCTCGTCAACGTGCCGGCTGTGCAGACAGCGCCGACAATGATTGCGGCAGGTTTTGTCGGCCGGGGGATTTTTTTCTCCGCAATTGAGGCAAATAAACTGCTCATTGATTTTGACTGTTTTGGCCATGTACTCTTTGCTTACCTGGCTAATTATGGTAAAATAATATGATTAAAACTAATAAAAGGCAAACATGGCGATGAATAACTCTGGGCAAAATGACCCAAAATCTGAAAATCAGGAAAGCCTGGTGGAGCAGAAATTGAAAAAGGGTGGGCCCTTGAATCCGCTGCTCTTTTTTCTCCTGCTTGGTGTGCTGGTTTTTGGTGGGTTTCTCTATTATGAACGCGGCAATGTTACCGCCCGTACCTCTGCCCTGGAGGAGGAAAACACCCAGCTTCAGCAACAGATTGATGATATCAAAGGACAAAAAGTGGAAGTTAGTCAAAACGCCATCGAGGCACTGAAAGGCATCGAAGCCGATGAGGTGCGCTGGTCGGAAGTGATTGCCGAAGTAAACAAACTGTTGCCCCAGGACGCCAGCGGCCAACGACAGGTAAAAGTTCTTTCCTATTCCGGTTCGGGCCAGGGCAAGATTGCCCTGAACATGGTGACGGAGCCGGAGGCGTTACCGCCTTTTGGCGACGTAGCTCAATTGATTACTACTTTCAATGGCAGCGTCTTTTTCCGCAATGCCTATGTGCCGGCGATTTCCCGCGGCAGTGACGCTGAGGGACGCACGACACTAAGTTTCGTGTTGAATATGGAGTTTGAAAAACCTGAGACCGGTGCGGAAAACCTTCTTCTTACTGACACCACAACGGAACCCGGGGAGTCTGTCAGGGTACCTAGAAATAACCAGTAATTTTATGAAAGATAAAAAGAAATCATCGCTGATCAGTCTGCTGCTTTTGCTCGCTCTGGTGGCGGCCGGTCTATTGTGGCTGAAGCCGAACCTGGATCAGACTGCTGCTCTGAAGCTGACGGAGGATGAGCGTTGGCAGACGCGTGAACAGCTGCGTGCTGATTTGCAAAATCTGCAATCTGCCCAGGCCAGTCTTTCGGCGGCCAGCGAAATAGAGCAGTCTACTGTTCTGGCGGCCATTCCCGAAAGTTATGAGCAGGACAAATTGATCAATCTGATTACTGAAATTGCCCGGAAAAATGACGTCAATATTGGCAGCATCAGTTTTTCGATTCCTTTTGGCTCGAATGAACCGGTCAAAAAAGGCGGGGTCAGCATCAGCATGACCGGTACGGAAGCCGATTTGCTGCGTCTGCTCAAGGGTCTGGAGAACAGTGTGCGCAAATTGGTGGTGAAGAGCATTACTGTACAGTTGGGCCAGACCGGCGGAATTGACAGAGCCAATTTCAGTATTGCCATCGATACCTATTTCCAAAAAGGAATTTAGAAATTTAATTCGATTTACTTTCGCCCATGGCCGCCGAACAGGATAAAAAAATCGAAACTTTGCTCAAAACTCCCGCCAAGCGAGATCCGCGGCGGGAAATTGTCTATGGGATTTATGATAATTCCGGGGCTGGTCTGTCTACGCGGCTGGATGATTTTTTGATTGATCACAGTCGTGTTTCGCTTCAGGAAAAAGCCTATTTTTTCCATTTGCTGGCCGTGATGATCGATGCCGGCATACCTCTGATTACCGCGATGAATATTTTGGCTGCACGCACCGAGAGTGTGCGCTTTGCCAGAATTCTTCATACGGTGTCCGTAAGTCTCAAGCAGGGGGGGACTCTCTCCGCTTCTCTGTCCCGTTTTGGCGATGTTTTCGGCGAAATGGAGGTGGGCGTTATTCGTGCCGGGGAAGCTGCCGGAAATTTGGATAAAATGCTGCTTAAACTTTCCCAGCAGCTTGATAAAAGCAATGCCTTGCAAATTAAGCTGGTGACCGCTTCGATTTATCCTCTGGCCGTGCTGTTCGTGCTGATTGTGGCGGCTTGGGGTATGCTGGCCTTCGTAATTCCCTCGCTGGTCGGTATGCTGCTGGAAGGTGGGCTGACCGAGGAGGAGTTACCGGTTCTGACAAGAATACTGATTGGCATGTCTGATTTCCTGGCCAATTACTGGTGGGCGGTGCTGGTGGGTGCTTTGATTATTTATTTTACCGTCAAAATCTGGGCTGAGTCCGAGGCCGGCAAATATCGTTGGGACATTTTGAAACTGGAGTTTCCGGTGGTGGGAGATTTGCTGCGCAAGGTCTATGTGCTGCGCTTTGTTTCCACATTGGGCATCCTGATTGAGTCCGGTCTGCCGGTGATTCGTTCTCTGGAAATTGTGGCTCAGAGCATATCTTCACAGATGTATGCCCTGAAAACGTGGGAGGTGATCTCGCGGGTGAAAAATGGTCAGAAAATCTCCGAGGCTTTAAGTGATTCGTCTTTTCTTTTTCCGGAAACAGTCACACAGATGATGGCTGTGGGTGAACAGACCGCCTCGGTGGGTAAAATTGCCCAGAAAATCGGAGATCATTATGATCAGGAAATCGATAATAGTCTGAAACGTCTGACCAGCCTTTTTGAGCCGATTATGATTGTGCTGGTCGGTGCGACGGTGGCTCTTTTGGCGCTGGCGATTCTTTCGCCGGTCTTTAAACTGACTTCTCTGGTACAGTAAAGCGGTTCAATTTTTTATCCATATCTTTTTGATGCCTCACCAACACTCACAGCCAGCTGCAGGGGTGGCGAGCGTCGCGGGTGAGCGGCCGGGTTTTACTTTGCTCGAGCTATTAATTGTGGTTGCCATTATAGGTATTTTGGCTGTGGTGGCAGTGTTTTCCTATGTCGGTGTGCAGCGGCAGGCAACCGTGGATTTCGCGGCTGATACGGTGGTTTCGGCTTTGCGGGAAGCCCAGGATTTGGCGCGCAGCGGAAGGAGGGGGACAGAGGATGATGCGTCGTCCGGTGCACTTTGTCAGGCTGTGAAACTGGTTAGTGGTCCGTCTGCAAATGGTGGCGGACTGTTTACTGCAGTCAGTAAATATGTGGCGGTGGATGGGGAACTGGTTGATTCATGCGCGGCGTTGGATGGTGATGCCGGCTGGCGGCGTTCGGAAGGACTGTCCGGCCGTTTGGAGATAATCTCTGCTGGCGCGGGCGATGGCACTGATGGTGGCGTTGCGTCGCAGGTGTTTTATTTTAAACCTCCTTTTGGCAAAATTCTTGGCTCTGATGGGGGAAGTGGAGCTCTGCAGCCGCTTCCGGCGCAAGTTTATGTTTTTATCGTAGGCGATCCGGATAATCCTCAATGGAATAGGGAAGTAATTTTTGACACTTCTACCGGCGAGGCGAGAAAGAGTATGCCTGTCGTTGGTCAGTGAGGTAGTGGCGCAATGGCGGTGGGCTTTCAAAAAAGGCGTTTTTTTGGTATAATTTAGGGATAAATTATGCTTTCTCATGCCTACCGGCCGACAAAACATTGCAAAGGGGCGCCAATTGCAGAAAAACCGTTTCCGGAAGCGGTTTAAGCAGGCGCGTGCTTTCACACTGCCGGAGGTGATTGTTTCTTTCAGTGTTTTGGCGATGGTTGTGACCAGTGCCGCGGGTCTTTTGACTGTGGTAATTCGCACCAATGCCGATAATGTCAACAGCCTGGTGGCCAATGGTCTGGCCCAGGAAGGACTGGAGTCCGTACGCTTCATGCGCGATTCCAACGCCCTGCTGGGGCTGGATTTTGATGGCACCAAGGGAACGGTCAAATCACAATCGATTTGGGGAGCCGAATGGGCGGCCACAAATGTACTGGGACCTTCCAGTTATTACCTGTTACTATCGAATTTTGAGCCGCAGGTTAATTGTGGGGTAAATAATTTGGCTGACTGTCTGCCGGTCAGTCTGAAAAGTGTCGATATCACTGATGATATTTGGACAGAATTTAATGTGATTTCGTTGGAGCAGCTGGCTAATGCCGGGGCCCGGGTCTATCTGCGGGAACAAAATAATGAGCAAAATGGAGGGCAAGGTTCTGGTGGAAATGGCGCTTTCAGGTATATGCAAATTGGGCCGAATGACAGCCAGCCCGCCGATGCCCGTCCGACACAGTACAGCCGCCTGATTCGTCTGGAGCCGCTGCAGTCAACTGATGAGCCGGATGCGGTTGTGGATGTTTTGCGGGTCAGTTCGATTGTCACTTGGGCCGATGCCAACGGCAGGCCGCGCAAAGTGGTTTTGACCAGTGATTTAACCGACTGGAAATGATTAAAAAAATAATCAACAGAACGGTGGCGGCGAAACGGTCGGGGCACTCAGGGCGGGTAGGGGGTTTGGCCGGCTTTACTTTGATTGAGCTTTTGTTGGCGATCAGCATTTTCATGGTCTTTATGCTGGCGGCGACCAATTCTTTTCTGGAAATAATCCGTACGCAAAAAACCGCCAATGAGACGCGCCTGATCTATGCCGAACTGCGTAATTTCGTTGATTATGTCACCAATGAGACCCGCGAAGGAGCGATTGATTATTTTTGTTATCAGCAGGATACGCTGACTGACCTGGACTATACTGCTGCTTCTCTGGTGCGCTGTGATGAAAACGCCGAGTTTGGCCTCTCCGCAAAAAATAATTTGCGGACTATTTCCGCCGACGGGCTGTCATCCAGTATCATCAAGTTTTTGCCGCAGGAACAGACGGTTTGTCTGAAGCGTTACCGCAACGTCAATAATTCCTGGCAGCTGGAGGAGGGTTATGGCGAGGGGGTCTCGGAGGGGGGGTGCGGCAGCGGCTACAAGGAATTTGCCTTTGCCAACCTGGCCGTCAGAGACTTGCGTTTTGAAATTTTGCCGGCGGGGGACCCGTCCGCCGCTGCCGCACAGACCAATCTGGCCACGCAACTAAAGCCGATGGTGCGTATGTATCTGCAGGTTGGTTCGAAAATCGACACGGTCAAATTTGATTTGAAATATCAAACCCTCTTAACCGTCCGCAATTGATGAAAAAATTGTTGTCACAATTCGGAGTGGACGGGGGGCGCAGTGAAGCCGGTGCGCGGCGGGGTTCTGCCCTGCTGATTACACTGCTGCTGTTGGGCATACTGATGACTCTGGCTTTGGGGGTCAGTTCGCTGGTGATTCGTGAAATCGTGGTCACGCAGTCGGTGGTGGACGCCAACAAAGCCTATTATGCCGCTGAGGCCGGGGTGGAGCATGCCCTGCTGGGGCTGAACCGCAAATTGGCCGGTTATGAACCTGTTGGTGAGTTTTCGCCGCCAAGTGAAAATGATAATGGAGGCTCGGGGTCCGGGGGCGGTGAAGCCAATCCCGCGCTGGCAAGCCAGACGGTACGGGCGGTTGATCCCGACTATGCTTTCAGTTATTCCACCAGCAACAAGACCGATGCCGTCCCCGGCTTTCCCGACGATGAACCGATTTTTGTCGAGCAGGTGGCTGTCAGTGGTGAGGGTGGAAGTCTGGTGGCCGATTGCCGCCCGGCGGGCGCGCGGACGCCATTTGCCCTGGCCTTGAATAAGCAGCAGTTTTATGAACAGTGTCCCCGGGCGACCTATCGCAAACTGGGGCTCAATGAAACCCATATCATTCCGCTATTCAGCACCGATGACAGCGGCCAGCCGCAGAATGTCAACGATTTTCTGGTGCAGTACTATCTGAATGTGCGTGACGGCTCACAGTTTTATGGCGCGCTGAAAGATCTGCGGCTGGAGAGTTTTGACGTGCTGCGCTGGAAGCTTTATGGCAAACCGCTGGTCGATAGCGGGGTGCAGCGGACGGAGTCGATTGCCGATTTCTATCCGGGCGTGACCAACAATGGTCCGCAGACACCGGTCTGTATTGGTACCGATGCGACGATCCGGGCCGTTTCCGGCAATACCGGGAACGGGATAGAGGGGGAAACCTGTATTTTTCCCAGTCTGAGCAAGAAACCGCCTTCGTCCGATGACGTGGCTGCCGGTACCGATCTGAATGATGTGACGCTTTGGTCGGCGGCGCGCGAATGCTACATGACCGATGCCGGTCTGGGCGTGACGGGTGGCGCGTTGATCAAGGGTACTACGGTGGGAGATCCCACCGGCTGCCAGATGCGCGACTTTATCGACAGTCACCGGGAGAATTATTTAATTTTGACCAATATGGTCAATCCCACTGTACTCGGCGTCGCCAATCTGAAGGATCCCGATCAGCTGGCCCGCGCCGATATTTATTACCGTGTGCTGGCGCGCAAACCTGAGCCGGGTGCCGATCCCGCAAGTGTTCCCAGGCTGGTCAAGGACTTTGCTGAAATCAGCAGTTTCGGTTCCAGTGCCGCCGGGCGAGCGGTGAAAAGTCTGTCGGTGCGCTACAAGGCGCCGGGATTTTTGCCGGTATTTAATTTTTCGCTCTATAAAACACGTGACAATGCTCCGGAACTCCCGGAATAAAACGAGCAATGATTGGCATGAATCCTCTTTGGAAAAAAATTAACCCATGGAAATAAACAAAGAAAATCCGCAAACACCAGAAACTCGCCGGCCCCTGGCCGATCGGCTAAATGGCTGGTGGCTGGAGCAGAACGCCTGGAAAGCGCTCAATGGCGGTTGCGTGATCTCCGCCGATACGCGGGCTACGCTGTTGCTGTTGCGTGAAAATGTGTTGCCGCGTCGCGAGGATTTGCCCGATCTGATTCGACGCAGCGTGGAGGGCCGTGATCGCGGCAAGCGTACACTGGAGACAATCTGGTCCGAGAAAATCGCCGAAGGGGCCACGCATGTGGGCGTGCTGGAGGGACGTTTTCACTTTTTCCGCGGCGAAGATGTTTTGCCGGAGGACAACGATGATTTGCGCATACCGGTGATGCCGGCGGTTTTGCGATTCCGTGCCGTCGAAAAGGCCCGTATTGCCGCCCTGACTCATCGCAAAGAGGTGCGTTTCCGCGATGAGAACAGCCTGCCCGCCTACGCCGGTGCTGGCGCCGATGTCGGCGCGGACGCCATTGCAGCCCCTGCTGCCACCGATTTGCCCGCCGCTCCGGAACTGCAGACCGGCCCGGGAAATATTGCGCCGGGGGATTCGGCGCTGGCCTGAATATTTATTAATTACCTTGCCTTTGCAAGCCATGAACAAGCCATCAGACAAACAATTTTTCCTGGAAAAACGCCTGCTTTGGATGAGCCTGCTGGAGGGTGGTCCGTCCACAGAGCCTGTTCCCCAACAGGAGGCGCAGAATGCTCAGGAAAAAAAAGAAGAGATTCAATACAAAGAAAAACTTGACGCGGCCAAAATTGATGAGATAGCCGACCGCGTGCTCAAACTGAAGACTGCTCCGCAGCCGATTGTGAAACCTGGCGAGCAGGGACCGGCAACAGCTCCCAAATTCAAGCAGGCTCTCAATCTTGCCCTGAAACCATTTGAGGCTGAACTGCAGGTGAAGAATCTTGATCAGTTTCTGCTGAATGGCCTGCTGGAGAATCTGGGGAAGGCCGATCAGAAAATTGCCACGATGGACTTTCGTGAGAATCAGGATCTGAACATCTTTCTGCGCGACAAAAAAATCGTCAGCTTCTCGATTGAGGAAGGATACTGGAAGTTTTTTGATAAAGCAGGAAAGGCTGTAACTGCCGATTACGCTTTGGATGGAAGTAAAGATAATGTGGAACAGGTGGTGCTGGGCAAAAAGGTACAGGAGGCCAAGAATCGCGATAAGGCTGCCAAAGAAAAACAGGCAGCAGATGACAAGGTCGAAGCGGAGCGGGTCAAGCCGGAAAATCTGGAGAAGGTCAGTTCGAATTATTCATTGTTGCTTAAAGGAAACCAGAAGATGATAGATTTTATTGCAGGCTTGGCCGTCTCGCTGCTGACCGATGCGGATAGCAATGCAATTGCTGCGGATCAAAACGCCAAGGTTCATTATCCCATTACAAACGATGAAATTGAAGCCGCCTTGACCACTTATATTGAAGGCTATGGCAAAGGCGATGCCGAGAAAAATTTTGCCGCTTTCCTGGAGGATATTATGAAACAGGGTTTTACGAAATGTCGTATTCAGAACGGCCGGATTGCTTTCAGCAAGGATGGCCAAAAATTTACTTCCAATCCCCTGGGCCTGGAACAGGGAGGACAGAAAGTCGTGCTCTATGCTCATCCCGAGCTGCGCCGCGTCCGGGCGGAGGAGGCGCAGAAGAAGGCTGCGGAAAAGGTTGAGGCTGGCAAACCTCTGCAAACGCCCTATGATGTGGCGGAGCAGGAGGCCATAAAAATTATTACCGGCAAGGAAAAGCCTGATGAGCGCGACGTCAACAATGCCAATATCGATGCCCGCTATCTGCCGGCAATCAAGTCGATTTTGGCTTACCCGCTAAATGGCAGGCCGGTTGACGTAAAGATTCCTTTCAATGATTTCAATCCGCTGAAATGCAAATATTATGCGGCTGCGGACGGCTCTTATGTATTGTCCTGGGACAATGGCAAGGGATTCAGCCGCTATATGCCAACGGTCAAGGGCGAGCCGGGACTGAAGGAGGCCCAGCGGTATTTTGTGGCCAATCTCAATAACGGCTGGATTTTCAAAGAGGTTCAGCAGGCCAACGTCAGGGACAAGGCCAATTTTGAATTTTGGGGACAGCGCGTGGATGATGGACCGAAGGACGTGGAGGGTGGCGGGGTTTATTATGAATTGGACTGGAAGGGCGGTGATCCAGACGTGAAGGTGTATACTGAGAGGCACGGGGTTTTGCGCGTCGTGATTGACCGTGACAATGTCGGGCCGGATGGCGTTGATCATTATGAATTCCGGGCGGCCGGTTTCCAGGACATGATGCGGACTTTGAAACGTTTGCAGCGCTGGGCGGAAAGTGAGGGGACCGAACGGGACAATCTTCGCGATACCGAGCGTGATGCGCGCTTTTTTGAGGATTCGGTCAAGGGGGCCATGTCCTATCGCAGTGAATCGATGCAGCGGGGCGCCGGCAAGCTGTTGGCCGTCACCTCGGTCAACAATATGAATCCCAATGGAAGTTTTGACAGCGGTCCTTTCGACCGCGGCTATCTGGTCGACTTTGACTGGATGCAGAAGCTGGATCCTCCGGCCCGTCTGCAGATATTTCGCAATGGGACGGGCAGCTTTGAATATTATCTGATGCCCTCACAGCAGAAACTTGGCGAGTCGGCGGCTGGTGTCTCCCCGCGCGATGCGATGACCAATGCTCTGGTGCTGGTGGCCGAGCAGCGGCAGCTTCTGACCACGAACGGCGGTGAAAAACAGCGCGAGAAGGCGTTTAATGATGTCCTGAACGCTACAGGTCCGGCATATGTTTTATCCGGAGGCGTCAAAGTAGTGGCCGTGTCTTCGAGTGGTGATTATTATTTGTCCCGCGGAGAGGGGATGACTCCGGTCCGGTTCCATTTCGGAAGCGAAAGTTCATTTAATGACGGTGAGTTTTCACGGGCGGCCGCTCAGGGTTATTTGGTTGAGAAACAGGATGATGTTGCTTCTAAGCGCGGGGCTGAACAGCAGGCAAAAGCTCCCGAACAGCCATTGCCCCTGGAACGTCTTTCTGTGACGCTTGCACCGGATGCGCCAAAAGCTTTACCGACGCGTGTGCCGTTCAGTGGTGAGCGAAGGCAGGCGGTAGATGCGGTGCTGGGTGAACTGAAAGGAAAAAGCGAAAGAGGAACTCCAAATTATGAACGGCTGTTACAGTATCTGATGATCAGACTGACTGCTGTAGAAGTGCCTGCCGATACTCCGCAGAATTTGCTGGTCAAGGGGGTTTTTGAACCACAAGCCTGGAAGATTTTGGCTGAATTGACGAATGTGCTTGGAGATCCCCAGTCCAAAGAAGTGCAGAAGCTGATACTGAATCAGCTGAAAGGAGAGAAGGCGTTAAAAACAATCGATCAGAAGTCTCAAATCAGTGGGACGCCAGAGCTCAATAAGCTGCATATAACAAGAATGTATATCAATGGCCTTTTGGATGCATTCAAGGAAGATGTCTGGCAGGGCAGTGCCGAGCAGATATCTAAGGAAGCCAGAGTTCAGGTGGAGCAGGCCTATCGGACTAATGTCCTGGCTGAGGTGGGAAAGATTGTTCCAGTTAATCCGAAGAAGCCATCAGAACTGCCTGTTGTTTATGACAGGTGGGTTGCCAGTCTGCTTAGACCCAGGATTAAACTGCCGAGGGAGTTTGTCAATGAGTATGTAGCCAATGAAGATAAGAAAAAAGTTTATGAAACTTATGTAAATGAGCAGACTGCCCAGGAAAGCAGCCGCAAGAATTATGACGCCCTGGTCAATCAGCCCCATCAGATGTCATTGCAGGAAGTTGAACAGAAACCGGTGGCTGGTACTGGTATGGTGGCTGAGGCCCTCAAGCTCCTGAAGACTGTCAAGTCGGTGGAGCGCGGGGAGATCAATTTTTCACGGATTGAGGGCAATACTCTGCTGGCCCAGGACAATTCTTATTTCAACGTCAGGGCAGGAAAGGCCCCCGGTCCGGTGCTGCCGATGACTTTGCACTTTTTCCGCGAGGGTGGAGAATTGCGCGTCAGTGCTTCCGATGGCTGGAACAACAAAAGCCCTGCCGAACAGCGCGACTGGGTAGGGGCCGGAGAAACTGCAGTCGATCAGGCGCTGGCCAGAGCACTTTCCAGACATACGGGACTGAATACCGATACGCTGGTCAGACCGGAGAAGGCCCAGCAGCCAGCGGCAGCGCCGGCCGCGACACCTCCGGCAGCCACCGCCGCCGCCCCGGCAACCCGTCCAGCCGCCTCTCCGCCAGCTACCCCGCCACCCGCGCCGGGTTCCGCACTGGCTCCCACCGCAGCGCCGAAATAATTTGCCAGCGGGCGCGAGGTACAGTAGATTTCTGGGGTAACAGCTTACCCCTTTTGCCATGTCCAAAGAGAACAGATTTTATGTCACGACCTCGATTGCCTATGTCAATGCCGCGCCGCATGTCGGCTTTGCCATGGAAATGCTGCAGGCCGACGCCATCGCCCGCTATCGGCGGCTGGAGGGGAAAGAGGTGTTTTTTCTGACCGGCACCGATGAACATGGTCTGAAAATAGCCCAGGCCGCCGAGAGCCAGGGGGTCTGGCCCCAGGAATTTGCCAATGAAATCGCGGCCAGATTTCAGGATTTGGCGCTGCGGTTGGGTTTGTCCAATGATTATTTTGTGCGCACCACCGAGGAGAAGCATGTCGCCTATGCCCAGGAGATGTGGCAAAAGCTCGAGGCGGCCGGGGATCTCTACAAATCCAAATATGAGGGTTTGTATTGCGTCGGTTGCGAGAAATATATGACCGAGAAGGAACTGGTGGAGGGAAATTGTCCGCTGCATCAGAAGCCGCCGCAAAAAGTGGAGGAGGAGAATTATTTTTTCCGTCTGTCCAAATACGCCGGGGAGATCAAGGCCAAAATTTTGTCCAATGAAGTGCTGATTGTGCCGGAATCTCGCCGCAACGAGGTGTTGAGTTTTTTGGAAGAGGGCGTGCTGGACGTCAGTTTTTCGCGGCCGCGCCAATCGGTGAAATGGGGAATCGATATTCCCGGCAATCCCGATCAGCTGATGTATGTCTGGTGTGATGCTTTAACCAATTATCTGTCGGTAATTGACCGGGAAAAATTCTGGCCGGCCGATGTGCATCTGATTGGCAAGGATATTTTGCGTTTTCATGCCGTAATCTGGCTGGGGATGCTGCTTTCCGCCAGTTTTGAGCTGCCGCGCGCGATCATGGTGCATGGCTATATCACTTCCGAAGGCCAGAAGATGAGTAAATCCCTGGGCAATGTCAAAGACCCCTTTGAGTATCTGGACCAATACGGCCGCGACGCCCTGCGTTATTTTTTGCTGCGCGAAATTCCCACTCTCGATGACGGTGATTTCAGCCAGCAGCGTTTTGAAATTGTTTACAATGACGATTTGGCCAACACCTACGGCAATCTGGTCAGCCGCGTGCTGGCGATGAACCGCAAATATTTTCAGAATTTCGTGCCGGTGGCCGGTGATGACGAGGGGTTCAAACTGAAAGTGGCCCAGACCTGGCTGGACTATGAAAAATTTATCGATGCCTGCGATTTGAAAAAGGCTCTGGAGGCGGTGCTGGCGCTCGGCTTTGCCGCCAACAAATATGTGGAGGACAGCAAGCCGTGGGTACTGGCCAAAGAGAATCCCGACAGACTGCCGGCCGTGCTCTATAACCTGCTGGAGCTGATCCGTCAGCTGGGACTGATGCTCTTGCCGTTTATTCCCGACAAGTCCGAGCAGATTCTGCGCATCTTTGAGGCGGGCTTTGAGTCGCGGGGTTTCCAGTGGCAGGGACGAAAAGACTGGGGCCTGCTGCAAAGCGGCCTGGAGCTGGGGCATTGTGAGGTGCTTTTTCCGAAAATCGGAGAGGAAGGGAAGGACTGATTCCCCGGGTGTTATTCATTTGTCTTGGGAGGAGTTGTTGGGGGAGCCTGTCCCGCTGTGCCGCCGGGAGCAGACGCTGCGCTGCCCGGAGCTGCTGGCGTGCTGCTTTGCTGGCCTGTCGTGCTGCCCGGTGCGTTGTTGACCGAGAGTACCACTTCGATGGTGGTGCGGACGATGACCCAGGCGAAAATTATTACAATCAGTCCGATCACTGCCCAGGTGAGGGTTTTTTTGGCGCGGTCAATCAGTTTCTGGTCGCCGTGTGAGACCACGGCGAAGAGGCCGGAGATGGCAATAATGATGACGGCAACGGGGGCGGCTACAGTGATCAAACCTCCGGCCAGCACCTGCAGCATGTAATTGGCGAAGGCCGTCTCAGCGCCGGCACTTTTCAGGGTTTCCGGGTTGACTACCACTCCCGGCGAATTTTCCGGTTTGAGATTGGGATCCAGCACAATCCTGGCCTGCAGGTCCTGCGGGGTCAGTATCTGGGCGGCACTGACTGCTGGCAGGAGGGTCAGTCCAAGCAGTATGCTGACAAGGGCGGTGGCGAATTTGGTGGGGAGGTTTTGCATGGCGTTTGGTGGGTGGTGTTGATTACTTGGGAGCCTGTCCGGCGGCTCCACCGGTAGTGTTATTGCTGCCGGCTGGTGGTGTGGCCGGCGCCGGCTGCCCGCTGCCGCCGGCCGCGGGTGTAGCGTCGCCGCTGTCCGGGAAAATCTGCAGCTCGGAGACGCCGATTACCAGGGCATAGGACACTGCGATAATGATCAGGCCGGCGATGGCATAGATGGTTACTTTTTTACCTTTCTCCAGCAGGTCGCCGTTGCCGGAGGAAAAGACCATCATGGCGCCGCCGACGGTGAAGGCGAGCAGGGCCAGGGCACCGCTAATGTTGAGCAGGATTTTGACGATTTCGGCCAGGGCTTTGGTCCAGGTTGTATTGGGGAGCGCGTTGACGGCGCCGATTTTGGTGCCGGCCATCTGTTCGGGAGTGGTTCCCTTGTAGTTGAACTGATAGAGCAGCTCATTGGCCGTGACCGGTGCGTCCTGGCTGGTAGCCGTGCCGGTGCCGCCCGCCGCGGTACTCGAGCCGGCGGGGGGGTCGGGGGTGGCCGGCGGCGGGGCGCCGTTGTTGGCTACACATATTGAAGGCAGAATCAGCAGTCCGACTGCCAGGGTGAGCAGCAATTTAGCAAAGATATTTTTTTGGGCGGCGTTTTTTTTCATGACGGCACGGTGATGGAGGCGATGATGCGGACGATGGCATAGGATAGGCTGGCGACGATGATGCCCATGGTTGCCCAGATTAGGGTTTTTTTGGCTTTGCCGGCGGCTTCGGGATTACCATAGGCGGTGAGCAGCTGAATGCCGCTGATGATGACAAAAACCAGTGACAGTCCTCCGGCCAAACCGATGACGGTGCTGGCGATGCCGGGGAGCAGGCGCGTTTCCAGATAGGCTTTGTTGTCCTGGTCGCCGATATTGTGGGGCAGATAGAGCTTTTGCTGGTCGGTGGAACCTCCCGGGATGATCGGAGGCTGGGTGACAGTCTGCGCTTCCACCATGGTGATGGCCAGACTCAGACACACGTAGAGGCTGATCAGCAGCAGGCTGAAGAATTTTTTCTTACGGTATGTGCGGAGAGTTGGCAGCATTTTTTATAATACGAAAAAGTTGGGATTGATGGTGTAGAGAATGATGGCTGTCAGGAACAGCAGAATCAGTCCGGTGATCGACTTGGTGATCATGTTTCTGGCCATGGTGATCTGATTGGTGTTGTCCCCGGCGGTGGTCCACATGATACCGGCGATGATCAGAATCAGTACGGCCAGCAGGCCGCCGATGCCGGCCGCGTAACGATAGACCTGTCCCATGTAGAAATACAACAGATCGGTACCGGCGTCGCTCAGATAGACCATTACCGGTTCGCAGATGGTGTAGCCGGCTTTGTTTTTTTGGGCTTCGCTGATCTGGGCATTGCTCATGCCGCCGGAGCAGGCGCTGTCATAGATGGTGGTGCATTTGCGCAGGGGGGGAGGGGTGGTGGTCTGCGCGGGTGGATTAGTTTGACTTTTAGCTGGCGGCGTCTCGGCGGTGGCTGTACCGGTGGGCGCGGTACATTCAATTTTGCGAAAACAGGCAAAGGTAAACTTGTTATCGGGGTTGCCCAGTCTCTCTTCGGTAATGACAACCAGTTTATTGGCAAATTTGGTATCCGGCTTGGTCTCTCCCTCAGCTTGCTGGTCGACCGATTTGCTTTGATAATTGACAAATTTGCAGACTTCTTCAGGCGTGAATTTATCTTCTGCCAGCGCGGTGGTGCTCCAGCCGGTGAGCAGGATGGTCAGCAGAACGGATTTTAGGAGCAGGTTTTTCATGTGATGGTTATTTGCTGACGGTTTCGAATAGCAAATTTTGTATAAAGGAGACGATGAAGTAGGCCGAGAGGGTAATCACCAGTCCGATGATGGCTTTGGTGAGAATTTCTTTGCCTTTGTTGAGCTGGTTTTCGTTGCCGGCTGCGCTCATCATCATAAAACCCGCCACCACCACGGCCAGAAAGCTGAGGGAGGCGGCGGTGAGGGCGATCAGATTGATTATTTGCAGGATGAACGCTCCGACGGGATTCTGGCTTTCCAAATAGGCTTTTTGCTGTTCCCCCTTTAGGCCGACATTACTGGTTGTCCCAAAAGTGACGGTGTTTCCGGAGGTGGTCTGGGTTTTTTCTTCTTTGATGGTCAGATAGTCTCCCACTTTGAACTGAGAATAGGTGTCGCCTTGGGTGCTGCCGGAAGATGAGCCTGAGGCTGGGGCGGGAGCGGCCGGGGGAGTGGCTGGAGGGGCTTCGGCCAATGCCGTGCCCAGATTAAGCAGTATCAGTCCCGCGATGGCCAGTAGCCGTAGATGCAAAAAAGGCAGCCCGGTTGGCTGTTTATTGGACATTGTTGTTTTCGATAATTTCCTCGGGTATGGCGTTTTGGGCTGTTTCTTCGTCGATGATGCCGCCTTCCAGCAGTTCGGTGATTGATTTTTTCATCGTCTGCATGCCCTCCTTGAAGCCGGTCTCAATGGCGGAGTTGAGCTGATGGGTTTTGTTTTTGCGGATCATGTTGGCGACGGCGCTGTTGTTGACCATGATTTCCAGACCAGCCACGCGGCCGTTGCCGTCCTTGGTCTTTAAAAGGGTCTGCCAGATCACCGCGCGCAGGGAAGCGGCCAGCTGCATGCGGATTTGGTTCTGTTGATTGGTGGGGAAGGCGTCGATAATTCTGTCGATGGAGGCGGCGGCGCCGTTGGTGTGCAGAGTGGCGAAGACCAAATGCCCGGTTTCAGCGGCGGTCAGAGCCAGGGCGATGGTTTCCAGGTCGCGCATTTCACCGACCAGAATCACGTCCGGATCCTCACGCAGGGCTGAGCGCAGGGCGTTTTGGAAGCTCAGGGTGTGTGTGCCCACCTCGCGCTGGTCAATGATCGATCTGTCGTTTTCATGGATATATTCGATGGGGTCTTCAATAGTAATGATATGGCTGGGGCTGGCGCTGATATTGACTTCGTTGACCATGGCGGCCAGGGTGGTTGATTTACCTGAACCGGTGGGACCGGTGACGAGCACCAGGCCGTTTTCGGAGAGGGAGATTTCTTTCAGTTTGTCCGGCAGACCCAGCTCGGCCAGAGTGTGTACGTTGGTTGGAATGACGCGGAAACAGGCCCCGATACCTTTTCTTTGGACGAACATGTTGACCCTGAAACGAGAGAGTCCGGGGGATTCATAGGAGAAGTCCAGATCGAGACGGCGTGAGAATTCTTCCCGCTGCGGCGGAGTGAGTATTTCGGCGAGATAGTCTTCGGCCATTTTTTTAGACAGTACCGGGTGCTCCTCGATGGAAACCAGATCGCCGTTGATGCGCAGCACAGGTTTGCTGCCGGTGGTGATATAGATATCGGAGGCCTTGTACTGAACCGCTGTTTTGAAGATTTTGTCCAATTGAGCCATGATGCGTGTTTTGGTTTGAATATTTATTTTTTTGCCAAGTATCTTTCCTGTGGCGAAGTAATTGCCGGATGGAAATTAAAGTTTGAAGTCGTCGGGATTGGCTTCTTCGTCGAAATGTGGCAGGACGTTTTCGATTGCCGCCCAGTCGCTGTCACCGGTTTCCGGAACCAGGATGGTGATCTTGTCGCCGATTTCCGCTTTAAAATATGTTACGGAGGCCAGGAGGACTTTGTAGGAACGTCCGTTGGCCATGACGCGGTACTGTCCGTCTTCATAGGTGAGCGTGCCGACTATTTTTTTGCGTTCCACCGGACCGATCTGTTTGTAGAGAAAGGTGCCGTCGGCGGTGATGGTCAGTTTGAGGATGTCTCCGGGAACCAGCTTGGATTTGGAGGCGTAGTTGGCCGGCACCGAATAGACGCGGGCGTCCGGCCCGATCATGTTTTGTCCGTCAAAGCTGCCTTCGATGATATGTTGCTCGCCGACCTGTTTATGCGAGCCGACTTTCTCGGCCATTTTGGCGATTTGGCTGTTGCCTGTTTCACCCGCCATTTCGCTGAGCATTTGTCTGGCCGAGCGGATGGAAGCTTCGGCACTGTCCAGAATTTCCCTGATCAGGGCGATTTTCGATGACTTGGTCATGTGATATTTTTTTATTTTTGTTAGTTCAATTCATTATAGCAAAAAACAGCCCTTTGAACAATTAGAAAAGCCAAAAAATCCGATTTTGCCAAGGTCAATTTTTGGGGCCGGATCAGCCTGTTTTGCGGGTTTTGGCCAGATAATGGTCGAGCAGGTAGCGGCGGGTGGCGCCGACATTGGTAAAGATTCGGAAGGTAAAGACAAAAGCGGCGGCCAGATAGAGGTCCAGCCCCAGTTTGTCGCCCAGTACGGTGATCAGGACGGACAATACGATGTTGAAGCCCAGGCCGGTGATGAAAATGATACCGTCGAACTGGTCATTTGAGGTTTCGGCGCGGATGGCGCCAAAAAGGGCGTCCAGTACTCCCATGATGATCACGGCGGTGTATTTGGTCAACTCGATCGGAATGGAAAAATTGAGGGTCAGTCCGATGATTGTGCCGATCAGTATGCCAAGAAAAGCCCAGGTCATGCTATCTGCGTTTAAAGATTACTTTTTCCGCATTGTTACCGGATATTCTCAAGTCTATATATTGCAGGGGGGTTTTGTAAATATCCAGTTTGGGCAGTGCCCTTTTGAGCTTGTCAATTTGCGAAAGCATGTCTTTGCCCAGATCAAACCAGACGTCAAAGTCTTTTTCGGTGCGCAAATGCACTTCTCGTGCCGCTTTCAGGTAGACTGCTTCGACAACCCTGATGCCGAATTTCTCTTCGAAAACCTTGACCAGGTTGATGATGTAGTCCAGCTTGGCCTGGTCCAGGGGATAGGCATTTAGCCCCAGTGCCTGGCTGGTATTGATGCGGATATAGGGCAGGTCTGGAATTTCGTCGTTTTCCATGATGATCATGCCGCGACTGTTGATCAGATATTTTTTCTGGATTCGCAGGCCATCCGCTCCTTCGATGATGTCGATAATATTGGCTGCGATGGGGAATCTTTCCAGTTCCAATTCGATGGTTTGAGGTAGAATTTTTTTGATGCTCGCGCTGCTGTACTCGGGGTGAAGTTTAAGCAGTTCGTTTTGCAGCAGGGATTCGTCAAAAAAAAGGATGTTCTGGTCGCGCAGTTGTAGTCTGACCAGTTCATTGAGTTCCAGGTCGGAAGTGATTTCGGTACCCTCATCATATATTCGATATTCGTCGATGAGAAAGTAGTCGGTAAAGAAAACGAAATAAATCAGGCCGCCCGTGAGGGCGAGCAGCGGCAGGGCCAGGAGTATTTTTTTGAGACGCGAGAATTTGCCCGGGCCCAGGCGTGACGGAGGGGCGGCCATCCGGCCGGCGCCGGTGGTGCCACGGCGGCGCCGGCCCTTGCGTGCTTTGCCGCTGAAGAGGTTTTGCTGGCCGCTGTAGGGACTGGCGGTTTGGGCGATGGAGGCGCGTCCAAATGTCCGGCGTTTTTTGTGTGCGTTCTGTCGTGTGCCGGCCGGTTGATGCTTTTTTTTATTTGTGTGGCGCCAAAAAGGTGCCATAGCTTGGCGGTTAATTTGTTCCGCCTAAAGATACAGCAGGCCTCCGACAGTGACAAGCACCAGCCCCAAAAAACCGAGTACCAGGGGTTTGAGCATTTTTCTGTTGCCAAAGAACCAGGCCGTGGCCGGTTTTTGCAGAAAGTTGAGCAGGATTACTCCCAGAATGATGTTCTTGGCGGTATCCAGTGTCAGCACTTTGCCGGCCATGTCGGCAGTGGAAATAATCACCGGATCGTCAACGGCAAAAAAGGCCATTAGTCCGGCCAGCGCGTAATACCAGGTTACATCAGCATAGCGCAGGATCAGATTGGCCGCCAGCATGATCAGAAGGACGAAACCAGCCAGTTTAAAAGCACTTTTCAGATTGAGTGGCGATTTGACGTGGACCAATTCTTTTTGGGCGGTTTGTTTTTTGCCGCGACGCTTTTTTTCACCGATATAGTGAAAAATACCGCCGGCTAATAAGAGATAGGCGCACATGGCCAGCATTCCCAGAAAGAGCCGGTCGAAGAGGGCGGTGTTCAGTGTGCGAATCAATACGAACATTTTGAAAAAGCTGGTGCCGCAGGCCAGCAGTATCCCTGCCACGAAAGGATAAACCAGGTCCGGATGCGCCTTGCTGGTGGTGGCCAGATTGAGTGAAGTGACGGTGCTGGAATAGAAGCCTCCGATCAGCCCGGTCAGGCTGTAGCCCTTGTGTCGTCCGAAAATTTTTACCAGGATATAGCCCAGGAAGTTAATTCCGCTAATGATGACGATCAGCAGCCAGATGCGATAGGGGTTGATGATGTTGGTGTCGAGCGGTTTGACAAAGGTATCCGGTTCGAAAAAGCCGATAATGCTCTGGTCAAAGGCCTGGTTGGGCAGAAAAGGCAGAATGATAAAGGCGATGATCAGAAATTTGACCGCGTCGATCAGCTCCGTATAGGAGATGCCCACGATAAATTTGGTCAGGGTGTATTTGAGCGAGAGGACGAAGGTGGTAATGATCGCCACGGTCAGGGCAATCTGGATTTCTCCGTGAAAGGCCAGTGCTCCCATTAAAAAAACTATTACCGAGCTGATGGCGGTTTTGTAACTCATCATTTTTTCGCCGCTGCTGCTCTGGCGGGTCAACGGCACGAAACTATAGGCGATCACGGCAAAAAAGGAAATCAGAAAGACCCAGGGATTGACAATTTGGCTGAGGTAAAGGGCTACTCCCCCAAATAACCCGATCAAAATGTCAGTACGTACGCCAATGGGGCTTTTTTCCTGATTGATCTGCATGCTTTTTTCTCTTTCCAGTCCGACGATAGCCCCGATAACCGCGCCGATGAAGAGGCGGAAGATGATTTGATTGATGTCATTTCCCATTTCAACAGTACGCAAAAAAGATAATTAATCAGATAATTATAGCATTTTTTGCGCTTACTGATAAGTGAAAAGAGCCGGGCTTATTCGGCTTTGGCGGTTTTGGCGGGGGATTTTTTTGCCGATTTGGTGGCAGTGGATTTGGCCTTTTGGGCGACTTTGTCGGCGGCCCGGGTTTTTTTGGAGACGCGGACGGCTTTGACTTTTTCAGCCTTTTGGCCATAGCGGGCTTCCTGCAGGGCTGCCAGCAGGGGGGCTTTGCGGGTTTTAGCTTTGGCCTTGTTGAGTTTCTTGGAAACTTTGCTCTTGGGTCTGGTTTCATTCATGGTGTGCAGGCCGTGCTGATGATTGATGTGCTTGTTGGACATATTGGATGGGAAAATTACATGCGAAAAGCTGCCTTATTAAAGCGAAGAGTAGGTGAAAAGTCAAATCATTCCGGCTGATTACTCCAGTTCCTCGTAATCGATCAGTTCGGCGTCGCCGGGTAGGCCAAGAGTGGCATTGACGTTGAAGACGGGGTTTTGGTGGGTTTCGGCGATGCGGGCTTTGCGCTTATCGGTCATGCTGTAGTCGTTATCGAGCTCCACGCTTTTGCCGTAAGGTATGTAAATATCTTCTTCGTCGAAGGCCCGGCTGAGTTGCAGGGCCAGGTCCGATTTGATGGCCAGCAGATTGCAGGGGTAGCTGACCCAGCCGCGAAGTGAATAAGTGATACCGGTTTCGGTGAATTTTTTGAAGACGATTTTATGTGAGGGTTTTTTGAGAATGCTGGGGTGATTTCTGAGAATTTGGTCGAATACTTTGAAGGCGGCTACCTGGTCGGAACCGTAACCGAGCGTGACCACAATTTCCAGACGTCGTATAGAGGCTCGGGAGAAATTGACGATGGACTGGGTCATTACGTCGCTGTTGTAGATGGTGACGTCCTTCTGGTCAAAGGTGCGGAGAGAGGTTGCTTGAAAGTCAATTTTGTCGACTTTGCCGGTGAAGTTTTTGATGGTGATGGTGTCACCGATTTTGAAAGGAGATTTGAACATGATCAATATGCCAGCCACGTAATTTTTGATGATGTCCTGCAGACCGTAACTGAGGCCGAGAATGGTAACGCTGACCAGCAAAGTCATGTCGATGCCCACGGTGCGCAGGGCCAGGGTAATTGAGATAACGATGATAAAACCGGTGACCAGTTTTTCGAAAAGGTTGAGGGCGGTTTTCTGCTGTTCGTGTTCGACGGCAAGTTTGCGCAGGTATCTCTTGCTGTAGCGGATTAAAAATATGCCTACGACGATGATCAGGGCGGCGGTCAGTACGTCGATAAATTTGGTCAGGACATAGGGGCCGAGATTGGCAAAGTCAATATTGCCGTTGGAACCGTTGTTGCCGACCGGAATATTGTCCGTGGTGGTGATGGGAGTGGCCATATGCCGATAATTGCAATAATCTGCATATTATAGCACAATTATCTGGGGCGTGGAAGTGGGTGGTGGAAGTTGGCGGCACTGTCGATGTGGCGGGGGGCGCGGCTTGGATTCAACTCTTGGCGCGGCTGGCCTGCTTGCGTTCGTTTTCGGTGAGCAGTTTTTTGCGCAGGCGGATTGATTTCGGGGTCACTTCGACCAGTTCGTCGGTCTGAATGTATTCAAGGGCACTTTCCAGCGAAACTTCTCGCGGTGGAATCAGTTTGATGGCTTCGTCCGCCCCCGAGGTACGCATATTACTCATGCGTTTGGCTTTGCAGGGATTGACCACCAGGTCTTCCGGCCGGGAATTTTCGCCGATGATCATGCCTGTATAGACTTTTGTGGTCGGTTTGACAAAAATAGTACCTCTTTCCTGGAGATTCCAGAGGGCGAAGGCAACGGCCGCCCCGTCTTCACCGGAAATCAGAACTCCGTTCATGCGTTCTCCCAAATAGCCTTTGTGCTGGTCATATTTGAGAAAGTTGTGATCCATCAGCCCCTCGCCGCGCGTGTCCATGATGAATTCCGAGCGGAAGCCAAGCAGTCCCCGGGTGGGGATTTCGTATTCCAGCCGGGTGATGCCGTTTTCGGTCTGCAGGTCTTTCATTTCACCTTTGCGCTGGCCAAGTTTCTCGATGACGGTGCCGACGAATTCTTCCGGTACCGTGATAACCAGCTGCTCAATTGGTTCGCATTTTTGGCCGTCAATTTCTTTGATGATTACTTCGGGCTGGGAAACCTGCAGCTCGAAGCCCTCGCGGCGCATGGACTCGATCAGTACGGACAGATGCAGCTCGCCGCGGCCGGACACCTTGTAGCCGTCGGTGCCGGGAATTGGCTCGACGCGCAGACCGACATTGGTCTGCAGTTCCTTGTCCAGGCGGTCCTTGATGTGGCGGGTGGTGACAAATTTACCTTCGGTGCCGGCGAAAGGGGAGTTGTTGACCAGAAAATTCATCGAGAGGGTCGGTTCGTCGATCTGCAGCAGGGGCAGGGCTTCGGGATTGGCGGGGTCGGCAATGGTCTCGCCGATGGTGATGTCCGGGATGCCGGCCACGGCGACGATTTCACCGGCTTCGGCCTGCTGCACTTCCGTCTGGCGGATACCTTCGTAGGTATAGATTTTGGTGATGCGGGTGTTTTTGTGGCTGCCGTCGGTTTTGCAGACGGTGACGCTCTGACCGACTTTCAATACGCCGCAGCTGACGCGCCCGATGGCGATGCGACCGATATAGTCGTCGTAGCCCAGATTGGTTACCTGCATTTGCAGCGGTTTTTCGGCCAGGCTTTCATTGTAGAGGGGAACGTGTTTGAGGATGGTTTCAAAAAGCGGGGTGAGATCGCGGCTCTCGTCTTTCATCTCATATTTGGCGATTCCCTCGCGGCCGATGGCGTAAATAATCGGGAAATCCAGCTGTTCGTCGGTGGCGCCGAGTTTGACGAAAAGGTCAAAGACCTGATCCACGACAGTTTCGGCGCGCTGGTCCTTGCGGTCTATTTTATTGATGACCACGATCGGTTTGTGGCCAAGTTTGAGGGATTTGGCCAGGACGAACTTGGTCTGGGGCATCGGGCCTTCCTTGGCATCCACGAGAAGGATGACGCAATCCACCATTTTCAGGATGCGCTCCACCTCCGAGCTGAAATCGGCATGACCGGGGGTATCCACTATATTAATCTTGATACCCTGATAGTAGGCCGAACAGTTTTTGGCAAAGATGGTTATGCCGCGTTCGCGTTCCTGATCATTGGAGTCCATCACCAGTTCCTCCACTTTTTCGTGAGTGTTGAAGGCGCCTCCCTGGCGCAGCAGAAAGTCGGTCAAAGTGGTTTTGCCGTGGTCAACGTGAGCGATAATGGCGATGGAGAGGGTTTTCATAGCGCAGGGATATTAGCGAATGGATGCTTGTAAAGCAAACTAAAAAACAATACTTTGACAATTAATGCAAAATATAGCAGAATAAACCCTTGTCAACAAGTGAAATGACCAACAATCCCGAACAATATTTTCAAAGCAGCGGCACGGTAGTTTTGCCTGGTCTGGAAGAGGCGGTCAGTCTGCCGCGCCGGGTCTGGTTCCGCAATGACGGCGCAGTTTCCTCGCTGGTGGAAAACCAGGTGAAAACGGTCATGATCATTCATGGCTATATAGATTTGAATCGTTCCCGTTTGCGCGGGGTGCTGGAAGCGCCGATAGACAGGCTGGTGGCGGCGGCCGTCGGTCAGATGGTTTTGGCCGAATATCCGGATTTGAGGCATACCAACGGTTATTGTCTGCGTCACGACATACCGGGTACCGGAGAGCAGGCTTATGTGGTGGCCAAACGACAGGGTCTGGATCCGACCATGGATGTTTTTGTGGACGGGCACGAAAGCGGACATTTTTTGGAACGAAATGCCCTGCATTCCCATTTGCAGAGCATGTTGCTGCGGGAAGGGGTGAATTTGGATGCCGGGGCCTACAGTGGCGAAGATTTTGCCGATATTGGCGGTTTGCTGGCTTTGCGCAGGGCTGTCCGGCGCGGCGTCAAGGGGC
Source organism: Candidatus Peregrinibacteria bacterium UBA1369 (assembly GCA_002305925.1). GTDB lineage: Bacteria > Patescibacteriota > Gracilibacteria > UBA1369 > UBA1369 > UBA1369. The sequence goes on from DBRL01000017.1 coordinate 34,799, forward strand.
TGGGTATGCCGGTTTTTAAACATCGCGGTCCGATCCGTCCGGAACAGGCGGCGGCCTTCGCTGGCTAATTTACAAAAGCACGAAAATGTGTTACGGTATAGAGAATACTATTAATTCTTTTTACCATGCATACATTGGACAGACAGCGGCAACCGGACAGGGCCATTTATGAAAATTACCGGAGTTGCTATGAGGACGCCAAAGAGGTTCCGGATTTTAGCGCTATGCTCAAGGTCTTGCGGGATGTCAACGCCGAGCTGAAATTATATTACGATGATTTACAGGTGATTTATGACGAGCCCCCGCAGCATGGCGGCGGACTGGCCAAAAATATGGACAGGATTCAAAACATGAAGTCGGCCTTGCCCAATCTGCAGGGAATGGTACTGCTGGCCGAAAGCACTCTGAAATCCAAATCCGAATTTTTTCTTTTTCGGGGGCAGGTGGAGGCCGCCAAAAAGGCCCTGCAACATCTGGAGTCTTTCCTGGCCGGTTATTAGGCAGGTTTCTTTTTTATCCAAACACCATGCGAAGAGGTCCGAAGGAAAACGCGGCAAATGAACCAATGGAGCGGCAGGTGGACATTTCCACTTTGCCTGATGCGCTGAAAAAATTATGGTATGTAGCCAGCTGTCTGTCACCAGGGGCGCAGGTAATGCTGCAGCTGGGCAGTAACGGCATCAGCGGTTTTACGCGCGCCGAGCTGAAAGAACTGGAAAGACATTGTTTTTCCAGGGAGACGGTGACGGACTCTGATCCGCCCCTACATATGCAGTTTTCCAGGGATGAAAACGGGAAGACTTTTCTGCGGCTTTTGCGCTGGTCGGCCACGGAAAACAAATGGAAAGCCGGTTTTTATTTGGGGGGCAACCCGCTTTCTTTTCAGGGTGCAATGCTGTTGCCCGGGGAAGATGAATTCACAACTTATATCCTGCCCATACTACGGAAGCTGGAAGCAGTGTCACCGAAAATTGTCAAAAATATTACGCGGGATAAACCGAATCATGTCCTGTACAGGCAGTTTTTCACCACTTATCCCGATGACGCCTATTGGATGCAGCTGAATTCTCCGGAAGCGCCCGATATTCATCGGGGCGTGGTTTATCGTCTCTATGTTCATCCGCAGATTCGCAGTGTGGAGCAGTATATTGATCAGGCCAAACAGGTGGCCCGTCTGGCCCGAGAGTATAACCGGCCGCTTGTTTTCAAGATGATGCATTCCGGTCCGCGGGCCGGCGAGGTGATTCTGGATCCTGACAGTTCCAAAATTTGTTTTTATTTCCGTGAACAGCAGGAGGCCGTCAGATTTGGCAACTATCTGAACAGCCATTTGTCGGCGCAAAACGGTTTTATTGCGCCGCGCATACCGCTAAAGGAACGTTTTGAGCCGCAGAAAGTCTGGCAGAACGGTCTGCTGGTGATGGGCAAAGGTACCCGCGAAGAGCGGCGCGAGGTGCGGCGCAAACTGGACAACATCAATAATTTGCGCACGCAGGTCCGGCAGGACGTGCTGCGCCAGGCCAGGGATTTGAGCATGACTTTATAATAATTATGGTAATTGTCCGGCCGTCCTTTGCCGGTCTTTTGTTTTTGGCAATTACCGGGGAATCTGCTATAGATATTGGCGTTGAAATCTTAAATAAACGCAATGTCTAGCAAAAAGAAAATAACCACGCGGGCGGAGGATTATTCCAAATGGTACCTGGATGTGATTGAAGTGGCCGATCTGGCTGAGAACGCGGCGGTGAAGGGCTGCATGGTGATCAAACCCTATGGCTATGCCATCTGGGAAAATTTTCAGGCCGTACTGGACCGCATGATCAAGGAAACCGGCCATCAGAATGCCTATTTCCCGCTGCTGATTCCCAAGTCCTTTCTGTCCCGCGAGGCCAGTCACGTGGAGGGCTTTGCCAAGGAATGCGCCGTGGTTACTCATTACCGGCTGAAGGCCCAGGACGGGGGAGTGGTGGTTGATCCGGAAGCCAAACTGACCGAGGAGCTGATCATTCGTCCGACTTCCGAGACGATTATCTATGATACCTTTTCGCGCTGGGTTTCCTCCTGGCGTGATTTGCCGCTGCTGGTCAATCAGTGGGCCAATATTGTGCGCTGGGAGATGCGTACCCGGCCTTTTCTGCGTACTACGGAGTTTCTCTGGCAGGAGGGGCACACCGCTCATGCTACCAAGGAAGAGGCGGACGCCGAAGTATCCAAAATGCTGGAAGTTTACCGCGTTTTTGCCGAGGAATATCTGGCTATCCCGGTGATCAAGGGGTTGAAATCCGAGTCGGAAAAGTTTGCTGGAGCGCTCTATACCACTACCATTGAGGCGATGATGCAGGACGGCAAGGCACTGCAGGCTGGTACTTCGCATAATCTGGGCCAGCATTTTGCGGAGGTTTTTGAGGTGAAATTTGCCGATCAGGACGGGCAGCTGAAATATTGCTGGACGACCAGCTGGGGGGTCAGCACACGAATGATGGGCGCGCTGATTATGTGCCATTCCGATGATAAGGGGCTGGTGCTGCCGCCGAAAATTGCGCCGGTCAAAGTGGTGATTGTGCCGATCTGGAAGGACGAAGCCAAAAAGGCACAGATGCTGGAGGCGGCGGCGAAACTGGCTGGGGAGGTGTCTGCCGGGCTGGCTGGCGTTGGCCCTGTGAGTGTCGGGGGTGGCGCGGGGGCTGCGGTGACGGCTGGGGCTGCCCCGGGCGGTCTGCTGGGCGCGGTTAAAGTTGACACGCGCGACCATCTGACGGTTGGTGAGAAATTTTACGAATGGGAGAAAAAGGGCGTGCCGCTGCGCATTGAGCTGGGCGAGCGTGAGCTGGAGGCCGGTCAGGTGGTGGTGGTGCGGCGCGATGACGGCAGCAAGCAAAATCTGCCGCTGGATCAGGTGGCCGGTCAGGTTTCGGGGCTTTTGGAGGCTATTCAGACGGCGCTATTTGAAAAAGCCAGGAACTTCCGCGAGGCCAATATGCACGAAATAGAAGATTATACTGCCTTTAAAAAACAGCTGGAAGCCGATGTCCCGGGTTTTATTGTCTCTCACTGGTGCGGTTCTGCGGTTTGCGAGGAGCAGATCAAGGAAGAGACCAAGGCTTCGACCCGCTGTATGCCGTTTGATTTGGAAAAAACTTCCGGCAAATGCATAAAATGCGGTACGGAAACCGATCGGCGCATTATTTTCGCCAAGGCGTATTAAGCCGGTGGTACCGCGCGCTTTGACATGCTAGTAATATAGTATATAATTAGCCCTTATTTAAAGTTATTAAGGGCTGTGCATGTCGATTAAAAAAGACCATGCCTTGGAGGATGCTCAATCAGAGGATTTGATTGAGTCGATGAAAACCGCTTTGCCGGAAAATATTGCGCGAACTTTAGTGGAGGCTTTGGCCGGACTCAGACCTGAGGATTTGGGCCGCGTGCCCGTATTGGGGGAGGCCGTGTTGTGCTTTTCTCCGGCAGATCTGGAGATGTTGAGAATTTATATTCATGGTGCCTTGGAACAGGTTCACAAGGATTTGTTTGAAGGCAAGAAATTGGTTGTTCCCGTTTGTCCTCAGCCACCTCTTTTGCCCGATGCTCGAATTGGTGAAGATGCCGATGCGGAAGTTACGGATGGATTGTATGCTTTGAAAAAGAAACAATATCAGGTGGAAATGCAGAGATATCATCGTCTCAAGGCGGCAAAAGACCAGCTTTGGGAAGATTTGCATGTGCTTTATACCCTGGAATGCGAGTTGCGTGATTGTCGTCTGGAGGCCGTGCCGGATTTGGAGGCGACTATGTTGTCGAACGCGATACATACTTCCGTGATTAAGGCGGGTGAAACATCGGAGGGAGAAGGGGAGTAGGGTCGGATGCCGCTTCTCCCACCGGCCGTTTCAGGCGCGCGGATAGCGCGCCCGCTTCGGACTCCCGCCGGCACCAGCTGCTCGGATAGCGCAACCGCCAGCCGCCGCGCGCTCCTGCCGCGCTATCGCATAGCCGTCCGCCGGTTCCAGCTTATCCGCCGGCACAGATGCGGCGACCTCACCGCCGTCGTCGCCACCAGCCAATCCGCTTGTAAAAGCCGACCAACGGCCAAAAAGTCTGCGCGCGCAGACTTTTTTCTTGTTTTCGCTCCGCCGACCGCGCCAGCCGCTCGCCCCAGCCGCTCGATAGCACAGCCAGCGCGGGCTATTATGCGAAATGACTATGATTTCAACATATCGGCGCGCTGCCCGTCCCCGTCGCTCCCGCTTTTTGGCTTCCCGCTGCGGCGACCAGCCTGCAACTTGACAGCCGCCCGCAAGCCCGAATAGTTGATTAATGGCTTTAGCAAAATATAATTTAGACATAACAAAAATTAATCCGCCGCGCATGAATTACGCCACCTATACGGACAAACAGATTTACAGGCTCTGCCAAGAATACGGCGCGGCCGCGCTGGCGGCGCGCCGGAAATTCGCCGGGCTGCTGCCGGAGGTTGACAAAAGACGGCTCTACGAGCGCCGCGGCTACGGTTCGATTTATCATTTCGCCGCGCAATTGGTCGGGATGAGCCATGAACAGGTGGACGTGGTGTTGCGGTTGGAGCGGCGTCTGGGTGATAAGCCGATCCTGCACCAGGCGCTTACGACAGGCCAAATTAGCGTCAACAAATTGGTGCGCGTGGTGTCCATCGCCACGGTGGAAAATCACGGGCAGCTGGCGGAAAAAATTGCTACTTTGTCACAGGCGGCGGTGGAAGTTTTTGTGCGCGATTACAAAAATGAAAATGGCTTGCGGCAGCCGACGGATGGCAGTAAAAGTCTGCGCGCGCAGACCGGGCAAGCGCTGAAATTGGACGCGGATGTGGAGGGGCAACTGCTGGAAATGCAGGCCCAGGGCATCGATCTAAACGCTTTTCTGCGCGGCGCGCTGGAGCGGAGGGGGCGGGAAATCGCGGAGGAAAAAGACAAATTGGCGCTGGGGCAGGCAGACCAGAAACCATTTTCCGGCAAACCAGTCACCCGATATGTCCCCGTAAAAATCAGACGCGTTCTGCGGCAGCAATACGGTACGCGCTGCAGCATGCCCGATTGCCACAGGCAGGCGGTAAATCTGCACCATGAAAAAGGTTTTGCCGCGACGCGCAGCCACGATCCGCGCCACCTCAAGCCGCTTTGCGCGGGGCATCATCTGTTGGCGCATGCCGGGGATCGGCTGGTGCAGCGATATAGAAGCGGGGGGTAAAAAGCACAGCTATTTTGTCAAATGACCGCTGGGCAAAATATGCAAAAATGTACGACGGTGGGTCGGGGTGTGGCGGGGCTTAGTTTGATGTGTCGGTGTCGTCGGGTAGCGATGCTGTGGTGGAAAATTCATCGTCCGTCGATGCCTTGGTTTCGTTAAAGGCGAGTGTTTTTTCGATGAAGCGGTTTTTGGTTTCGCTGGACGTGCCGCGCGCGAAAATTACCAGTGTGGCAGCGTCGTCAATGGCTCCGGTGAAACCGGCCTGGTCTACCCAGACGATTGATTTGTTCCCGTCCTCGTCGAAGATGACCAGGCAGGCGTCGCCGCCGCTGGAGTAATATTCATAGAGGCTGTCGGACATTGAGGAGATATTTTCAAAGCCAAAATCGGAACGCGTGTAAATCGGCCACATCATGCAGATGCCGTCTTTTTTCAGCAGACGGTCGATTTCTTCCCAGTAAATGCGGAAATCAATGTTCGACATAACCGGAAAAACATGGGTGGAAATTGACCAGCTGGCCGTAATGCGGTCAAAACTGTGATTGTCGAAGGGCACGTTGGGGAAGGCGGCCTTGATCAAATCGGCCTGTTTCATCCGGCGCACGAAGCGGTTGTCGTGAATAATGCTGTCGCGGATTCTTTTTTCTTCTTCCACGCTGAGATGTTTGCCGGCCAGATTGCGCGCCACTCTTTCTTCGCGGATCTTCGGCTCGATTACGGTGTCGATCAGCCAGATGTCGCGCAGCCCCCGCCCCAGTCTTTGCATGGTGTGCCAGAGATCGACGGTAAGCATGATTTCGCTGTGATCGCCGACTGTGCGGATCGGGTTTTCTTTGGGCAGTTCCGAAGTCAGTGTGATGATGTTTTGTCCGACGCGGTCGAAGCTGTCGATGCCTTCGCGTTTTAACTGATCAAAGTATTGCGCCAGTTTTGTAGCCAGATCTTTGGTTTCCTGGTAACTTTCAAAAATGTTGATCAGGGTTTGGAAGGCTTCCGGTGCCCAACCCAGGAAGGCTTCGGGGTCATGCACAAATTCGGCTTCTTCACCGGATTCATAATCGATGCTGGTTACGCCGGGGAGGTCCAGTTTCTGCCAGGGATCGCCGATATTAAGGATACGCGCGTCCTCGGGGAACAGTTCGTCCAGTGGAATGCCGGATTCCAGGGCGTACTTTTCGGGTGGCCGGCCGGTGAGGGCTTTCTGCGGGGCGTCCAAATCCAGTACGCGCTGTTCGAGCGCCGCCAGTACGGCGTCACGCTCGGCGGCGCGGATTTCATCGCCGGCCTGGTCGATATCGCGGCGGGTCTGTTTTTTGGCGCGGGGGCGGCGCATGTTTTCACTGTTTTTGAGCGTCTGCATGGGGTGGGGAAATTATCTTTTCCCAATATTTTAACATGAATTTGCTTTGACTGTCAGGGGGAAAATATTGTTATGGTGTGTGCGATTACTAATACTTTTTTTATGGATAAAAATTATCAAGGGACTGAGGGAGAGAAAGTCATTGAATATTATTTGGAAGATCAGAACATCAAGTTTATACCGCAGGTTCAGCTCCCTAACCTGAAAGGTGATACGAAAAATTATCGTGTGGCAGATTTTTATCTTCCACAGTACAGGGTTTATTTGGAGTTCTTGGGCAGGTGGAATGTAGCTGATGACAAGAGTGGTTATATTGAAAAAATGAAGATTTATGCCGACAACAAAATCCCCTGTATTTATATTTATCCGGAAAACCTGGGGGCCCTGGGGTTGCTTTTTAATATGAGGATGGAAGAGCAGTTTAAAACTTTTCCTGATTTAAGGGTTGAGAGACTTAAATTCAGGTTTTGGAAGTTGAAAAAAACTATCCTGCGGGGACTGCTATTATGGATGAGCATGACGCTCTTATTGGTTTTTGCTGAAAATATCTATAACGGGAAGTTGGCCGTGGGCCTAGTTTCCTTGTGGTTGCCATTGCTGTTCTTCGTGGCTCTGATGGCTTATGCCCTTAAGTTGATTTTCCTGAGAAAATAGAGATTCTCTTGAATGGAGCGGTATACGGGAATCGAACCCGTGTCTCAGCCTTGGGAAGGCCGCATTCTACCATTGAACCAATACCGCGTGATGTGCAGGAGGTGTAGGCGGTCTGAGCGCGCAGACTTTACGGTTGTGAATTTTACAGAATTTTGGAAAATCGGCAACAATTATTTGGGTCGAATCAGGTGGCTGAAAATACCGCGTCTGTGGTTGGAAGGAGGATCGTCTCCAGCAGATGATGTGGATGATGCTGTGGATGAATCAGAACGCCAGCTCTTTTCCAGGCGGCGTAGTTCGCGGCGGTGTTCGCGGTAACGGGGGTCAAATTCAGCTACTCGGGCCCAGAATTTGGGGGAGTGGTTCATTTCGAAAAGATGGCAGTATTCGTGGATGGCGATGTACTGCTGGACGGGCAGGGGCAGCTTGGCCAGGTCAATATTGAAATTGAGATTGTGGCTGGCGGAGGCCGAGCCCCAGCGCGAGCGCATTTTTTTGTAGCGCACTGCGTTGATCTGGCGCGGGGCGAAGGCTTTCAGCAGCAGCAGGGTTTCTTCGATGATGTTTTTGGTGGAGCGGCGGTAGAGCTGTTCGGTGAGAATTTTCAACTGTTCGCGCTGCTGGCGGCTGCTCAGATCATAGCAAAGGGTGGCCCGCGCGGCGTCGGGCAGTATTTCCAGGCGCGATTTTTTCAGGCTGTGGTAGGTGATTTGCAGTGGCAGGGGGGTGCCGCGGTAGAAAATTTCCGGCATTGATGCTATTTTGGAAACTGATTCGTGACTACTTTAGGCTCTGGGAACAAATTAAGTCAATTGGCATGGTGGAAATGGACAGTGAAGAATTCGCCGCCCTGGTGCGGGAGATCTATGAGCGGGAAATCCCGGCCAGATTCAAGGACGCCCTGGAGAATATCGCTCTGACCATCGAGGACGAGCCGACCGGGCGGGCCGCGCGCGATGGGCGGACTTTGCTGGGACTGTATGAGGGGGTGCCGAAAATCGCGCCTTTTTCTGTTTTTCACGGAGTGCAGCCTTCAAAGATTACGCTCTATCAAAAAAATATTTTGCATTATGCCCGGGACCGGCGCGACCTGGAGGCGCTGATTCAGGAGGTGCTGATGCATGAAATCGCCCATTATTTCGGCTATGGTGAGCGGGATATGATTCACATGGATGCGCGTTTGCGTCGCAAACTGGGGCGGGAGGAGGAGTGAGGCTATTTTTTCCCGGCATTTTTTTTCTGACCTGGAAGATGGGTTTTTTCTTTGCCGAGTTTTTTTTGCTGATGGACTTTCTTTTCCAGCGTGAGTAGTTTGGCGCCGGCATTTTTGTCGACGGGAGTTGTTTCGTGTTTGCGGTGATAGCTTGTCATGGGTGTTTGTTTTAGGGTGATTTGAGCATAGCTGCTTTAGGGCTGTTTGAAAAGTGGACAGTTGTCGATGATTTCCTTTACTTCGGCCGCGCTGTCTGCGGCCATCAGTTCGAGGCGCAGTTCCTTGGAGCCGGGGAAGCCTTTGCAGTACCAGCCGAGATGTTTTTTCATCGGGGCAAAGACTTTGGGGCCGCCGCCGAAAATCGCTTCGTACAGCTCAGCATGCTCCGCGGCGGCGGCCAGCCGTTCTGACGGTGTTGGCTGGTGCCCGCCAAAAAACCAGGGGTTGCCAAAGGTGGCGCGGCCCACCAGGACGCCGTCCAGTTTGTAGTCGGCGGTTTTTTGGCGGGCATCGTGGAGGCTGTCGATGTCGCCGTTGCCGAGAAAAACCGTTTCCGGTCTTTCTTGATGGATCAGGGCGGCGGCTTTGCCGATCTCGTCCCAGTCGGCCCGGCCACTGTACATTTGGTTGAGGGTGCGGCCGTGCAGGGTGATGCAGTCAGGTTCGGTTTCGAGCAGATGGCTCATCCATTCTTCGGTGATTGGGCGGTCATAGCCGAGGCGGGTTTTGACTGATATTGGCAGGGGCGAGCGTTTGCTGTCATCAAGTGCGCCGGTTGCGTGCGGCGAGCGTTTTTCCAGCCAGGCGACGATGTCCGGATGGACGCCGGCCTCCGCCGCGCTGCGGCCGGCGGCTATGTCGATGGTGGCGCGCCGGCAGGCGCGCAGAATTTCTTTGGCCAGTTCGGGAGTGCGGATCAGACCGGCACCGGCTCCATGGGTGGAGACGCTTTTGGAGGGGCAGCCCATGTTGACGTCGATACCGTCAAAACCCAGGGCGGCGATGATGAAACAGGCCTGGTAAAAAGCTTCTGGATTGGTACCGAAAACCTGGGCGACAATCGGATGTTCCAGCTGATCGTAATGAAATGGTAGCAGCGGTTTGGCTGCCCCGTGGGCCAGTCCTTCGACAGTGGTAAATTCAGTGTAAAGGACGGTTGGCAGCCGTGGTTGTTCGTTCGATGGCGCGGTTGTCCGGCTATGGCGCAGTACCATTTGCCGAAAGGCCGAGTCGGTGATTCCGTCCATTGGAGCCAGTCCTAGAATTGGTCTTTCAAGTTTTTGCCAAAAGTTTTGGTGCATCGCCGGAAGTGTTCTGTTATAATCTGTTCAAACAAAAATTAACACATTGATCATGGCCAAGGTTAAAGCAAAAGCCGTTAAAAACAAAAAGAAATTTTTGACGGCGGAACAGCTGCAGTGGTTTAAGGATGTACACGCCTATACCAATTATCTGGGGGCGGCTTCGCTTTATCTGAAAGATAATTTTCTGATGGAGAAGCCTCTTGATCGCGATCAAATCAAAGAGCGCATTTTGGGCCATTGGGGTACGGTACCGGGTTTGAACTTTATTTATGCCCACGCCAATTTTCTGGTCAGCCGCTACAAACAGGAGGCGATTTTTATCACCGGTCCCGGCCACGGTGCGCCTGCCATTCTGGCCAGCAGTTTTCTGGACGGAACGATGAGTGATTTTTATCGTCAATACAGTCATGACGGCAAAGGCATGGGGCAGCTGATCAAGGATTTTTCCTGGCCCTACAAATTGCCCAGCCATGTCACGCCCGATGTGCCTGGTTCAATACTGGAGGGCGGGGAGTTGGGCTATTCCCTGTCGACTGCTTATGGCGCGGTGATGGACAATCCCAAACTGGTGGTTTTTTGCGTGATTGGAGACGGCGAGGCCGAATCCGGTCCCTTGGCCGCCTCCTGGCATTCCAACAAGTTTTTGAATCCCGCCGAATCGGGTGCCGTGTTGCCGATTTTACATGTCAACGGTTACAAAATTAACAGTCCCACCGTCTATTCCACGATGAGCAATGAAGAGCTGACGGATCTGTTTAAAGGTTTTGGCTATAAGCCATATATAGTGGAAGGGGATCCGGATGTTTTACACGAGGAAATGGCCCGTAAAATGGACGAGGTTTATCGTGATATTCAGGAAATTTGGCGGCTGGCCCGTGAGGAGGGAAAGGTCATGCGCGTCAAATGGCCGATGATTGTTCTGCGTTCAATGAAGGGCTGGACCTGTGTCCGCAATATTGCCGGGAAACGGATTGAGGATAATTTTCGCTCGCATGGTATTCCGCTCGGTGATCCTGTTGGTGATCCCGAACAGTTTCGGGCCTTGAAAGGCTGGCTGGAATCCTACAAAATCCGCACGCTGGTAGACGGCAAAGGGCGTCCGTTGCCAAAACTGATGAAGTATTTACCCAAGGGGGATTTGCGTATGGGCAAGTGTAAATATGCTTATGGTGGTAGAATGGTAAAAAACCTGTCTATGCCGCGGCCGGAGAAATTTGAATTCCGTGGGGAACATGGTGAAGTGATGGGCCAAAATACCCGAATCGCCACCGACTGGCTCAATCAGGTTTTTGTAGAAGATAAGAAGAAAAACAGGTCGTTGCGCTTTTTTTGCCCGGATGAGACGGCTTCCAATAAAATGGGTAAACTGTTTGAGGGCGGTGGCCGGGAGTATCTCTGGCCTGTTAAACCTGAAGATGAAAACATCTTCACCAGCGGGCGAGTCAGTGAATTGCTTTCCGAACATACGATGCTGGGCCATCTTTTGGGCTATATATTGACCGGTCGTCATGGCATGTTCGCCTCTTATGAATCTTTTGCCATGGTCAACGTCAGTATGATCGATCAGCATTGTAAATTTATTAAGCAGGCCAAAAGAATCAAGTGGCGTAAACCGATTGCTTCGCTCAATTATCTGCTTACCTCCAATTGCTGGCGCCAGGAGCATAATGGTTTTTCACATCAGAACGTTGGTTTTATCAGCAATGCCCTCGAGCGTCACGGCGACTTTGTCTCGGTCTATTTCCCGCCTGATGGCAACAGTCTGATGGTCACGTGGGAGCAGAATCTGAAGAGCCGCAACCGGGTCAATGTGGTGGTGGCCGGTAAAACCGATCTGCCACAGTGGTTGAGTGTGAAGGAAGCCCGTCGCCAGTTTGCCGACGGGGTGATGGTTTGGGACTGGATTGATCCGGATGGGACCAAGGATCCCGATGTGGTGTTTGCGGCGACGGGCGACTATATGATTGAGGAAGTGGCTGCCGCCGTTGATATTTTGCGACATGAGATTCCCGAGTTCAAGACACGCTTTGTCTGTGTCAGCGAGTTGACGTCCCTGGGTTTGGGAACCGCCGATCGCCCGTTGGATAACGCCCATGTGGAACTTTTTGAGCAGTATTTTGGTAAAACCCAGCCGATTATTTACAATTTTCATGGCTATGCCATTACCATCCGCAAGCTTCTTTTCGGTCATCCGCATGCCGATCGTTTCTGCATGCACGGCTATGATGAGGAGGGATCAACCACCACTCCTTTTGACATGCAGGTGAGAAATGAAACTTCCCGTTTTCATTTGGTCATTGACGCCCTGCAGCGTGCCGGCATCAACAATGCCAAATATGCCCGCAAGGCTCGAGCATTGGTCAAGAAATATCAGAAAAAACTACTGGAGCACAAAAAATACGTAATCGAGCACGGGGTTGATTTACCCGAAGTGGTGCACTGGAAGTGGGACAACTGATCTGCCTTATTCCCGGCTGCGGCTGAGCATTTCCTCGACATTTGTGAAAAGGGCCGGCGCGCTTAAAGGCTTTTCCATGTATTTGTCGATTACGCCGTCTCTCAAGGCCTCGGTTATAAGTTGAATGATCTTGTGATCCCTTGCGCCTGTCTGTAGGATGAAACCTTGTCGCAGCGCTTTTCTTTGTTCGAAGCTGTTTCTGGCCAGTACCAAACCTTCTTCCGGTATCAGACCGGAACAGAGTTCAAGATCGGAGATGACCAGTCCCCGGGGCGGCAATTCCCTCAATGCTTTTTCGCCGTCCTGAAAGTTGGCGGCCTGGATGACGTCATCGTGAATATGGCTGAGGAGTCTGACGATAGTTCTTCTCAAAAGGTCGTCGTCGTCAATGACCAGTATGCGCTGGGAGTTGGCCATGATTGATACGGCTTGTTCAAGTGGTTTATGCATGGGGTGGCTGGCATTATGTTGACACGTGATGATTTTAACTCATAATTTCAAAATTGCAACCACGTCTTTGTTTTTTTGGCTTTTTCCCTTAAACTTACAGCTGAAAATAAAAATAGAATTATATGCAAATCTTTCTCGATACGGCCAATCTTGAGGAGATCAAAAAATATGCCTCCTACGGTTTGTTGGATGGAGTTACCACCAATCCATCGTTGATTGCCAAGGAAGGCGTCTCACTTGAGAAAAGAATCAAAGAAATCTGTGCGGTGGTGGATGGGCCGGTAAGCGCTGAGGTGCTGGCTACCGACTATCAGGGAATGCTCGACGAAGCCCGAACATATGCTGGCTGGGCTCCCAATGTGTTTGTCAAACTTCCCCTGACAATGAATGGTATCAAGGCCTGTCGTACGCTAACAGGAGAAAGTATCCATGTGAACATGACTCTGGTTTTCAGCATTAACCAGGCGATACTGGCTGCCAAGGCCGGAGCCGATCTGGTTAGTCCTTTTGTGGGCCGCCTGGATGACATTTCCGAGGATGGCATGTCCCTGGTTCGTGATATGGTGCAGGTTTTTCGCATCAACAGCTGGGGTGCCAAGGTGTTGGCCGCGTCGATTCGACATCCCGAGCATGTGGCAGAGGCGGCCCGTGCCGGTGCCGGGATTGTAACCATCCCGCCGGCAATTCTCGAGCAGATGTTTGTCCATCCCCTGACCGAAAAGGGGTTGGCCCAGTTTTTGGCCGACTGGGAAAAGGTCAAGGATAAACAAAAATAAATGATCAAAGCTGATTTTGAATATTTGTCGAAAATTCCTGCTGCCCGCGGAATTGCAAAGTCTGAATGGAGGCGTGTTCTCGAACGTGCCGGGGGGCTGATATCCAATTTCAAAAAGCGGCCGCCCGACTATCTGCGCCTGCTTGATGACGGACGGACGTTGCGCGCTATCAAAGTCTATGCGCGCGAGGTAAAGGGAAAATTTGATGATGTTGTTGTTTTGGGCATTGGCGGATCGGCGCTGGGGGCGATTTGCCTGGATACCGCTTTGCGGCCGCTTTTTTCTGACCGGTCGGGTCATGGCGCTGGCGCTAGCTGGCCGCGACTGACCGTGCTGGACAATGTCGATCCTGCTTTGTTGGTCGATTTTGAGTCCAACATTGATTATCGGCGGGCGCTTTTTCTGGTGATCAGCAAATCCGGTGCTACGCCCGAAACCGTGGCCCAGTTTCTTTATTTCCAAAAAAAGGTGGCTCGTCGGGTGCCTGACTGGCAAAAACATTTTGTTTTTGTAACCGATCCCCATATCGGCTGGCTGCGCCGTTTGGCTGGTGAAATCTCGACGGAAAAAAGTTCTCTGGTCACTTTTGACCTGCCGGAGGGCGTGGGAGGAAGGTTTTCCGTGCTTTCGGCGGTGGGACTTTTGCCGGCAGCCCTGGTTGGCATATCCGTTGATCAGCTGCTCAGGGGGGCGAGAGTTGGCAGAAACCGTGTTTTTCGCGGGAATCCGGTGGCGAAGAATCCTGCCTTTGCCCTGGCCGCTGCTCAATATCTGCTGGCCAGGAAAGGTCGCAGTCAGCAGGTTTTTTATGTCTACTCGCAAAAATTGCGCTGGCTTTCCGACTGGTATCGGCAGCTGTTGGCTGAAAGTATCGGCAAAGAATTGAATCGACGGGGGCAGAAGGTCAACGCCGGTCTGACGCCGCTTGGGGCGCTTGGCGTGACAGATCAGCATTCACAAAATCAGCTTTATCTGGAGGGTCCGGATGATAAAATCTATTTGCTTCTGGATGTGGCCAAGCCCAGGCGGGATTTGACGATACCATATAACGGACGCTGGAGCGGGTTGGAGCAGCCTGGTCAATTTGATTATCTTCGTGGCGTAACTTTTGGCGAGCTTTTTCAGGCCGAGCGGCGAGGTACCCTGGAGGCTCTGGTGACGCGGCAGCGTCCCGTGATCACCATGACAATGGACAGGCTTGATGCCGCGACGCTGGGCGAAATGCTGGTAATTCTTGAGGCCTCCGTTTCTTTTCTGGCCGAGTTGTTCGATCTGGACGCCTATGATCAGCCCGGTGTGGAATTGTCGAAAAAATTGACGCGACAGATTTTAACTTCTGCCCGATGCTCAAAACTGATCTGAAAAATTTCTCTTGGGGCAATCGTCTCAATCGCCATGAAATAGCTTTGTTAAAAGCTTTTAGCAAGGACTGCAGGAACATGATTCTGGAGATGCTGCGCTTGCCACAGAGTGGTCATCCCGGCGGTTCGCTTTCTTCAATCGATTTTTTGACCTTGCTCTACCTTGGCATTGTTGCCCCGCGCGGGGAGCGGGTGGTAATTTCCAACGGACATGTTTCGCCTGCGGTTTATAGTGTTTTGGCCGGTTTGGGTGTGGCCGATAGGGACGCTCTGCTGCGTGATTTTCGGCGGGCCGGTTCGCCATTTGAGGGACATGTGACCCGGAGGGTGGCGGGCGTGGAGTATGGTACGGGGCCGTTGGGGATTGGGGTGGGCGTGGCGGCAGGTATGGCCTGGGCCGAGAAACATCGGGCTCAGTCTGCCCGCAAGATTCCGCCCAAGGTATATGCTGTCATGGGCGATGGAGAGGCCCAGGAAGGAGAAGTTTACGAAATGTGCAATTTTGCCGCTGCCCGGCGGCTCGATAATCTTATCGTCATCTGTGACGACAATGGCATTCAATTGAGCGGTGCGGTTCGAGAGATCATGCCAAATAATCTGGCCGGACATTTTAGCGCGGCCGGCTGGTTGGTGCTGGAGGTGAATGGTCATGATTTTCGTTCGCTCTGGCGGGTTTATGGAAGGGCGCGCCGTTCCATCGGCAAGCCCGTGTTGATTCTGGCCAAAACTGTCATGGGCAAGGGAGTGGATTTCATGGAGCGCGAGGCCAGGGCTGGCCGGTCTACCTGGCATGGGCAGGCGCCATCTCCGGAGCTGATCGATCGGGCTCTTGCTTCTATACGTCTATCTGCCGCCGAGGCAAAAATATTGGCTGTTTTCCGTAATTCCTTGCTGCTTCGCCGCGACAAAAAAGCCGCCCTGGTCCGTGCCGGTGTACAAAAAATTCTCAAGCCCGGCCGGGCCAGGCTATACGCTCCGGGTGAGGAGTTGGAGTGTCGCACGGCCTATGGCAACGCACTCCTTGACTTGGGAAAACACAACTCCAGTCTGGTTGTTCTGACCGCCGATTTGCGCGAATCCGTCAAAACCGCGGCCTTCGCCGAACATTACCCCTCGCGCCATCTCGAATCTGGGATTGCCGAGCAGTTGATGGTTTCTTTGGCCGGCGGCATCAGTCTCTGCGGCTATGTACCTTTCCCAACCACTTACGCTGTTTTTATGGGCGCGCGGGCGCGTGATCAGGCCAGGGTCAACGATGTCAACTCTACCGGTGTCAAAATGGTCGGTACCCACGCCGGTTTATCGGTGGGCGAGGATGGTCCCACCCACCAGGCCATCGACGATTTTGGCGCCATGATGGGCTTTTTCAACACACGTTTGCTGGAGCCGGCCGACCCGAATCAGGCCGATCGTCTGGTTCGCTATATGGCCAGTCACCGGGGGAATTTTTATCTGCGCATGGGGCGCCCAAAATTGCCGGTTTTGACCGATCTGCGTGGGCAACCTTTTTATGGTCGGGCTTATCGTTATCGCTATGGGCGTGCCGATTTGTTGCGTCGAGGCCGCGGGCTGTCCGTTTTCGCGATTGGCGGCACGGTTCATCAGGCTCTCCGGGCCTGGGAAGCGCTTTCCGCCCGCGGCAAGTCTTTTGACTTGATTGCCGTTTCTTCACCCCGTGATTTTGATGCTACGGTACTGTCTGCACTACGTCGCAACGCCCTGGCCCTGACCATCGAAGATCATAATCCCGATTGTGGTTTGCAGTCCCAGCTTGCTCTGCTGATACAGAAAAAACAATTGCCGGTCAAACTGGTTGGCGGTTTGGGGGTGCGGTCTTATCAACAGTCCGGCAATTGGCGGCAATTGTATGCCAAAGCTGGTCTGGATCGGGACAATATTGTAAAATTTATAGATAAATTAATTAAATAATTACTGAAATCAATGGCTGGAATAGTTCGCGGAATCGTTAATCGCATCAAAGCCCGCAGGTTAAATTTAAAAAAAGAATTGAAAAGCAATCATTTTCGTATTGCCATTTTCGGTTCGGCCCGCATCGAGCCCGGTGACAAAATCTATGAGCAGGTTTATGATTTGGCCGAACGTATTGGCAGTCGCGGTTATGACGTGGTGACCGGTGGCGGTCCAGGTTTGATGGAGGCCGCCAATTCCGGTCATATGGTTGGTGACAAAAAAAATCGTGCTAATTCAATAGGGCTGGTTATTCATTTACCTTTTGAAAGTAAGGGAAACCGTCATTTGGAAATCCGCAGCCGCTTTATGCATTTTTCCAAAAGGCTCGACACTTTCCTTTCGCTTTCCCATGTGATGGTGGTAACTACCGGTGGTATCGGCTCGTTGCTTGAGCTGTACTATATGTGGCAGCATCTGCAGGTTCATCACGTTTCCTACAAGCCGATTATTCTGATCGGTAAAATGTGGCGCGATCTGATCGACTGGATGAAAAAGGATGTCTTGCCCGGGAACCTGGTCAGTCCCCAGGATTTTGACTATATCTATATTGCCCGCGACAATGAGCAGGCCATGGCTATGATCGATACTTTCCATCGATTATTTCGTCAGGAAGGACATTTGCGGCAAATTGCCTGTTATAAGGCAGTCTGTGCTATTCCCGGCAAAAATGATACTTTGGTCGAGGCTATGAAAGAGCTGAAGGCAAAAGTTCAGACAACTTCGAAAAAAACGTCCGTTCGGTCGAAAAAATCTTCTGTTCCTGCCAAGGGCAAAAATGCCCGGCGTTCAGCCGGTAAGCGTTAGCCTTTGCTCAATGCCGTTTTTCAGACTTTGATTTTCAGGAAAATTGGGGCGTGGTCCGAGCCCGGGGTTTTGTCGTCGATATCTGCTTCCAGTAGATTTTTTTTCAGTGAGGGGCTGGTGATGAAGTAATCAATTCTCCAGCCGATGTTTCTTTCGCGGGCCCGCGTTTTCATGTCCCACCAGGAGTAGCGTCCCGCTTCTTTGTGGAAATGCCGGAAGCTGTCGATATACCCTTTTTCGTCGATCAGATGATGCAGCCAGGCGCGTTCCACGTCCATGAAGCCCGAGGTGTTGCGGTTTTCTTTCGGCCGGGCCAGGTCGATTTCGTGGTGGGCCGTGTTGACGTCGCCGCAAAAGACGGTTGGTTTGGGCAGGGCTTCGATCATCTGTTCAAAGCGTTTGTAGAAATCCAGTTTGTATTCGATTCTGTGCGTGCCCTGGCCTCCGTTGGGGAAATAGCCGTTGAAGAAGAAAAATTGGTCCAGTTCCAGACCGATCAGCCGGCCTTCGGCGTTGAGCACAGGGTCGTCGAATTCGGTCAGTACTTTTAGCGGTTTTATTCTGCTGTAGATCGCCACGCCGGAATAGCCTTTGCGTTCGCCGGATTTCCAGTAGCTCTCGTAGCCGTCGATGTGCAGCAGTTTTTCGCTGAGCTGTTCGGGGTGGCATTTCGTTTCCTGGATGGCGATCAGGTCGGCCTGGCTGCCGCGGGCCCATTCGATGAAGCCTTTTTTCTCGGCGGCGCGCAGGCCGTTGACGTTCCAGCTGTAGAGGAGGAGTTGATTCATAGGCGCATTTTACCAGAAAAAGTCCTCAACGAAAATTGCCGAGCGGGGGACTTTCAGCTGGCGCAGGATTTTTTTGACCGAATTTTTCAGGGCTTCCGGGCCGCAAATGTAAAACAGTGCTCCGGCCGGGTCGGGGACGAAACGGCGGATGATTTTTTCGTCGATGTAGCCGGGCAGGCAGTCTTTTGGCAATTTGGCGGTGGCCTGTTTTTTGCCCTTCGGTGCTTTTGTTTCGCTTAATAGATATATTTTTTTGAACCAGGGGGCTTTGATGCTGTCCAGCTCTTCTTTAAAAATAATATCGTTAAAGGTGCGCGAGCCGTAGAGCAGGGTGATATCGCGGGCTGATGGCTGCCGGTTATGCAGGTTGTCGGCCGCTATCTGTTCCCGCAGCATGCTTATAAACGGCGTTATGCCCACTCCGCCGGCGATGAAGACCAGCGGCTTTTTGCCGTCGCGCAGGTAAAATCGTCCAAAGGGGCCGTCGATCAGCACTTTTTCGCCCTTTTTCAGTTTGCCGGCGCTGTCGGTGAAGCGGCCGGCGTTTTTGATGGTGAAACGCAGGTCCTGTTCTGCAGGTGCACTGGCGATGGTAAAGGGATGTCTGGCGTGCAGTGAATCTTTTGGCAGTCGCAGAAAGCAGAACTGTCCCGCCCGAAATTGCAGCGGCTCTTCTTGGCTGATGGTCAGGGTGAAGGTGTCGGCGGTTTCGCGCGTCAGACTTTTGACCAAAAATTTACCGCCGAACATTTGGCGAATTTTATATTGGGTCCGATAGATCGCCCCGCAGACCACTGCTGCCAGTGCAATAATGTAAATGCCCTGCAGCCACCAGCTGCCGCTGTCCGAGCCCCATTGCCAGGCATGAATCAGGCTCAAGGCAAAGAGCAGATAAGTTACGACGTGAATGTATTGCCAGGCCAGATGGGAAATTCTTTTGTAAAGCAGGGAGGCCAGCATTACCAGTGCGAAAACGTAAAAGGCCACGATGCCCAGGGCCAGCGGCGGTACACTGAAATCCGGTATGGCAAAGGCCAGGAAGTTCTGCCGTGAGAGCATGAAAAAGACCGGGTGCAGCAGGACGAACAGAGCCGTCCAGAGCGAGAATTTCCGCTGGAATTTGATAATTCTGTCCAGGCCGAAAAAGCGGTCCCAGAATCTGGCCGTGTCACCGGAAAAGATCAGTAGTGACAGCGCCACGAAAGCAGCAATGCCCGACCATTGCCCGATTTCCCAAAAGAGTGCTGAAAGCTGTATCGTTTCCATTTTTTATTTCGGTTAGGGGCGCCGCTTATTGCACTGTGCTATGGCAGCTTTATTGCAGGACGCCGATTTGATAGCCTGCCAGTATGTCCGTCTTGGAATTGCCGTGCTGCGCGGTGTAGGCCGCCTCGAATTCTGTTGTTTGTCCGCAGTATTGGTCCAGCGGGGATTTGTGTTTGGCCAGGAAGCCGGTGATGTCATAGACCTGGCTGTTGGCGGCGACCCAGCAGTCGGCGGGGGAGTTGTGGGCGGCGATTTCGGCGGCGTCGTAGGGGGTGGTGCTTTCCGGTGATGGGGCGGCTGGCGTGGTGGGTGTGGCAGGTGTTGTGCTGGCGGTGCTGGAGGCGGTAGAATCGCCGGTTGGTATTGTGGCGGGGGCTGTGGCCGGGGTGCAGGCGGCCAGAATGGCGGTGGTCAGGACGGCGCTAAGGGCTGTCAGGAGAAATTTTTTGCTGTGCATTTATCTGTGGGGTTAATTGTTATTTGGTGATGCATTGATGGTTAGTTCTCTCAGTTTGAAAATGCGGGCCAAAATTGTGGCGGTTTCGGCTCTGCTGATATTGTGATGGGGATGAAATAATTGTTCTCCTGCCTCGTTGGTGTAGCCGAAAACAAGGTTTTTTTCGCGACTAATTGAGACATAATTATAAAACCAGTCGTCTGAGGTCACGTCCTGGAAATAATCGCTGCCCTGGTATTCTTCTTCCAGCAGATGCTGGAGGTTGATCAGAATCTTGGTTGCTTCCGCTCTGCTGATGGGTTGGTCGGGATAGAAGTTGCCGTCCTCATAGCCGCTGACAATTCCCGCTTTTTGAGCTGAATAAATATAGTTGTTGTACCAAAGATCCTTTTCCGGTGGCACGTCGGGAAACGGCTTCGTTGGCAGATATTCTGTTGTAAAAAGAGATACTTTCAGACAGTTGGAAAGCATCGCCAGTTTCAAAAATTCTGCTCGCGAGATTTCCTGGTCGGGCCGATACAGTCTCAGATCGTCACTGCCCGGGTAGCCTTCGGCAATGATATTACTATAACTGAGCGTACTGGCCAGCAGCAAAATGGCTTCTTCGGCGAAATGGCCCGTGATGTCTGAAAAGGGGTTTTCAACCATTTCTACTTTCAGGCAGGAGAGAGTTTGGTAGTCGGCAGGTTCTGCTGATTCCGGTGAAGTTGTTTCAGTCGTTGGCTGGTCGTTGCTGACCGGAGACACATAAAAACCGCCGCCCCCGCCGATTGAAGGGGGGTATTGAATCGAAAAGTTGATGACGGAGCTAACGGGGCCGTTGCCCGCCAAATCTGTGATTATGGCTGTAACGCTTTGAACTGAGGGAATGGGGTAGGGGATTGCCGGGGTACAACTGACCGTGACGCTGCTGGCGGGCAGGGGAAGGCAGGTGAAGCCGGCAATATTGACCGAATCCCCGGCGACACTGGAGATGACTATGATTGGTGAGGTTTGGGCAGTAACAAATGGTGCCGTGAAATCGTCGCCCACCGAAATTGCCGTCGGAGGTCCGGGGGGGGTGGTGTCGATGACAACTGTCAGGGCCGGTGAATGGCCGGATTCATTGCCGGCCGGGTCTTTTTCCGTGTAGGAGATGTTGTGCGTGCCATCAGCGAGGGGAACGGTAACTGTGGCCGGATTGGTGCCGATGATGGTGCAGGGAGCGCTGCCGATGGCGGTGTTGGGGGCTGGATTGTCGGTGTAGAGAGTGCTGGTGGAACCAATTTCAATACATTGTACGTCCAGGGTGGGGAGGTTTTGGGCTGTGTAATTGTCGTTGTCGTAAATTCCGGTATCCGAGGCCGCCTGCAAATCGGGGGCTGTCAGAGAGGTTGCCGGGGGGATCAGGTCGCTGACCAGTGTGAGCGGGTGTGCGACGCTGGGACCGGCAAAAACCGATGATTCGAAAACGGAAAAATTGTAGGGGCCATAGGCCAGCGGGGCGACCGGTGTCAAAGACCAGGTCAGATCGGCGGCGATTGTTGCAGTGCCGATAACGGTCAGGCCGTCCATAATGGTGATGATGTTTCCCGCCCGACTCCCGCTCCCGCTGAAGGCTGGGGTTTGATTGTTGTAAACAATTGAAGCCGCCGGGGGTGACAGTACGGTGGGGGCGGGCGGTGTGATCATGGGATTAAACATGTGCAGGTAAAGCGTGCCGCGGTTGGAACCCCCCGCGTCGTTGGCGCCTGCCCCGGCACCGAAATCCGGCCAGCCATCACCGTCCATGTCGCCCAGAGCGAAGAGAGAAGTCCCATAAAGGTCACCGTTGCCGAGGTTGGGGCCGGTGATGGCGTTGGAGATTACTTTGCTGGTGGCTTTTACCGAGCCGTCACTGTTGAGCAGATGGATATAAAAAGCCCCGCGATCTGTTCCGCCACTGTCGTCCAGATAGGCTGCCACTCCCAGGTCTACTATGCCGTCTCCGTTCACGTCGCCCAATCCTATTGTTTGCGCACCATAGCGGTCGCCATCTGCCAGGGCCGGTCCGTTGGGCGTGAGACTGCTAATTTTTGTGGTTGATTTGACCGAACCGTTGGGGTTGAGAAAATGGATATAAACAGCCCCTCTCTGTGCGCCGCCGCTGTTGTCGGTTTCGGCGCCGACTGCAATGTCCATCACACCGTCCCCGTCCAGATCTCCCAGAGCAGAGACGCCCCGGCCATAACCGGAGTTGTTGGCCGGAATAACCGGACCGTTGGGAGTTAGACTGCTGATTTTGGTGGTCGATTTGACGGTACCGTCACTGTTCATAAAACTGATGTAGACCGCGCCCCGGTTAGCCCCCCCACTGTCATCGCCGTTGGCGCCTGCCAGGATGTCTGTGACACCGTCACCGTCCAGGTCGCCTATTGAAACTACGTTAATGCCATAGGTGTCTCTGTTGGCGAGGACGGGCCCGTTGACGGATAAACTGTTAATGGTTTTGCTGGCCTTGACTGACCCGTTACTGTTGAGAAAATGGATATGAATTCCGCCGCGGTTGAGACCTCCGGCGTCTGCAGACCATGTTCCTACCGCAATGTCAGTTACACCGTCGCCGTCCAGGTCGCCCAGTGAGGCTACCGAAACACCGTAAGCATCGCCGTCGGCAAGTACCGGCCCGTTGGTGGTGAGAGCGTTGATTGGCACGGTGGATTTGACTGAACCATCCGCGTTCATAAAACTGATATGCACGGAGCCGCGATTGCTTCCTCCGACATCGTTGCCCCAGGCCCCGGCGGCTATGTCGATCACACCGTCGCCGTCCAGATCACCGATGGTTGTTGCTCCAAAAGCATAATAATCCTCGTTGTTGAGGAGGGGACCGTTAACGGTAAAGGTGTTGATCTCGATCGTAGATTTGACCGGTTGCAGTGCGGCGAAGGCAGTGTTCGATGCCAGTAAGCCGACGGCCAACACTAATGTGAATATTGTTTTTCTTTTTTGCTGGATTGGAATCATGGCAATGCTTGTATAATAGTTGTGTTTGTTGCTACTCATTTTCCGAGCCGGCCGAACCTTTTTGCAGCCTTTTTTCGTATTTTTCGACTACTTGTTCCAGGGCTTCTTCCAAATCAATCTCAAAACTGTTGGCGATGGTAATCAGCGAATACAGTACATCGCCCAGTTCGGCTTTCAACTCTGGTCTGTATTGTAGCGGTTCTCTGCCATAATTGCTCATCTTGAGAATTTCTTTCGCCACTTCGCCCAGTTCCGACATAGTGTCCAGGACGCGATGCTCCGGCGGTGATTCCAGATTGTTTTCTACACAAAAGCTCTTAATTTTGGCCTGAATTTTTTTCATGTAAAATTCCGGTAATGAAGCTGAATGATATCAGACAGAGCACCAGTGTGGCAATGATGCCCGGATACTCTGCGTTGAAACCGCTGACTGCCAGGTGCTTATAGAGTATTCCCAGATAGGCCCAAATCAGTACCATGCTGTAGGCGACACATTTGTCCTTCAGGCTGCGGGCGATGCCGATGGCCGCTCCGACCAGCAGGATAATCATGGTCCAGATTTCCGGGGCCATGCCGAAGCCGTCCCATTTCAGGCTGACCAGAAACACAGTGACATTGGCAATCGCCGCTACGGTAATCCAGCCGAAATAAATGCTGAAAGGCACTTTGACCAGCAGCTTTTTCAGCGGAGAAAATTTGCCGCTGCGCAGGAGGTCGGCGATTTTGATCAGCAGCACCAGCAGGATGACCATGATCACCACCGACACACCGATATAGTCATAATGCCACGCAATAATCCAGGCGATATTGGCCAGCGAGGTGGCAATAAAGAGGGGATTGATTTTTCCGATCAGTGTCTCGGTTTTTTTGTCCTTCTTGAGGAACTGGTAGACCACATAAATACCCAGCAGCAGGTAGATCAGTCCCCAGATGGAGAAAGTCAGGCCGGCCGGCGCGAAAAGGT
Organism: Candidatus Peregrinibacteria bacterium UBA1369; assembly: GCA_002305925.1. Taxonomy (GTDB): domain Bacteria; phylum Patescibacteriota; class Gracilibacteria; order UBA1369; family UBA1369; genus UBA1369. Next base: position 58,830 of record DBRL01000017.1, read on the forward strand.
TAACGTAGGCGTCCGAGATTTGTCCGGTGCCGCGGTTGTTGATTGGCAGGGCGTTGGCCAGGTAGTTGACCGCAATCATGGCGGCATAGGCGACGGCCGTGAGAATTTTGATTAATGTATTTTTCATGAATTAATTATCAGTATCAATGGTTATTTTTGTGCACTCCAGCTGTAAGTGGCAAAGGTGACGCCCATCATGGAAAAGTGCATATTTCCGCTAATTGTAGTTTGGCTGCCGTTACTGGTTGCTTTGCCCTCGAACGAGCAATTAATCACCGCGCCGCCTTCTTTCATGGTGACGTTGAATTCTACTTTGTTGCCGGCGTAAAAAGCTTCGCCGTCAAAACCGTTTACGTTGACCGTGCCTGTACCACCCTCGTTTAGCTGCAATGTTACCGGCAGACTGTCGGGAGACTCCACATCTTCTTCGATATGCTGCAGTGTGGCGCTCCCGCTATAAGTACCGGCCATGGTCTGTCCTCTAACGGGGCCTGCCGTGGTGGTTTCCGGTGTTTGCCCTTCTTCCTGCTGCGCCTGCTCTGCTTCCGGCGTTTCCTTTTCTTCAACGATTTGTTCTTTTGGTGCCGTGCTGACGGTTGTGACCGATAAAAATTTCTTTACTTCCTCCGGGGTCATCGGCTCCTGCTTTTTGTTGATGCTTTTCAGCCATTCTTCCACTTCGGCCATTTCCATTTCCGCTACTGTCGCCGTTCCCGGATACTTGGTATTTTTGATCACCTGGAAGGAGGGATGTGATTCGAAATTTTTCAGGTCTATACCGACAACTTTTCCTTCCTGTGCCGCTTCCCTGAATTGTTCCAGCCCGATCATTACCGCGTCGATTTTTCCGAAGGTGGAGCCGAGGTTGGCCGGAATGTTGGTGATGGTCAAAACGGTGGCGACGGGTTCGGTGACGGTTCTAATGTCTTTGACGATGGATGACACCTTGTTCTTGTCTCCAAAAGCAATCTGCGCACTGTCTTCGGTGATTTCCAAAGCCAGGTCGGCTCCGGCCACCACCACCGCGGTTTTTGTCACAACACCGGCGGCGGCAAATCCGGCCGCGCCTCCCGTCAACACCACTCCGCCCACGAAACCGGCCACTTTGCAGCCGTCCTTAACTACTATGGCCGTATTCTCCAATTTCTGAAATGAATCTCCCTCCTCGGAGAACACCCCGGAACTAATTTCACCCTGGGCCTGATCCAGGATTATCTGGGCCCTTTTGGCGTCCACGCCGAGATGTTTGGCCAAAGTCGCGATCCCCTTGAACTTGGGGGCTTTGTCATAAATGTCCGAGATTTCTTTGGCGGAATAGGCGTGGGCTTTTTCGATAATCCGAAAGCCGACTGTCGATTGATCCGCTATTTCCAGTGCGGCTTTTTCCAGTTGTTCTGATTGTTCCGCCAGTTCTTCCCAGCCGTCGATGATCCGGGTCATCTCGGCGTTCCAGGATTCGTAATCGGGATAATATTTGGCGTTGACCAAAACATCATCCGTTCGCAGGCGCAGCGCGAGGTATTCTTTGGATATCGCCAGCGTTTCTTCCAGGACAATTTCTTCTCCGGTCAGATTCGCCGCTCTGTTGTTTAAGAAATAATAGGCCCCCGCTGCTACCACAAGCGCCGCCAGGGTCAGGGCAAAGATTGTTTTTTTCATGCCGGTTGCGATTATTTGTTTTTGTCCCGACGATGATATCGCGAATTGCTGATTATAGTAAAGGTGATGCGCACTGTAAACCAGTTGAGTTTTATGTTAAAATAATCTGATTATTATTTGTTTAATTGATAAAATGGGATTAGCCGAATGGTTTGCTCGTAAAACTAAGGTTGAGGGCAAACAGGATGGTAATAATAGTCCGGAAGGGCGTTTTGAAATCGGCGATGGGGCAGTTTCAGGTGTAAGGAATTTGCCGAGGAGTGTGCGTCCATACCGTGATGCCCCTTTGACGACATCTGATCTGACGCGTGCGGATCTGGAAAGAGTTTTAAATGGTTTGATGGAGAAGGGCATGGTTTCTACTTTTAATTGCGGTTTCAGCAGGGGTTTTCGCTGCTCGCTAAGGGTCTGAGGGGGGTAGTAATTTTTTTCTAAACTTATTATTTCCGCTTTTTATTTTTCAGGTTTTGCCAGACAGATTTTAAAAAGGGCAATGAAAGTGTCGATAAGATGAATCCAAGTGTGGGAACAATTGCGTTAACAAAAGGATTTGGCAGGGCGGCACTGAAGAAAAAAAGTACGATTACTATGTATGTCAGGAAAGCAATGATTATTTTCCTTGAGAGGCTTGTCTCCCAAGCTTTATCCGCTTCAACTCTTTCATTGCGTCTTTTGATTGCTTCGATTTCCTTTATTAATTCTTCCGTTGTGGTCATATTCAATTAAATTTTTAGCTAAATCTGGAACTTTTTCCCATAACAATTATTGTTAAAGAGGAAGTATGTTAACACAAAATGGAAAAAAAGAAATGATTTTTTCATATAACGTTCGCGTGTATGCGATGTGCGTCAGTATGTAGTATACACGCTGTTAATGATGTATTATTTCAATTAATTTTACATCTCTAATTTTACGAGACCTTCTTTGTCGGCGGTTTTCAGATAACCAATGTATTTATCCAGTACAGGGGTTTTAAAAGACAAAGGGGTTTCCGGTTCTGAAAAAGTAATCGTTGTTTTATAGAGCTTGTCGCTGATTTGTTTTTTAGCGATACTCTTGTCGATATCACCTGAAAGGATGATTTTTTCGAGCTTAATTGAAGAATCTAAAATATTTTGGTCAAAAATTTCGAAGTTTTTAACAAGCACAACCCTTTCGGATAAATCGGGCAAGGTTTTTAATGCTTCCACGTATAAATCGCCATCGCCACTTTTTAAAATAATAGCTTGATAATTCTGTGCCTCGGTCAACATCTCTTTATGCTCTGCAAAAAATATTTTAGATTCCATTCCTTTGGTCTGCTCGAAAAAATTATCCTTGGCCATTGGATAAGCAGTAACGAATAATATTTTGGAGCCTTGCAGAAACAAATCAGCAACAAGGGTTACCGTTAACTGCGAACCGCCCTGTTTTTCTTTGTAATGCACGAGACAAGGAAGGCCGTCCTCGCCAAGATGAAATCCTTCGTCGTTTAGTAGAATTTTGTAAGCCACAAAATTTGATTGAAATAATATTTCATATAACATCTGGGATAAAAGAAGTTTTCGGAGTGAAACGGAGAAAATTTGGGAAAATTGCGAGCCGAGCAATTTTCCTTTTATCCCTTGTTATATGACCCGAACGAAACGAAGTGTAGTGAGAGCGCAGCGTGGTGCGGAGTGAAACGGAGCAAGTTGGTTTATCTGGCGTCCAACACTATTGAGCAGGACTTTTGATTTTCCAGCCATCAATATTGAATCCACCCATTTTATCAAGAACATGATTTGTTAATTTTTGATACTCTTTTATCATTTTAGATTTATCTTTAATATTGATGGCGTTCACATACATTTTTACAAATTCATCGTCTGGGAAATTGCTTACATGATATTTTTTCTTGTCTTTTTCATTTACAAGAAAACGTCTTAATTTATGTACAGGCATAGAATCAAATTGCAAAAATTTCGCATAAGTTTCAAACAAATCATTTAAGTCATTATAGAAAACAAAAAAGAATTCTTCACTATCTGATTCAAAAACTTCTTCTAAATTATCGAGCATATCCCAAATATGATATTTTGCCAATTCAATTTGAATTTTGTTTTGCTTAGGATATTTTTTGACAAGATATTTTCTAGAATCTTTTATTAATTGCTTTAACTCTCCTGTCTTGTCAAAAAGCACTTTTCCTGTGCAAAACATATGAGCATTAATTCTTCTTCTTTGCTTATAATCCTCTTCAGCATATTCATAATGCTTTTTTGCGGGATTGGCAAAATATTCAATCAAAATTCCATCGATAATTTCATTACCTCTTTCCCTCCAAGAAGTTTTTGAATCTAAAATAATATGAATATCAATATCCGAATGTTTGCTGGGATTTCCTGTAATAAAACTTCCGCAAACAATCGCACCTGTTACTTCTTTTTTGTTTTCCCACTTTTTAAGAAATTTTTGCAAAGCAATTTCCCATTTTTCCATCTTAATCATAAGTCCTGCTTTTAAATATATAAATGTTTTTACGCATTAGCCAGATAAACCAATTTCATATAACTCCCCGCAGGGGAGGTGTTTGTGGGATAGAGAGGGCTGTGGCTATTCTAGGCGAAATGTGTGTGGAGGGGAAGAGGAGGCGGGGAGTTGGTGGGATTTGAGGGGAGGGAAGATGGTGGCGATTGAGGTTAGGTGAGCTTTGGCTGGGTATGGTGGGGGGCGGTGACATGGGATACGCTCAGGTTGGGCATGGTGGGAGAGGCGAGACAAGCCCAGGTTAGGCCTGGTGGGATTCGGCTTGGCTTGGATCGTTCGCTCTGGTCATGGTAGGTAGGGGGCATGATGCAAAGTAGGTTTTTTCAGGTTCTGTTCAGAAACGACCTGTAGGCTTTGGCTGTGCTTATTTGTATTTCATGCATATACCGATTTATTTAAAGAAGGCATCGGATGAGATCAGGCTGCGTGGTTACAGCGACAAGACGCTTAAGTCCTACACCGCCTGTCTGCGCGATTATCTGGAAAGTGTGCCTCACGCCATTAATTGGGCCAATGAACGGGCTATCAAGTCCTATCTTTTGGCCAAGCACGATCAGGGCTATTCGCCCCAGACCGTCAATCTCTATCTCAACGCCATCAAGTTTTTTTACCGTTATGTGGTGATGCGGAAATTTCCCTCAGGCATTGCTTTTGCCAAGAAAACGCAGAAAATTCCCGTCGTTTTTGAGCACGCGGAAATTATTATCCTGCTGCGCAATATCAAGAACCTCAAGCATCAGTTGATGATTTCCCTGGCCTATGGCGCCGGTCTGCGGGTTAGCGAACTGGTCAGTCTCAAGTTGCGCGATATAGACTTTAATTCGAAAACAATTCGTATAACCAGGGGAAAAGGTGGGAAACAGCGAAATACTTTGTTGCCAGAAAAGCTGATAGTTCATCTAAAAAGATATTGCCTTGGAAAATCCTATGGGGACCTGGTCTTTGAAAGCGAAAGAGGTGGCAAAATGACAACGCGGACGGCGCAAATGGTCTTTGCCAGAGCGCTAAAGCGGTCGGGGATTGCCAAGCCGGCGAGTCTTCATTCTCTGCGGCACAGTTTTGCCACGCATCTTTTGCAGTCCGGGGTCAGTATTCGTTATGTGCAGGAGTTGTTGGGGCACAGCAGCATCAAAACCACCCAGCTTTATACCAAAGTACATGCGGCTGACCTGGTCAGTATCAAAAGCCCTTTGTAGAATTGGCCGAGTTGATGCCGGGTGAAGTCGGATATTGATACAGATAGCACTTGATGTTCCCGTTGAAGAGCTTGCGGTTTTTGGCGGCGCGGGCGCCGAAGAGCAGTTCGAAGTGGGTGTCGGGAGTGATGATATAGAGCGAGCTGTCGCTGGTCTGGCGGAATTTTTCGCCCAGGTCGCGGTAGATGGCGGCGGCTTCCTCGGCGGTGGCCAGGCGTTCGCCGTAGGGCGGATTGGTGATGATGGTGACATTTTCCATGCGCGCGAAGTCCAGTGTGCGGAAGTCATTTTTGGCGAAATGCAAAACCTTTTCCAGACCGGCGCGGGTGGAATTGGCCTGGGCGATTTTTACCGAGAGCGCGTCAATGTCATAGCCGTAAATCTGCAGCCGTGGGGTGGGGGCAGAGGAGTCAGGGGTGTCGAGCAAACTTTGGCTGGCGGCTTGATAGCGCAGGGCGCGCAGATCCAGCGCCTGGTACTCCGGCCAGCTGTCGAAGGCAAATTGGCGGTTCACCCCCGGGGCGATATTGAGCGCGATCATGGCGGCTTCGATCAGGATGGTGCCGCTGCCGCAAAAGGGGTCGATCAGGGTGCGGGGTTTGGCGTCTTGTGCTGTTGGCAGCCAATCGGAGAGCAAAACCATGGCTGCGGCCAGGGTTTCTTTGATTGGGGCCTGGTTTGATTCGGTGCGGTAGCCGCGTTTGTGCAGGCTTTCGCCGCTCGAGTCCAGGCTGAGCGTGCAGATGTCGTTGTGGAAGCGGGTCATGATCGAGTAGGTCGGGCCGGTTTCGGGGATTTGTGCCTGGCCGGGATGGCGGGGCTGCAGTTTTTTGACGATGCTTTTTTTGACGATGCTCTGTATGGCCGGTTCATTGTGCAGCGCGCTTCTGGTGGTGGTGCAGAGGACGGGGAAGGAGGCGCCGGGGGGGAGAATTCCAGGCCAGTTCAGGGCATTGGACTGGTCGAAAAGTTCGTCAAAGGTCCGGGCGGGGAATTCGGCCAGGCGGATGTGGACGCGGTCGGCGGTGCGCAGCCAGAGATTGGCGCGGACCAGATCGGCCGCCTCACCCTGAAAGGTCACCCGCCCGTCCTCGGTTTTGTCCACCCAGAGGCCCAGCCGTTTGATTTCCTGATAGACCAGTTTTTCCAGTCCAAAGGCGCAGGTGGCGATCAGTTGCATGGGAAAGGGGATTGTTTAGGCAGGCCGGGGTGCCCGAAATTACTGTTATGGTGTCAGAACTTGCGAGGATTGGCAAGGCGAGAGGGGATATGTATGATGCTGGTGTTTATTAGTTAAGGTCTTTATATGATGGTTCAGCTCTTTTTGCAAAATGATCTAGCGGCTCATCTCTACTATTCATCGGAAGCGAGCACAGATGATTCTTCAATTTTAGTTGATAATTTGGTCATATTTTTCCCCGGACTGCCACAATTTGTTGATAAACGGTTTTTTCAGGATAAAGTACTAAAGAACACGGCTTATTTGTCAGTTTACTATTATGGCACTTGGTTAAGCGGTGAGACGTTTACGCCGGATACAGCTAGAAAGACAGTGAAAGACGCTATTGAGTTTGCCAGGGGAGGGAGGGGCCTTGCTACTTATAATTCAAAGTCATTTCATTGGAAATATAGAAAATTGCAGGTGTTGGGTTGCAGTTTTGCCGGAAATTCTATTATTACTTCTGGTATCAGTAAGGCTGATGTTGCCGGTATTGAATTATATAATCCGCTTATTTACCTGGAAAATGGGGACAAAAGTCAGCTTCCGGCGTTTGATGGGGAGGCCTTTGATAATTTGAATAGGCAGTTTCTCCAATTTATGAGAAATGGTTATTGTAACGTTTTACGTGGTATCGATTCTGAAGTTTGGAATAATTATTTTTTTGGAAAAGACCCTGCTTCCAAAATAATGATTAGTGGTGATTTGCCACAAATAAAAATTTATCAAGGGCTCGATGACACTACGTTGAATCCGGCTTGGTCTAAATATTTCTGTGAGAGTAATAAATCGATTTGTGAGTATGTGGGAGTCGAAGGTGTGGGGCATGATTTTGTGAGTGCTTATAATATTATTAATAGAAATGGGAACAATTAACGTGGCGGTAGTTGGGTTGGGGAACTGTGCCGGTGCGCTTCTTGAGGGGTTGGAATATTATTCTGGTTCGGATAGAGAAAGAAGTGGTTTACTTTTTCCGGTCTTGGGTGGTTATGATTTGTCTGATATAGAAATTGTTTGTGCTTTTGACATATCTCAAAAGAAAATTGATAAAACAATCTCGCAAGCAGTTTATCAGTATCCCAACAATTTTAATCGAATTCTGAGTTATGAGATAAAAAACGATGGTCCGGTATATCGGGGGCCAACTTTAGATGGAAATCCAACCCATTTGCAGATGTTTTTTGAAGAGGCGGTTGAGGTTCTGGCGGTTGATGTGGTGGATAAGTTAAAATATCATCAGGTAGATGTGGTGGTTAACCTTTTACCAACGGGGTCAAATGAAGCCACGGCGTTTTATGGAATGTGTGCGTTACAGGCACATTGTGCTTTTGTTAATTGTATTCCGTCGGTTTTTGTACAAGATGAGAAAATTCAGCATCTATTTGAGGACAAAGGTATTCCCATCGTTGGTGATGACATAAAGAGCCAGGTTGGGTCGACTATTATTCATAGAGCTGTGTTGAACATGTTGGCTGATCGTGGGGCTACAATCAGGAAATCTTCACAGATAAATATTGGTGGTAATACAGATTTTGCTAATTTTGTTCATAGAGCCCAGACGAAATTAGTTTCAAAATATAAGTCACTGAGACAATATTTGCCAGATGGAGTTCCAAATCATATTGGACATCATTATGATGTCACTAAGGATGGTTATAAAAAAACCTTATTTGATATCGAATCTACTGTGTTTGGGGGGTCCAAGGTAAAGATTTTCGTTCAATTAGAAAGTGATGATAAGCCAAATTCAGCCGGTTCGATTATTGATTTGATTAGGATAGTGAAATATGAGAAAGATCACAATAGAGGAGGATGCGTTTTTGATGCATGTTCTTATTATAACAAGTCAGCTCCACGCCAATTGAAAGATTTCGAAGCATATGAAAGAGTTAAAAAACAATGGGGGTCAAATTAGTTTCTTAGAGAAATTTTCTTTTTCACAAGAAGACGAGGTGTTATCTCGGCGTATATTTAAACGTTTTCCTGAAATTGAGCGTAGTTTCAAACACTTGTTGTTGTTTTTGGACACCTATCTGGATTCTGAATTTAGTCTTTTTGTTTCGGGCTCGTTTGCTTTTTCATCAAGGGCTAACTCGTTTTCAGATATTAAGGATTCTAGCGATATCGATATATGGGTTGTAGTAAATAGCTCCTTAATAACTTCTGACAAGGACATTAGTCGGATGTTATCGGAGTTGAAACAATGCGACATGGTCACGTTTGCCTGGTTGTTAGAGCCTAGATTTAGTATTAAATTTCTTGATTTTCATACCGCACAAAGATTGTTTGTTTTGAAACAGGATTGTTTACGTGTATTAAGGGAAAAATCTTTACTCCAGCGGAAACTAGCTAATCTGTTTTTTGGCATTGATGGGCAGGTATGCATTCCTGTTAAGGAAGTGTCAGCGAAGAAGAAGTTTGTTTGGCAGTGGGAATTATGTTTGGAACGCTCACGCAGTGAATTTGTGATGAGCGACCTTATGAGTTTTATGATTGTTGGGTTTTGGTTGCGTGATGATTTGTCATTGCGAAAGTTTAAAAGGCCTCTGTTAAAAGAAATTGATAAAATATTGGGGAGTACTTCTATTTCTGAAATGCAAAGGCTTTTTACCTATTTTCAATTTACCCTGTTGGATGCTTTTAGGTGCTTTTGGAAAAAACGCTAACCTAGTTTGGGAAGAATAAGCCCTGTCATAGGGGTTTTGGATGTTTGTCTGTGGGCGTGAACCATTAATTCACTAAATGCTCCTGTCACAAGGCAATTATTTGTTTTGCCTGCCTCGTTCATAAGCCATAATTCAAAAAGCATATGATAGTATTCATCTATTGGCAGGTCCGGCATTTCTCTCTTTTGACGTGGTAAGAATTTTAGAAATTTTTCTGGGGGAAAAGCTCTTCCTATTGTATGGAGATGACGTAGCATGGAAACAATATTATCGCTTTTATAAAGTTCGGAGCTAAAGTGGACTTCACATCCCAGAGCGATAAAAAAATCACGATATGCGTCATTGCGAACGGTTTGCTGTTCTTGACTGTTGGCAGGATCTAATAGTGAACATATATCATCAATGTAGATAGTAGGATGTAGCTTTTGTGGGTGTGTATTTTGGGCCAGCTTGACCATGTCTCTAAAGACTGCTTTGGGAGGTTTCCTAGCCCATGTGACGATGCACATTCGGGGTGATTCAGGAATAGGCCCAATTACCTTAATATATGGGCTTGTGTCTATGGTATTCACAATGCTTATTGCCTTGTTTATATTTCCGGTTATTTCTAATTGTATACTATTGGGTTGATCGGAGTATGTGGAATTAGTTAAAGGCTTTGGTGGGGTAGCTGAAGTGGGGAGACGCTTCTCTCCGTCATTATCTCGTGATTGGTTCATGCGTTTAATAGATAGATACTAGGCGCAGGTGGCGATCAGTTGCATGGGAAAGGGTGTTAGCGGGTGCGGGCTGCAAAGTGCTGAAAGTGCTGAAAGTGCTGGTATGGTCGCATAAATATCGGTTTGCGGCAAGTTGTTAGCAATCTCTTGCCTTGAGTGCTAAGCGGGGTTATAATTGTGGGTGAAATGGCCGCTGCAGCAAGTAATTTGGCGGCTTCTAATCCACAAATATTATGAATTTTGAAAATTACACCACCAAGGCTGCCGAGGCCATCCAGGCGATGATCGATCTGGCCGGCAAAAAATCCCATCAGGTGCTGACACATTGGCATCTGCTGGCCGCGCTGGTCGGACAGAAGGGCGGAATCGTGCCGGGTATTCTGCAGAAAGCCGAGCATAATCCGGAGGAACTGGCCGCCCGCATCGATGGTGCATTGGCCGCCGTGCCGACCGTTTCCGGCGGGCAGGTTTATTTCGAGCCTTCACTGAAAAAAGCCCTTGATGAGGCCGAGAATGAGGCTGCCAAACTGCACGACGAATATATTTCCACCGAGCATCTCTTTCTGGCCCTGCTCGGACTGCCCGAAGTGCGCAAAATGGTGGGAATGGAGCGTGACGACGTGCTCAAAGTGCTGGCCACCCTGCGTTCCACCCAGCGCGTGACTTCCAAAGATCCTGAGGAGAAATATCAGGTTTTGAAAAAGTATACCATCGACTACACCGATTTGGCCGCCAAAGGGAAAATTGATCCGGTGATCGGGCGCGAGGACGAAATACGCCGCGTCATGCAGATTCTTTCCCGCCGTACCAAAAACAATCCGGTGCTGGTCGGGGAGCCGGGCACGGGCAAAACCGCCGTGGTGGAGGGGCTGGCCAACAAAATCATCAATGCCGACGTGCCGGAAGTCTTGAAGGACAAGCGCGTGCTGGCCCTGGATCTGGGCGCACTGCTGGCCGGGGCGCAATATCGCGGTCAGTTTGAGGAACGCCTGAAGGCGGTGATTGCCGAAGTGGAGGCTTCAGCCGGCGAAATTATACTATTTATTGATGAGCTGCATACTATTGTTGGCGCAGGCGCCCAGGAGGGGAGCACTGATGCTTCCAATCTGCTCAAACCGGCCCTGGCCCGCGGGAAATTGCGCACTGTGGGTGCCACTACGCTGAAGGAATATCGCAAATATATCGAAAAAGACGCCGCACTGGAAAGACGTTTTCAGCCGGTTCTGGTCAGTGAGCCGTCGGTCAAGGATACTATTTCCATCCTGCGCGGTATCAAGCAGAAATACGAGGTGCATCACGGCGTGCGCATTCGCGACAATGCCCTGGTGGCGGCGGTGAATTTGTCCAGCCGCTATATCACCGACCGTTTTCTGCCGGACAAGGCTATCGACCTGATGGACGAGGCTGCTTCCGTATTGAAAATTGAAATTGATTCCAAGCCGATTGTGCTGGATCAGCTGCACCGCAAAATCCGCCAGCTGGAAATCGAGCGCGAAGCGCTCAAGGCCGAGAAGGACGACAGTGCGGCCAAGGCCAGACTGAAGGAGCTGGAAAAGGAACTGGCCGGCCTGAACGAGGAAAATCGCGAGCTGGAGCTGCACTGGAAAAATGAAAAGGAAACCATCGATACAATCAAAAATTCCACCAAGAAAATCGACGAGCTGCGTCTGGAGGCCGGGCAGGCCGAGCGGGTTGGCAATTATCAGCGGGTGGCCGAAATCAATTACGGGCTGATTCCCGGTCTGGAAAAGGAAATTGAACAGGCCCAGAAGAAAATGGCCAAATTGCAGAAGGATCGCAAAATCCTCAAGGAGGAAGTGACCGAGGAGGACATCGCGGCGGTGGTGTCCCGCTGGACGGGTATACCGGTGGCCAGGATGCTCAAAGAAGAATCACAGAAACTGCTGGAGATGGAAAAGGCCCTCGGACAGCGGGTGATTGGCCAGAAAAAGGCTATTGAGGCCGTGTCCAAGGCCATTCGTCGCAATCGCGCCGGCATCGCTGAGGAAGGGCGGCCGGTGGGATCGTTTATTTTCGTCGGGCCGACCGGCGTCGGCAAAACCGAGCTGGCCAAGGCCCTGGCCCAATTTATGTTCAATGACGAGCGGATGATTACCCGCATCGACATGAGTGAATACATGGAAAAACATTCGGTGGCTCGCCTGATCGGCTCGCCCCCCGGCTATGTCGGCTACGAAGAAGGCGGACAGCTGACCGAAGCGGTGCGCCGCCATCCCTACACGGTGATACTGCTGGATGAAATTGAAAAAGCCCATTCCGACGTTTTCAATGTCTTATTGCAGGTACTCGATGACGGCCGTCTGACCGATTCCAAGGGTCGCACCGTCGATTTCAAAAACACCGTCATCATCATGACCTCCAATCTGGGCTCGGCCGAGATTGCCGACCTGGCCAAGGATCCCGAGAAACAGGAGCAGACCCTGCTGAAAACCCTGCATGGATTTTTCCGGCCGGAATTTTTGAACCGCATTGACGACATCATCATTTTCCAGCGGCTGACCAAAGAAGAGCTGGCCGAAATTGTCGATCTGCAGCTGGCCGAGGTGCAGAAACGTCTGCAGAAGAAGCGCATTACCCTGGAGATCAGCAAAATGGCCACGATGTACCTGGTTACGGCTGGTTTCGACGACCTCTTTGGCGCGCGGCCGCTGAAGCGCCTGATTCAGAGCAAAATTCTCGATGAGCTCTCGATGCAGCTTCTGGAAGGGAAAATCAAGGAGGGCGACAAGGTGCAGATTGATTTTGCCGATGACAGAATTGTCATTGCGCGGCAGGGGGGCAAATAGTGGCTTGCGCGCTCTCGGCCTGTTTACTCGGGCCCGTTCGATAGCGCCTGGCAGGGCCGAGTGGCTTTTTAGCCGAAATTGCGCTATATCAGTGGATGATATCAGTTGGTGGTTTTATCTGAATTAGAGAAACAAAATGAACAAAAAAGCGGTAATTTTCGATATGGACGGGGTGATTTCCGATACGCAGACCATTCATTCGCGCATCTGGTCGGAGGTGATGGCCGGGTACGGCGTGCAAATTGAGCCGGCGGAGATAACCCTGCGCTATGCTGGCGCCAAATCGCGGGAAATTTTTACTGATATTCTGGCTCAATACGGTCTGGAAAAACATCTGGAGGAAGCTTTGCGCGAGAAGGATCGTCTCTATGCCCTGCGTGCGGGAGATGGCGTGATGCCGGTAGAGGGCGCTCCTGAGCTGATTCGCCGGTTGGCCCGGGATGGGCGGGATCTGGCGGTGGCTTCCGGTGGAGGCAGGGAAAATGTTGAATGGGTGTTGCAGACCTTGAAACTGCGTCAGTATTTCCCGGTGGTGGTGACGGCTAGCGATGTCGAGCACGGCAAGCCTTCGCCCGACCTGTTTTTGCTGGCGGCGCAAATGATGCGGCGCGATCCGGTCGAATGCATTGTGATTGAAGATTCCAGAAACGGCATGCTGGCCGCCCGTCTGGCGGGGATGTACTGTATCGGGCTGGTGGCGGACCCCGAGGACCACACTACCTATCCGGCCGACCGGCTGGTGGAGAGTCTGACCGAACTGAAGGCGGAAGATTTTTGAGTTTTTTTGCCGTTGATCAGTTGATCAGCACTATCACCAGATTGAGATAGCTGGCAAAGCAGATCCAGAGCAGATAGGGGACGAGCAGCCAGGCAGCGGGTCGCGAGAGACGGCTGAAAAAGTAAATATTGCCGATGACCAGAAGGTCCAGCAGCAGGATGTTGATCAGTCCCAGCAGTGGGTTTTCCAGTCCGAAAAAGAAAAGCGACCAGAAAAAATTGGCCACCATCTGCAGGATGAAAAAGAGATAGCCGGTTTTTTT
>DBRL01000017.1:72728-72946 GCA_002305925.1 Candidatus Peregrinibacteria bacterium UBA1369
AGTAGTCCGCTGCCGAAGCCGACCACCAGGGGCAGGGCCAGGCTGGGAAAAAGTTTGGAAAGGTTGATTTTCATGTTTCGGGCTGGTTGGCGGATTGGGCTTTTGCTTTTTTGTCACCATCTTTGCGTGTCCCGCGGATATTAATATTATAGTAAACAAATTTCCAGATAATCTGTTTGCCTATTTTGAAGAAAAGATATTAAATAACTGGGCAAGAC
>DBRL01000017.1:73019-108063 GCA_002305925.1 Candidatus Peregrinibacteria bacterium UBA1369
CTGACCATGACGGTTATTTTGCTGGTGCTTTTATGGAACACTTTTCAGATTTGGCTGGTCAGCGGCGTGGTGTCGCGCGTGGACAAATACAATCTCGGTTCGGTGGAGGAAATGGGGCAGGTAGTCGGTGACGTCAAAATGTTTGCCGAGGATTTGAATGAAATTCGTCGTTTTTTGCTGCTGCCCGAACGGCAATACGGTCTGGGGGAGGAGGGGATGGGGGAAGAGGGTGCCGCGGAGCAGGAGCCGACTAACGCCGTGGCTTTGTACGCCTTCCTGGACGGTTTGAAAAAAGAACGGGCGGTAGAGCAAAACCGCTCCGCGGCGCAACCGATTTTCGACGCTTTTTTGGCGCGTGAGGATTTGTCCGCAACTCTGGAGCAGGTTGCTTTGTCTCTGGGCGAGCGTGCCGATCTGCAGGTAAAACTGCTTGATCAGGCGGCTAAAAATGCTGACGGCACCGCCAATGAAAATTTTGGCCTGCCGCTGTTCAGTTTGGTTTTTTCGCCGGAGGAAAATTTGTTCCGTTTGCAGAGTGCCTTGGGTGATCAGCAGTTCAAGGATTATACCGCGGAAAATTTTGGTGCTGAAGTGCTGGCCTATCTGACGGGAAACGCCGCCGCCGCGCGTCAGAAAAAAGTGCAGGATGTCCTGGCCGCCCAGCAGGCGTTGGAGGAAGCTGCCCGTCGGGAGACCGAGATGCTTGAGGACCGCAAACAGGAATTGCACGATTTGGTCAGCGATCCTGCTTTTGTTGATACATTGACCGGGCTTGGGCTGAAGGTGGCGGCGGAACCGCGACAGGAAATCAATAAACAAATTTATGATGTCCTGGACGAAGGAGGCCGGGTCAAATTTTCTTTGGCTCTGGAAGTCAGTTCGGGGATGATCAAGGTACTACGGGACAACCAGGAAATTGATCTCAAATCCTTTCTGGAGGAGACCGGCTCAAAAAAAAAGCCCTGGTGATACCGGAGCAGATTCCGGATTATGGTGAGCAGGCCGTAGTGTTGGCCGGACAGACCAACTGGCTGATTGCCGGGAAAAACGGCAACCTGGTCGATACGATGATTTTTGCCAATATCAATCCTGAGACGCGGCGCATCACTCTGATCAGTCTGCCGCGTGATTTGTATTACAACAATCGCAAGATCAACAGCTATTATGCTCTCTACGGCCTGGACGAGATGAAACGGGTGCTTTCGACGATTACCGGTTTCCAGATTGACCGCTATATCATGGTGGATATGTATGCCTTTATTGAGGTGATTGACCTGATTGGCGGTGTCGATGTTCATCTGGAGGAGGCTGTGATTGATCCGACTTACCGCGTCAACGACGGCGGCCAGTGGTCTACGCTCTATTACCGTGCCGGCGATCATCACCTGAGTGGCAAGCAGGCTTTGCGCCTGGCTCGCACCCGTCACACCAGCAGCGATTTCGCCCGTGCCGAGCGGCAGCAGATGATTTTGAAATCGATTCAGGCCAAGGCCCGCAATTTTGGTTTTGGCGATGCCGATAAACTTTCCTCGCTGGCCACGGCCGTGCTTTCGCGTACCGAGACCGACATCGGTCTGGCCGAAGCACTGGCTTCTTATTTCCGTTTTCAGGGGTTTGAGATTGCCGGGGGCAATGTCTTGTCCAGTGGCAATGTGCTGGAATCAAAGGACACCGGTGCGAAAAAACGTGAGGATTGTCTGGGCGCACTGGCTGTCCGTCAGGACTCCGCCGGTCCGGATGGCGGTGAGGATTTTCAAAAGGCCCGTGCGGCCTGCGAGGCCCTCAAGGGTGAATACATCCTGCTGCCGCGCAATGGTAATTGGAACACCATCCGCTGGTATTTTCATCAGCTGCTGGAGGCACAACCGGTTCTCTAATAGTCACGAGGCTCGTTTTTTGCCTGTCGTTGAATTTTATAATTTTGCTCATTTCTGTCGAGTGGAAATAAGTTGAAAATGTATTGATATTTTAAATGCCGACGTTAAAATCGGGGCTAACAAATTTTTTATCATTAACCATATGTTCAATCTATTGATGCGGAGGAAGTGGCTGGCATCTTTTGCAGTCACGGTTTTGGGTGTTTTTGGTTTTTATTCGTTGGTGCTGGCGGCCGGCGGTAGTGAGGGAGTTGAGGCTGGCGGACATGGGGAGTTTGCCATTACTTTTCTCTGGATTGCGGTTGTATTGACCGCCGCCAAACTTTCCGGTCTGGTGGAAAAACTTGGTCAGCCGTCCGTGCTGGGTGAGCTGATCATCGGAGTGATACTTGGTAATCTGGTGCTTTTGGGCATCGATATCTTTGAGCCGATCAAACATGATCATATTATTGCTTTTTTGGCTGAACTGGGCGTGGTGATACTGCTTTTTCAAATTGGTCTGGAGTCCAATATCAGCAAAATGCGCAAAGTAGGAGGCAAGGCTGGTCTGGTGGCGGTGCTGGGCGTGGTGGTGCCATTTGTACTGGGAACCTATCTGGTTGGCCCCTGGCTGCTGCCTGGTCTGAACGAGAATGCCTATCTCTTTCTCGGTGCCACTTTGACCGCTACTTCCGTTGGTATTACCGCCCGTGTATTTAAGGACTTGGGGAAACTGCAGACCAAGGAAGCGCAGATTGTCCTTGGTGCCGCGGTGATCGACGATGTGCTTGGCCTGATTATTCTGGCTGTGGTTTCGGCTATCGTTACTGCGGGTAGCGTCAGTTTCGGTACCATTGGCCTGATCTCCGCCAAAGCCGTGCTCTTTCTGGTTCTCTCCATTCTGTTGGGGCAATATTTCGCGCCCAGACTTAGTTGGGTATTTGCCAAAGTGCAGGCTGGTGTCGGTATGAAATTTACCCTGGCCATCTGTTTCGGTCTGCTTTTTGCCTATCTGGCCCAGGTGATTGGTCTGGCTCCAATCGTTGGCGCTTTTGCCGCCGGTCTGATTCTGGATCCGGTGCATTTTCGCTATTTCAAAGATCCCAAAATTGTTCGTGAGATCAAGGAGTATGTGCATGAGGCCAATCCTGAGCTCCAGGGCAAACTCAACGCGACGATCAACAAACATGCCGAGCGGCATATTGAGGAAATCATTGAGCCGATTGGACTTTTTCTGGTGCCGATATTTTTTGTTTTGACCGGTATGAACGTCAAACTGGAAACGATGTTTGACGGGCAGATTCTGCTCGTGGCGCTGGCGATCACGGTAGTGGCTTTTTTTGGTAAAATTGTCACCGGTTTGGTGGCCGGCAAAGGTGTCAACAAATCGATTATCGGTTGGGGGATGGTTCCCCGCGGTGAAGTTGGTCTGATTTTTGCCACCATTGGACGTACGCTGGGCGTGGTGACCGATCAGGTTTTTTCGGTGATTGTGATCATGGTGATTCTCAGTACTCTGCTGACGCCGCCGATTCTGACCTTCATCATCAAAAAAGCCGATCGCAAAGCTGCTGCCTGAATTTAGACCGCGGCTTAAAAAAAACGCGGAAATCTGCTATAATGATTGGATTGAACTTATTAATTCCAATTATTATGAAAAATTTAAACGAACTGCTTGACCTGTCCGGACAGACGGCTGTCGTCACCGGCGGGTCTCGCGGTATTGGCTTGGGAATAGCTTACAGATTGGCCGAGGCCGGTGCCAATGTGCTGATTGCCAGTGTGCATCAGGGTGAGGTGGATGAAGCGGTGGCCCAGCTGAAGGAAAAGGGCTGGAAGGCGGCTGGCGTAGTGGCCGATGTTTCACGTGAAGAAGATGTACAGAAAATGGTGGTCGCTGCCAAAGAAAATTTTGGATCCTTGGACGTGATGGTCAACAATGCCGGAATTTTCCCAAATCAGCCGTTGTTGGATATGTCCGCAGAGAATTTTCAGAAAGTCATTGACGTCAATCTGAAAGGAGTTTATCTCTGTACCCGTCACGCGGCCAAGCAGATGATTGAGCAGGGGCACGGAGGAAAGATTATCAATATCACCTCGATTGACGCCCTGCATCCATCCATGGTCGGCCTGGCCCATTATGACGCTTCCAAACACGGCGTCTGGGGCTTTACCAAAAATACCGCACTGGAACTTTCCAGGCACAATATCTGGGTCAATGCCGTCGCTCCCGGCGGGGTAGCCACCCCCGGTGTGGTCGAAATGAACAAACCGGCTGAAGGTGCCGCTCCCCAGGATGAGGCCGCCAAGGCCGCCGCCGCCAAAAGTCTTGATGCTTTCATGGCCAAGATACCGATGCATCGCATGGGCGAACCGGATGATATTGGCAAAGTCGTACTTTTCCTGGCTTCCGATATGTCTTCCTATATTACCGGTAGTCAGATCGTGGTTGACGGGGGAGCCTTACTTGGCTAAACGTTGATTTTTGAGCAGCCCCGCCGTCCTTACGCCGGCGGGGCTGCTTTTTGTCATGATAATCTGCGGGGAAATGCCTAGCCAAACATCAGCCATTCCGGCTTGAAGAGTAAAAGTAGTCCGATAATCAGCATGGCCGCTCCGCCGATCAGGTGGGAGATTCTGGCGTATTTGCAGGATAGCCCCGTGACCTGCAGGGTGAACATGGCTGTGAAGAAGATCAGCAGATCGTCCAGCATGAAGACCAATATATATAGCAGCAGGTAGAGGTAATATTGCCAGACGGGCAGGTCGCTGAGGGCGAGGATTTGGGTGTAGACCGCCGGCAGTCCGGCCGAGCAGATTAGCTCAACCATATTGACGGCCACGGCCAGCAGAATGATACCTGCCAGGGCCAAGAAAAAGTTTCTTTCATGGGTTAGTTGGCGCAGTTTTTCAAATACTTTTTTGCGTTTTTCGCTTTTTCCCACCACACAGGTGGATTCAGGGTTGACGAAAAATTCGCGCAGATAGTAGCCACCGCCGCCCAGCGCTACCAGGCCGATGCCCAGACGGATCCAGAGGATGAAACCGATGAAAAGAAGCAGGTTGAGCCAGGCCGAGAGGAAGAGAAAATATACTCCCGCCGAAGCGACGATGAAGGCGCTGCCCAGTACCCACATGCGCAGACGGTTCTGCATGCCCAGCAGCAGGCCGATCAGGAAAATCAGCGTCCACATGGCGCAGGGATTGAAGCCGTCGAGTGCGGCAATGATGATGGTCAGTACCGGCAGCGAGAAATCGCGTGTTTTGATCTCGCCCAGCAGGGGCAATTTCAGCGTTTCCGGAATTTGGTTAGTCGCTTCGACTTTTTCACCGCTAAAGCCATTCTCTTTGAGGATGTCGGCGAAATCGCGGCAGCCGTCTTCGATGACGCATTTGATGGCGTTTTCGATCTGTACGCCGGTGCTGTTTTCGTCCAGCCAGCCCACTACATATTGGTCGCCGATGATGGTGAAAGGTACGCCACTGACCTGGGCCTGCAGGATCTGCCCCATTCCGGCCATCAGCTTGCGGTTTTCGGCATTTTTCCAGATTTCATAGGAGTGCACGGTCAGTTCGGGATACTTGGCCTCCATTTTTTCCAGGAAGGGTTTTTCGTGTGCGCAATGCGGGCAGCCGTCGCCCCAGAAAAAATAGAGATTGGCCTCTTTGCGGACGACCGCGTTGTCGTCGGTTTGGGCCAGAGCTGGGCTCCCGAAGAGGATCGACAGAGAGCATAGCAAAATAAAAAGCGCTGTTTTTTTCATGGTGGGGCCGGATTATTTGACTGCGATATTATTGCACTCCCTATTTGAAATGAAAAGTCTATTCGGGTAGGTTGACAAATTGGACAGTGGTCAGCAAACTCAGGATGTAAAAAATTACTATGTCAATAATCAGTTATGTCCAGACAACATATTGAATGTTCGGACTCTTCGGCTCCTGAGAAGGTGGGGGAGGCGCTGCGCGAACAAATCGATGAATTAGGTTTTACCGTAGGGGATTTGGCGGTTTATCCCGCCCAGGGTGTGGCCCGGGTGGAAGAAATCAGGCAGATGATGGTCAGCGGCAGCCTGCGCAGTTTTTATGTTTTCAAAATACTGCATACCGAGCGTAAGGTGATGGTTCCGGTGGATACGTTACAGTATGTTGGGGTGCGGCCGCTTTTGGGTGAAGATCAGGTTTCCGAGCTGTGGCAATTGTTGGAAGAACAGCCCGCCGTGCCATCCGTACATTTGTCCTGGCAACGGCGTTATCGAAATTTTCTCGATAAATTGTCTTCCGGTTCNNAGGCAGGTGCTCAACAAAGCGCGGGCCCTCTTGAGCCGCGAAATTTCACTGGTGCGCGGGCAGACCGAGGAGGAAGTGGGGCGGCTGCTTGACGGTCTGCCGGAATGGTGACGAACATTTTTTGGCAGTGTTGGCCGTATTTTTATTCGCTTGTCTGGCCGTCGAAATCCTCTTCATTGGCTTCGGCCTCCGCTTTGGTGGCGCGGACAATGCCGTCCTTGTGATGTGCGGGCGAGTAGATGGTGTAGAGATGCAGGGTTTCGCTGTCGGAAGTGTTGATCACATTGTGCTCGGCTCCGGCCGGTACGATCACGGCCACGCCGTCTTCCATCAGGTGCTCGTTGCCGTCGATCAGGCATTTACCCTGCCCTTTTTCACAGCGGAAAAACTGGTCGTTTTCGGCATGGATTTCCATCCCGATTTCCTCGCCCGGCTGCAGGGTCATTAGCACCAGCTGACTGTGTTTGGAGGTGTAAAGCACCTTGCGAAAATTGTTGTTTTCCAGTGTGTCTTTTTCGATGTTGGCGGAAAATCCTTTCATGGTGTTGGGGGTTAAGGCTTTGGTATCGGCGGGAATTATATCATACTTTTTGGGGTAGATGGGACAGGAAAATATCCTGTCCCTCCACCGGCCAAGGCAGGGGGAGGGGGGCAGCATTTACCCGGTGTTCTAGGTCGCTGCGGCTTTTTTGCGGTGGGGCAGCGTCAGGACAAAGAGCAGGAAGGCCAGCAGCGCGATGGCTGCGGCCACGCCAAAGGCAGGGGCCGGTCCATAGGCCGTCCAGAGCAGACCGGTGACAATGGAGGCCGGAATGTAAATTAGTCCGGTGACGAAATTATACAGTCCCAGGGCGCTGGCGCGGTGCTCCTCCGAGGTTAGTCCGCTGATATAAGCTTTACTGTGGCCTTCGTCGATGGCGTAAAAAACTCCATAAAGCAGGATCAGCACCGCCACGGCCAGTTTGCCGTCCAGCAGCATCAGGCCCAGACAGATCAGGGCATAGAGCAGATACTCCAGGGCAATGATTTTGTGGCGGCCGATGCGGTCGCCCAGTTTGCCGACGGGGATGGAAACGAGGATGAAAGTGACATTAAAAAGCGCGTAGAGCAGTGGTACGTCGGTGAGGGTGAAGCCAACTTCATAGCCGCGAATCAGCAGAAAGGCAAAACTGAAATAACTGAGCGAAAAGAGGCTGGCTACCTTGAGGTAATGGCGGAAGTCTTTTTCCAGTAGATGCCAGGTGGAAAAAAGCCCTGGGCGCAGTCTCGGCGCGACGCGCGGGGGATCCTTTACCGATACGGCCAGGATGATTACTGCCAGCAATGCTGGGAAGAGGGCAATCCAGAAAAGCAGTTGAAAGGTTGCCAAACTTTCGCCCAGCATGGTCAGCAGTCCGTAGGCCAGCAGCGGTCCGAGTATGGCGCCGGCTTTGTCCAGCGTCTTGTGGAAACCGAAGACGTAGCCCAGTTTGCCGCGGTCGGCGATTGAGGCGATCAGGGCATCGCGCGGCGCGCCGCGAATCGATTTGCCCAGTCTCTCCACCACGCGGAAAGTGATTACGGCCTGCACGGTGACGGCAAAAACCAGCAGAATTTTGGCCAGCGTGGAGAAGGCGTAGCCGATCAGGGCAAAGATTTTTCTTTTGCCGCTGCGGTCGGAAAAATACCCCGACAGATAGTCCAGCGAAGAGGCGGCGAAGTCGGCCAGCCCTTCCATTAGGCCCAAAATGGCGTTGGAGGCCCCGAGGACGATAGTCAGAAAAACCGAAAGCACCGAAAAAATCATTTCCGAGCTGATGTCGGTCAGAAAACTGACCAATCCAAGCCAGAAAACAGGGATCGGTACGCCAAAAAAAGTTTTTTGACCGTTGGGGGCGTGGCCCGCGGTAGCGCCGGGGTGGATTTGAGAAGTGTTTGTCATTTGTTTTTCTTTAGATTGAGTTGATTTTATCGACAAATGATTTTTTTTGCCAGCAGCTGGTCAGGAGCATTGACATAAGAAGGAATTGTGGTTAAAATCCAGGTCTAAGCAAAGAATTATGAAGTCTAATCCCTACATTTACGATATCCTGACTTATGCTCTGACCAATCATCTGCCGCTTTCGGAAGTGCAGTTGACGGAACAGGGTGATGAGCGTGAAGCGGTTGACCGAGAGGTTCAGGATTTGGCTATCGATGTCTTCAGCCGGATTATGGAGGTGGCCGGGGGACGTGGAATAGAGGAACTGATTCCTGGCATTCGGGCTCGACTTGCCGAACTCTTTGAACTGGATCAGCACTTTTTTGAGTTGCTGCCGGAGGAAAAAGAGCATCTCTTGGTTACAAGAGGTCGGGTTTTTGTACCGTTGACTGGTGGCAATCTTTTGGCCAAAATTCGTCTGGCAGTGGAAAAGGCCTTCATTGCTCGAAGCCATAGTCTAACTCAGCAAAAGCGCGTAATTCGACTGGTATCACAGTTGACTGGGCCGCATCTTTGTGGTCAGGGCAAGGAACATGGCGATCTGGTGTTTGAAATTTCCACACCGATGCTTAATGCACTGCAAATGGCAGTTCATCCGCCGTTACAAACAGCGGTAGTGCAGAGCGAACGATTTCAGAGCAGGCAGGAAGATGGCCTTTCTTTACCAAAAGCCCAGTCGCAGGCTCAACTGGAAGTGTTGAATCTGGACTGGGACGAGATTGAGTGGGAGCAGTAAACTTTGAATTCTTACTCTGTTGCTTTTTCCTCTTTGGCCGGGGCTGGCAGGGCATTGAGGGCGACGAGCAGGTCATCGGCGGCCTGTTCTTTATCTTTTTCTTTTTCAGCCTTGCCGGCGGGGGCTTCACGTTTTTTCTCGGTCTTCGGGTCAATTTCGTTATACCATTGACCGGTTTCTATTTTGGTAGATTTGGCCAGTTTGTCGCGCAGGGCGTCGCGTGTCTCTTTGTTTTCATCGGTTTGGGGCACCAGTTTCAGACGCTTGATGGCCTCTGCCCGCAGGAAATTGCGGCCGTCGGGGATGGCGGTCAGGTATTCCAGTTCCAGGGTGAGGTGGGAGGGTGCATTGAAGGAAACTGCCTTGGTTTTCTCGTCGACCGTGGTATGGGCCTTGCGAAATGCGTCCAGTTTCTCCTTGAGGGCGGAACCTTTGATCGTTGGGGGAGTAGGGGCTTCTTGTCCTTCTTCCTTCAGTCCCATTTCTGCCCGTCTGGAGGCGGCGATGGCGTCATGTAAATCTTTGCTGTCTGTCTCATAGGGGAAGCGTCTGAGCATCATGATGGCCTGGCCGCGGATGACATTGCGGCCCTGGGGAGTTGCTGGGTCTTCGGTGCTGACTTCGTTGCCTTCTTTGTCCTTGTATTTCTTTTCAATGGCATTGGGTTCGCCCTTGAGGGTAGGTTCGGCAGACGTGGCTCTGACTTCGCTCCAGAGATAGACCAGCCGGGATGGCTGTTCGGAGGCGGGGGTGGCTTGGGGGTATGATTTTTGCATAAAGCTGTGGTTAGTTTTTGTTTAACAATCATTATATTATAAAACTAATCAATCTATTCGTCAATGCGGTGGTGACGATTTCTTTTACGGCGTTTGGTACCCCGTGATCGGAGTAGCCATAAGGTGAATACTGCTCCCAGGCCGGGGATGATTGAGCTGAACCAGGGTACGGTCAACATGGCTCCCAGCAGATTGCTTTGCAGCTCCTGATTGTCGCTGTCCTGACTGCTTGATTGATCTTTATTGGCGTCCAGTACCTGTTCAGATCTAAGATAGACGTAGTTGTGGGCGTCGGGATCGTCGAAGGAAACGAATTCTTTTTGCTTGAGCATTCTGGCCAGCATGACGGCTGTTTCACCGCGACTGAGATTGCTTTTGGGGCGGAAAACGTTTTTGCCGGCGCTGTTTTTGCTGCCATAGACCAGACCCAGCTCGCGCCCTTGGTAAATATAATCATAGAACCATTCGTCGCGGGAAACGTCCTGAAAATATTCTGTGCCGTTGATGATTTGTATTGCTTCGGGTTTTTGAAGATTGACCAGTATTTTGGCGGCTTCGGCCCGGGTGATCGGTTTGTCGCCATGGAAATTGCCGTCGTCATAACCGTCGACGATGCCCAATTCGCTGGCGGTATAGACGGTGTTTTTGTACCAGAGCTCGCTGTCGGCAGACAGATCTTGGAATTGTCGGGTTGGCGGATTGCGCTGATCCCATTTTTTGATTTCGATACAGCTGCTGAGCAGGCTCATTTTCAGGAACTCGGCGCGGGTGATCGATTGTTCGGGTCGGAATTCATTGGCCTGATTTGTATTGACGGCGAAGCCGCGGACGATAATTTCTCCGTGACTGGTGGTTTCGGCCAGCATCTGTACGGCGTTTCGGGCGAAATGGTTTTTTAGATCAGGGAAAATGGTTTCGGCGGGATGGCTGAACAGACAGCCAAGGCAGTAATTCTGTTCCCGGGTAAGATTGCTGGTTAGAGTTGTTGCCGGTGCGGGTAGCTCCTCAGCTGCGGAATGCAGATATTGGCTGCTTCCGCCCAGTATTCCTCCAAAACCGCCGCCTCCCAGGCCACTGCCGGATCCAATGGAGCCGCCGCCACCTGGCAGTGGGGGCCGGTCGAGGTAGGGGTTGCCGGAGGATTGGCCCTGGACGATCTCTGTCGCGCTGAGTAATTGGCCCAAGAGGGCGAGGCTGATAAGGATACTCAACAGGCTCGTGCCTGTGCGGGTATTTTTCGCTGTCATGTTTTTGTTTAAATACTTTTATTTGACCGCTCTCGATAAACCGGATCCCTTTGTACGGCCGGTTTACTTCAGGCAGTCCTGATATTATAAAATAAAACATTGCGCTTGGCAAGGGCGAGGCTGTTGAATAATGTCCGAAGGCTATGCGGCTGTTCTTTTCGCGCTGTCCAAGTCGCTTTGGGCGTTTTTTTAGCTATGAGGTAAGCTGCTTTTTGAGAAAAAATTCGTCATAAATTTCGCCGACCAGTTCTTCCAGCAAATCTTCCATGGTGGCCAGGCCGATGTGGCGGCCCCGTTCGTCTTTGACTATGGCAATGTGTACGCGGGTTTGCTGCATTTGTTGAAAGAGGGTGGTGACGTGAACTTTGGCGGAGACAAAGAGCGGTTGGCTGATCAGGCCCTGCAGGGAGCCGTGACGTCGGCCGACCAGACTTTTTACGTTGAGCAATCCCTTCACCCGGCCGCCTTTGGAGACGAGCGGCAATCTGGTATAGCCGTGGACGCGAAATTCTTTAACGGCCTGATCCATGGTGCAGTCTTCCGGTAGTTTGGCGACTCGCGCAAGCGGTATCATCACATTACGGACGGTTTTGTCGCCGAAATGAAAGACGTGGTGAATGATTTTTTTTTCCAAAGTTTTAATTTGTCCTTCCTCCTGACTGAGCGTGGCCAATTCCTTGATTTTCCAGTCGGTGACCAAAACGGCTTTTTTGCCCTGTTTGATGCCTTTCAGGCGCAGGATCCAGCCGGCCAGGAGTGTAAAAAGCCTGGTCAGAGGGTTAAAAACGATGGTCAGAAAATAGAGGATAGCGGCTCTTTTGGAGGCCACTTTGCGGGCGTCGGCCAGCGCTGTTGATTTGGGGATGATGTCACCGAAAATAATGATCAGAAAGGTGATCGCTCCTACGGCCAGCGACACGCCCAGTTGATGAAAAACGCTGTCGGCGGCCAGTGCCGTGACCGCCGAGAGGGCGACGTTGACGATATTGTTGCCGATCAGAATGGTGATCAGGGTGCGGTTCATGTCTCTTTTGAGACTGAAAATCCGCTTGATGTTGCGGACTTTTTGCCTTTTCATCTCCGCCAGATCGAGGCTGTCCAGTCTGGTCAGCGCGGTCTCCATGCCGGAAAACCAGCCTGACCAGTAAATCAGTATCACAATCAGCACGGCCAGCGCTGTCAGCTGAATTAGTTGCTCAGTTGGGATAGGCATGGATGGCGATAAAGTGATGCCAAAACAGCCCCATTATAACATGCTGTTCTAAGTCGTCGCCACCAGACTGAGGGCGGTGCCGGTTTTGTCGGCGCGGCCTGTCCTGCCGATGCGATGGACATAGTCGTCGTAGGTGGCCGGCAGGTCATAATTGACCACGTGGCTGATGCAGTCGATGTCCAGGCCGCGTGCGGCGATGTCCGTGGCGATCAGGATGTCGATTTCACCTTTTTTGAAGCCCTGCAGGGCGCGCAGGCGGTAGTTTTGTGATTTGTCGCTGTGGATGGAATCCGCGCGGAAGCCCTTTTGCCGTAATTTGCGGGAAAGTTTTTCCACGCCGTGGCGGGTGCGGCCGAAAACGAGGATTTTTTCGAAGCCCGGGCGGTTCAGCAGTTCGGTCAGCACGTCAACTTTGTCCTGATGTTCGCTGACCGGCACGATTTCCTGCTGGACGTTTTTGGCGGTGTCGCGCGTCTTGACCGATACGGTCAGAGGGTTTTTTAGAAATTGTTCCACCAGACCGGCCACTTCGCGCTCCATGGTGGCGGTGAAAAACATGGTCTGGCGGTTTTTGGGCAGGGCGGCGAAAACTGTTTTCATGTCGTTGATAAAGCCCATATCGACCATACGGTCGGCTTCGTCCAGCACCACGTTCTGAAAGCGGTCCAGATAGAGCCAGCGGCGTTTCATCAGATCCAGCACGCGGCCGGGGGTGCCGACCAGAAAGTTGAAGGGTGTCTTGATGCTGCGGGCCTGCTGAAACATGCTGGTGCCGCCGATGCAGAGTATCGAGCCGATATTCATGCCGCGGCTGAGCTGGTCGAGGTTTTCTTTGATCTGGACGGCCAGTTCGCGGGTGGGGGTGAGGATAATGGCTTTCTGGGTGCGGTCACCGAGGATTTTGTTGAGCAGGGGGAGGGCGAAGGCGGCGGTCTTGCCGGTGCCGGTATTGGCCAGGCCGATCACGTCGCGGCCCTGCAGCAGCAGGGGAATGGTCTGATCCTGAATCGGGGTGGGGGTGGTATAGCCGGCTTTTTGGACGTTGGCGGTCAGGCGCGGGTCCAGGCCGAAATCGGCGAAACTGTTGATTTGCTGATAGGCCGCTTCCGGCGCGGCGGAGCTTTCGCTCTGCAGTTTGCGCATGAACTGGTGGATGTCCAGCTCTTTGGCGGCGCGGCGGCTTGGGCGGTTGTTGCCGTTGTGGCCTTGGTGGCTTTGGTGACGCGATCTGCCGGCACCGAAGCGCGGACCGCTGGCGGTGAAGGGGGCGCTGCTGCCCGCGATGTGGGGGCTAGTGGCGGCGGTGGTCGTCGTGCCGCTGGTGGCGGAGTGGCCGGGCTGCTGGTTTGTCTCTCCCGACGGGCGTGCTGGTCCATATGAGCGGAAGTGGCGGCGTTGTCGGCTGATTGGTCTGTTGTACACTGTGAAATTGAGCTACTAAATTGAATCGGAACTCGCAAAGTCTACAAGAATTTTCGGAAAAGTCAACTAAATGGGTGAGTGGTGTTGCCCAAGCGGAAAATTTATGTTGAAACGGGTTGCGCGCGCAAAGAAAACTGTAATCTTTAGGCCAGGGCGTCAAGTTGACAGCAAAGAAAAAGCCCGTCCGGGTGGAGGGGCTTTTCCGCAGCTTAGTGCGAGCATCTTTTTCGTCAATATTATTATAAGGGCTGGCCGTGGTGGAGACAAGGGGCTGTTGGCTTGTCGGAGGCGGGCGGGTCGCGGGGTATAGAAGAAGGGCGGGCGCGGGTGCGGCAGAATCTGTTGAGATACTGCGAGCGAGATACGCTGGCGATGGTGAGGGTGATGGGGGAGGTTGGTTATACTGATTAGCATGATTATGATCGAAAAATCACAAAATTTGAAATCTCCCAGATTTAACCAGTTGTATGCTGTTATAATCTCTGAGGTTAGTAAATTCAAACTGCCAAATGGAATAGGCGTTATTTTGTTCGTTTTTTTCGAAAAATAGTGAAATAACTTTTTTCTGCGTATGTTCCTGCCATTGTCTGAATGGGAAATATAGTTGTCTAATTATTGTATTGGTAGTTGTTGAATTCTTTGCTTCAATTAGTACTATTTGACTTTTTCCTTCGTATCCTGCGTCAACTTCTGTTTGAACGCCTTTAACTTTGATTAAATGTTTATTAACGTAAAAATCAAAAAATGGTGTGTATTTTCTTCCCCGTATTGTTAGTACGAGACTAGCATCGTCAACAAATGTTCTGATGAGACTTGCTGCATATGCATAATCAACATGCTGCATTTCTGAATTTCCAATGAGTGATGTCTCTAATTGAAAATCTAATTTTGACTTATAGATTTTTGCATCTTCTCTTATTTCTGGAATATCAATGTATCCTTCTCCTTTAATTAGAGCGTAATATTTGTTTTTTATTGGTAAAATAAAGAGATTATTTTTAGTAAAAATTTCGGGTCTGTTTTCTCTACTGTCTTGTTTGCATAAAATTCGTACTTCTTTTTCTCCTGTTTTTGTAAATTTTTGGCAAGATTTTTTAATTTGTTCTGCTGATATCATGAATGGGTCTTTGTCGAAGTCATGATTTAGGATGTTATAATCCTTAAATATTTTTTCCCAAGATTGATCAATACTCATATGGTGATTTTTTTGTAATTAAAGCAGTTTGTTCGTGCTTAATTCTATTGATGCCTGCTGCAGTTCTAGTAATGGCGTCCTTTAATGTTTTATTTGTTGTGATTTGTTTATATCTTTTTATAGACAGGTCTAAATATTGTTTTTCTAATTCGATACCAATATATTTTCTGTTATATTTGTATGCAGCAATTCCAGTAGTTGCACTTCCGTTGAATGGGTCGAGGATTGTGTCGCCTTCGTTAGTACTTGCAAGGACTATGCGTTTTAATAGATCGAGTGGTTTTTGTGTAGGATGCTTGCCAAATACTTTTTCCATCGGCTTTGGCGTCCCTAGGGACCATACGGATCTCATCTGTAAACCAGGTTTTTTGATTTGATCTTCCGGCCAATCACCATTTTTCATCAGATCATAATTGAAGGTGTGTTTGGCTTTTTTTTCTTTTCTAGCCCAAAGTAGTGTTTCATGGCTTGCTGTGAAAAAACGACAGCTCAAGTTGGGTGAAGCGTTTGGTTTGAACCAGGAAATGTCATTGAGAAAGTGGAATCCGTTTAATTCAAGGGCGAAACCACATTGATATATTGAGTGGTAAGTGCCGCTAATCCAAATAGTGCCGTTCGGTTTCAATACTCTGCGGCAGGCAGCAATCCATTTGTTGTGAAAGTCAAAATTCATCTGGGCTCCCTTACTCATATCCCATTCACCCTTTTTTACGCTAACCATTTTTCCATTTTGGCAAGTGAAGGACCCACTAGATAAAAAGTAAGGAGGATCCGCAAAAATCATGTCCACAGAATTTTCAGGCAGTTTTTCTAAGATATCTAAGCAGTTTCCTTGATAGAGAGTGAATCTGTCTTGAGAAAAGTATGGTTGGAAGTCTTTCTGTTCTTGCATCGTGGGTTTTGGTGTTTAGTAGCTTGGCTATTGTAATGCAATTGGATTATAAAAACATAAAATTTTGTTAAAGAATTCTTGAAATGTGTAGTAATAAACATATTTGTGCTAGTTCGAGTCATAGCAATATGCTATTTTTTTCTTATTTTTGGCAGTGATTTTTATATTATCTGCTTTTTGCAGCTGCCTGCAGAGCTCCTCCAGCTCCTCATCGCTGGTCATTTTGCCGATGCCCAGGGGGGCCAGGATGTGATCCAGGCGTACTTTTGCCATACAAAATGAGGGTTAAATTGCTTGGCGATCTAACCTTCATCGAGCATTGGGAAGCGTTTTATCTTCATTATTTACAAATTTTTTAGCTTAATTTAATCTGGTCCTGATATTCTGCTAACATAGAGTAGGGGGTAATGCTATTCAATGAGTGATGAGGACTTGTCAAAACAGGCGTTAGAGTGGTTAAAAGCCAATTCAAAGGTGTTAATTGAGGAATTTGCTTCTGTTCATGACTATGTCTCTGAGGTAAGCCCGACAACTATTTTTATGGCTGGTTCACCGGGAGCAGGGAAAACCGAAGTTTCCAAAAGTCTGATATCCCGTTTTGAACAACAACCGGTGAGAATTGATGCGGATGAAATTAGAGCAATCTGTCCCGGGTATATAGGCGTAAACGCACATGTTTATCAGGCTGCGGCAACAAAAGGCGTTAACATGCTTTTTGACCATGTCTTGAGAATGAATTTTAATCTTATACTTGATGGGACTTTTGCTTATGGTGGTTTTTTGCGTAATATAGAGCGTTCTTTGTCCCGAGACAGAAAAATACAGATATGGTTTGTATATCAGCATCCTCTACAGGCTTGGGATTTTACAAAAAAACGTGAGGTTATGGAGCAGAGAAGAGTTTCAAAAGAAACTTTTATCAATGCGTTTTTAAAATCGAGAATTAATGTAAATGAAGTTAAAGCGCGGTTTGGAGATAAAATTGAGTTGAATATCTTAATAAAGGATTTTGAAAGGAGTTTGGAACAGTTAAAGCTTAATGTTGACAGCATTGACCCTTTTATTCCAAACATATATACTAAAGACCAACTTGAAAATTTATTAATATGATTCGAAAAATTAAGAAAATATTAGGAATCAGTACTGACAAGAAGCCCAAAACAGATTTTTCGAACTTTTTTCAAAATGCTTCTGCTGCGGAAAAGAAGAAGCTTTTCAAGTCGGTAATCCGTGAGGCCAACAAAGAACAGAAGGATCTCGTGATGAGATATGAGATTCTTAAGGCTAAAAAAGAATCTAATTAGGCGTTTGTTCGAGGCTTTTTCTTGATCTACCTTTCTTAACTCTCTCGCCAGCCCCTCCAGCTTCTTATCGCTGGTCATTTTGCCGATGCCCAGGGGGGCCAGGATGTGATCCAGGCGTACTTTGGCTATCATGAGAGAGGTTATTGGATTTCTTTACTCCGGCAGGGGTGAATTTTGTCCATGGCGGTAGAGAAGTCCCGGGGCCAGTTGGCTTGAGCCTCAATCAGGTTTATTACTCTCAGCCGTCTGTAAAGTTATGGTGATTTGGGCGATTTTTTCCGAGCATAGGGACTGCTGTCCTTTTTTAGTTAAAACTTGAAGCAAGTATTCACTGCGAATGACCAGTGCCCAGTCCTTGACCGGCTTTTGTCCAAAGCGCAGGACTTGTCGGCCGGCAAAAATCAGTACCGGGGTGACAAATATATATTGGTCATTGAGATCGGTACGCAATTTATGTCCCAGGTAGGTGGCGTTTTGTATGGTTTGTTGCAGGATGTCTTTGCTGAAGGTCTTGCCATTGCCCGTTAGTCTCTTTCCGTCGAAGTCAATTTTTGCGTGGCCATGATAATTTTTTACTTCCAGCGCAAAAACTCCGGTCGGGCCCACCACCACAAAATCTATGTTGCCTCCGGCTGTGTTTTTGATATCCGGGAGGATCTGGTATTCTTCGGGTAGTTGTTTCAGGATTTTTTGGATTTTCAGCTCGCCGGTATCGCCATTTAAATAATTGTCACTGACCTTTTCCCAATGGCGCATGACTCTATGTATGACGATCAAAAGAACTATTGTTGCTACGAACAAAAGTAAAGAAAATTCTCTGCTTAAACCGAAAATTAGTGGGTACAGATATTTGTAATATAGCGCAGGAAAGACAAAGATCAATAATAAGGCAAACGTGCTTAGGCCAAGTAAGATAACAAGGCTTGTGTTAATTAAATACCTGCTTCTTTCTTTGAGGAATTTGGCCATTTCACAAATGTTAAATCTTTTTATTATAGACTAATTGGCTGTTCGTAACCAGGTGGACGGATTGGCCAATAAAGGTGTATTGCAGGCTGTCTGTCGTGGTTGGTGGACTGTGAAACTCTGCGTGCGCAGAGTTTTTGGACGCCAAAGAAAAAGCCCGTCCGGGTGGAGGGGCTTTTTTCGCAGCTTTGGGCTGGCAGATTCACGTATTTGACAAAAACGCTAAAAATGGTAGAATCGGCTCTACGGTCCTACGATCCTAAGTCATAATCACAACCGCGCCAGTGGACAAACTGCTGTCAACAATCGAAAAAGAGGGAAATGCTGCCCGTCTGACGATGGACCAATTGAAGGCTCTGATTGCCGTGCAGCAGGTTCCCGCCAACGCCAAACAGCTCTTTAGCGGCGCCAATATCGAAGCTTTCCGCAGGACGATCAATTCCGATGTGCTTCGGTCCCTGCTGGATGAGCTGCCCGCCAATGGCAGCAGTCACCGCAAGTTCCGCTGCCGCGATGGCAGCACCTATGTGATTGCCGTACATGGCGACAGGGATGTCGGAATCGGACTTTTACTTAAATGTCTGCGGAAATTTGGTGTCTCGGCCAAAGAGTTCTGGCTGAAGATTTGAGCGGGGACAGGTTCGCGTGAGGGACTTTTATTCTGAAATCATTTCCTTACAGGTCCGGCCAGTCAAAGCTTTTTCAGGACGTAATACTGGAAAATACTGCTGGTTTTGGGGTCGTAACCGCTTGTCTGCAACAGGGTCAGGTCTGTCTGTCTCAGAAAATAATGTTTTTTCAGCAAAACCGGGGTGTGCCCGAATAAAACCATCAGTCCGCCGGCTTTGACTTTCTTTTTCAAAGCCCTGAACAGTAGGCGCGCCTTTCTTTCTGTCACTATTTCCGAGTTGAGAAAGCGTAAAAACATGATATCGACTGAGCTGTCCGGCAGCGGGGATTTCAGGGCGTCTCCCGTATAAATTTCGTCAAGGTAATTCCTGGCATATGCTGTCATTTCTTTGCTCAGGTCCTGACCGACGGTACGGCAGCCGGGGAAGTTTTGTTTGACGGATGATAAAAACCTGCCGGTTGAGCAGGCCGGGTCATAGAGCAGATACCCGCTTTTGATGATCTTTTTGAAGTAAACCTGCGTGTATTTTCTGAAGTGTTCTTCTCCATTGGCAAGATTTTGTGCCTTTTCCGGTGAGATTTTCCAGCCGCAGCGGGCACAGCGTTTTTCCTTTCCCGTCCGCTGGTCGATATAGCGAAAGGGGAATTCTATGTCCGTGGTACCGTCTCTGGCCAGCCCGTTGAAACAGCTGAGCTTCTCTCCGTTGCTGAAGGGATGATATTGCACGGTAATACGGTCCTTTGTCTGATTTTTTTTGATCAGAATACCCAACAGCATCGAGGCGGTGATACGGCTGCAATTGGGAGCGTTGATTTTTCCTTCCAGATAGAGACTGGAGATGATTTTTCTGCCCACGATTGGCGGATAACCTTTGCTGCTCAGCACAAAGATGTTGAACGGTCTGTCGCGGAATGTCAGTGCTGCTCTTTGGCGCACGTTTTCCAGCTGTACTGCTTCGGGTAGGGTCCCAGCCGGGATTTTTTGCTGCTGATAGATTTTCTGCTCACGTTCAATTATCTGGTCCCGCGTCAGAGGGCGTCGGTTGCTGTAACTGATCATGATTATAATTTCTGGTGACTAATGTTTGCCTTTTTTTGCGTAAAGCTTTTCCTTCTGCTGTCTTTTGAATTTGGAGCTGCTTTCTTTTTTCCTCTTGGTGAACGGTTTGTCCAAAGCGTCCAGACTGCCGCCCATCTCATTGATTACAAATACCGTCTCGTTTCTGGGGTCGGGGCCGAAGTAATTTCTGGCAATTTCCTGATTGTTGGACACCTCGTATCTGCTCAAATAGCTTGAATAAACTCCGCGGCCGCTGGTCAGACCCATCAGCGTGTTGGAGAAATACAGCATGTGGCTGTATTTGGCCTCCCCCTCAATGGTTACTTCTTCGGAGTCATCCCTGGTTACTTCAAAGGCGCTGTTGAAGCCGGACAGGGCTTTGATTACCTCACTCATACAGGCTTTTGGAATGGTGATGGTAAACCTGGAAATCGGTTCCAGTATTCTCATGCGGCTGTTTTTCAGGGCTCTCATCAGGGCCAGGGGGACGGCAATGTTGAAATGCAGCGGGTCCGATCCCATCGAGTCAAACCGCCCGTCTACCAGTGAGATTTCCGCGTCGGTCACCTCCCAGCCGAAAACTCCCTGCCGGATGTAGGAACGGACCAGTCGTTCAGTCTGCCGCTGATATTTTTTCAGCAGGAAATCCGTGCTTAATTTTGACTGATAGACTACTCCGCTGCCCGGTGGCAACGGTTTTACCTCGATTTTCACGGCAGAGACTTTTGTATAGGTGGCGAGTCCCGTTCCCAGTCTGGTCGGCGTTTCCCTGTGTATCAGGACCGGATCCACCAGTTCCGAGTCGATGTTGAATCTTTCCCTGAGCATGGTTTTCACGATTTGCGCCTGGATTTCTCCCATCAGACTGATGCACTTCTGGCCGGTGTACTGATCGTGTCTGACGTTTAAATAGGGATCTTCCTCGTTCAGGACACTGAGCGCTTTGGCCAGTTCCATTGACTGGTTTTTGTCCTTGACCGCGACGTTCATGCTGATCAAAGGATTGACGAACCTGATCTGGCTGGCGTCTTCCGGTTTCTCCCCCAGATATTGACCGGTCATGGCATCCAGTCCCTGAATGACAACAATGTCTCCCGAACCCGCCTCACTTGCCGGAACCAGGCTGCTGCCTTCTACAGTGGCCATTTCCTTGATTTGCTGGGCGTCTTCGTTTTCGACTTTGACGTGTTCTCTGGTTTTCAGCCGTCCCGACAGTATTTTGGTAAAGAAGCGTTTTTTGCCGTTTTCTACCCGCACCAGATAAATAAAAGCTGAGAATTTGCCCTGGTCGTTTCGGGCCGGGGCGGGCAGATATTTTTGGATGCAGGAAATCAAGTCTTCAATGCCTTCGCCTTTCAGGGCGCTGCCCCCGATGACGGGGAAAACCTCTCCGTTCCGGGTCAGTTCTTCCAGTCTCCTGTCCAGCACTTCCTGCGTTACCTGGCCGGGGTCTTCCAAATACTTTTCCATTAACTGATCGTCCTGCTCGGCCAGTAATTCCAGCATTTGTTCGTGGGTGTTGGGGGAATAGACAAAAGTCTGCTCAGATCCTTCGATCTGTATCAGCGGTATGACTTTTTTTTCCAGTTTTTGCTTGATGTCCTCAATTGTCTTACCATAATCGGCTCCCCGGCGGTCCATTTTGTTGATGAAAATGATCGTAGGGACTTTTTTTTGTTTCAGCAGTTTCCACAGCGTGTAGGTCTGGGGTTCGACGCCTTCCACGCCCGAAATGACCACTACTGCGCAGTCCAAAACCTGTAATGCCCTCTCTACCTCAGCGGAAAAATCGATATGCCCGGGGGTGTCAATCAGCTGGATTTTTTTCCCTTCCAGATCGAAAGTCACCAGGGCGGCTCTGACCGAAATGCCTCTTTCCCGTTCAATTTTCAGGGAATCTGTGATGGTGTTGCCTTCGTCCACCCGGCCAATCGTATCGATAATTTTGGCGTGAAAGAGCAGGTGTTCCGTCAAAGTGGTTTTTCCGGCGTTGGCATGGGCAAAAATCCCTAAGGTAACGGCTGAATTTTCCGGATCGACTTTTTCCATGGGTTAGCCTTGTTTTAGATGTTCCCGAACCAGTATATCAATTAGTTTCCCGTAATCCACACAATTTGGTCTGTCTAGGTCCGACATGGCACTGCCACCGTGTCTGGCGGCCGGGCAGCCGGTGCCGCAGATGTATCTGTATTTGCAGGCAGAGCATTTTTCCAGGCTGGTAATGCTGCGGTTCAGCCACTGATCCTTCTTTTCGTTAAATTCCAGGCCGGGCTCGAATTGGCCCACGCTGAAATCCGGGTTGCCGACTCCATGCCAGCATTTATAGATATTGCCTTTGTAGTCCAGAATATACTGGTTTCTGGCGGCCCCGCAGTGCCTAAGCGAAGGCTGAAAAGGCTGATTGGAAAAGATCGCTTCAATAAAACCAGCGGGATGATATTTTTTCTGGAAAACGGCCATTTGAGGGAATTTCTTCTCCAGGGCAAAGATAGTTTCGATGCCAACGCTTTCTTCCAATACGTTTTGTTCTCCGGAACAACCGCCGTCCTGCATCAGATAGAGATATGGGTGCAAATTGGGGGCTGATTTGAAATGTCCGGTGATCAGGCCGGCCAGTTCAGGGAGGCTGTCGATATTTTCTTTGTCGACGTTGACCCGCAGGTAAATTTTGATTCCCATTTCCAGGGCTTTTTCGATATTGGCGAGAATCAGATCGAAACTTCCTGCTCCGTTGCCAAATATTCTGCGGCGATCGTGTATCTTTCTGGGGCCGTCCAGGGTGATCTGGATGTGTTCTACCACTTCTTTGTTCAGCTCCGGAATAAAGGCGGAGATGTCGACTCCATTGGTGACAATATTGGCGCGGTATCCTTCCGCTGCGATCTTGTTCAGTATGTAACCAATCAGCATACGGTTCCCCGGCAGCAGGGGTTCTCCTCCCATGATCGTGATTTTGACGTCTTTGTTACCAAAGGCGGTTTTGCCGCCGGGCGGTATCTCTCCGATGATTTTGGCGATCACTTCAAACTGCCGGTCGATGCTGTCTTTTCTGCCCTGAAACGGCGAATGCTGAATGTCATAGGCCCTTTCGTAACAATAGGTGCATTTCAGGTTGCAGGAATAGGAGGGGATAATGAGAAAGCTTGGCACACTGGACTTTTCCAGTCCTTCCAGTTTCGCGTCAAGTTTTTGCAGAAAATCCTGATATTCACTTTCGTTTTCGAAGAGATATCGTCTCTTCTTCATTGTTTCCACAACCGCAGCCTCCAAATCGGCCAGACGGTTTTCGGAAAGCTGCCGGTAGATCTGTGGACTGATCAAATCGGCTGCCCCGTTAATCAGATTCAGCAGCAGATATTTCCCGCCGTCTGCTTTGATAAACTGAATTTCCTTGATTAAAATCATGTCTTGGTGCAAAAAAATAACTTCCGACCTGGGGGTTAGAATGCATGATATTTCGTCTTTTTGTGTTTTTGCCAATTAAGACAAATTACCGCCACCTAAACCGTGACTTGGGTAATTGTGCCAATGGCCAACCCTACTGCTCTATACGTGATAGTCGCAGGTGTTGTTCTTGCCGGCTACTTCTTCTAAATCGACTATAACATTTGCGTTTAACGTTTCCATGTTGAGGGGGTTTAAATAAAGAAGCCGAACTCATGTTAACCATTTATTTGATTCTATGCAAGGTGGGGGGAGGGGGTTGTCTGTTCCCTGATCAGGCCGATTGTGTTGAGGTGGATTGCGCGCGCAACTGGCGCGGCGTGCTTTGGCGGTGTTCTTCGATTCGTCTGGAGATACGATGCAGTTTCTTTACCGCGCTGTGCACTGTGCCTGCCGGCTTGCAGTCGTGATAGCTCTTTTTGAGCTCTTTGTCATCGATGATGTAGGCCATTAGACCGTTCTGCAGGTCAATCAGCCGGTCGATCAGCCAGCCAGTACCGGCGGGGGCGCGCTTGGGGTCCAGCAGACTGGTGTCGATCAATTTGATGCTTTCGCTGTCGCCTGTGTCGCCCCCGTCCACCAGAATATTATAGGCGCCCAGCTGCAGGGGGCGGTTTTCCCGGGTCAGGTAATTCAAGAAATGTCCAAAAGAAGCTATGCCCAGGAAGTCGATGCCGGCCCGGGTTTTCTGACGAATCTCCAGCGAGGCGGCGGTCATCTTGACCACCTGTTCGCGGATTTTGGGATCGAGTAGATCCACTTCGCGAAAGACGCGTCCCCTGATTTCCTCGGCGATGATCGCATAGGGCACGTGAATGATCGAATGTCCGTCGTCAATGGTTGGCTCGCGCACCACCCGTGTTTCCGGTATCGGTATGTCGTATTTCAGTAGGCGGGCCAAATCGTCCCTGACCGAGTCGTAGTCGCTGGTGTCCCAACGCTGTCCCTGCCAATGCGGATATTTGATCAATTTGCCGTTTTCCAGCCGGCCCACATGGTGTTGCGCTCCGGAGCCGACTGTCGATGCTATTTCAAATCTTTCCATAAGTTTAAATTCTGGCCACGAAATATCCCGCCAAACTGACCACGGAGGCCAGGACGACGCCCCAGGCAATGTCCACAAAGGCAATCGGCAAGGGCCAGTCCTTCAGTACGGCGTAATTGGTCAATTCGTAGGTCATGTAGGTAAAGAAGCCGAACAGCGCGCCATAGAGCAGGGTCTCGGCAAAGCTGTTTTTCTGGTAATGCGGCAGTACGGCGAAAACCATGATGCCGACGATGAAGAGGGCGTAGAAAATCAGCGCCGCCGTCCAGTTGGGCGAATCCTTCATCAGCATGCCGATTTGTCCCTGATAGAAATTTTTGGCGACAATACCCAGCCAGAGCAGATCCACCGCCAGGAAGGTGACGGTCATGGCCAGATAGGTATAGATGATGGTGGCTACGGGCATAGCGGACTGTGTTAAATTTGCCCGAAAATGATACACTAACTTTAGTCTAACCCCCAAAAAAATGTTGCTGGAAATTGTGCTGCTGGTGTTCGTCTATATGGTCTCCGCTTTTGTCTTGGCTTTGTGGAAGCGCGACAACAGCATCGTCGATGTGTTCTGGGGATTCGGTTTCGTGCTGCTGGCCTGGTATGGGTTGCTGCGGACCATGACTTTTGAACCGGCGCAGTTTTTGATCACCGCACTGGTCACTGTCTGGGGGCTGCGGCTATCGCTGCATATTCTGACCCGGAAACTGGGCAAGCCGGAGGATTTCCGCTATGCCGCCTGGCGCAAAGAATGGGGCAAATGGTTTCTGCCGCGCTCTTTTCTGCAGATTTTCATGCTGCAGGGAGCCCTGATGCTGGTGATTGCCACCCCGATTATTTTGACCGGTTTGTACTATCAGCCGCAGCACTGGGGGTATCTGGTGGCCGGCGGCGGGATCTGGCTGTTTGGTTTTATTTTTGAGGCGGTGGGGGACGCGCAGCTGCGGCGTTTTTTGCGGACCAGGCGCGAGGGGCAGCTGATGACCGGGGGCTTATGGAAATACACGCGCCATCCCAATTATTTCGGCGAGTCGATGATGTGGTGGGGGATTTTTGTACTGTCCGCTAATTGGCTGGCGCTGATTAGCCCGCTGACGCTGACTTTTTTACTGCTGTACGTTAGTGGGGTGCCGCTGCTGGAGAAAAAGTACGCCGGCAATCCGGCCTGGGAGGCCTACAAAAAACGCACCAGCGTCTTCATCCCCTGGTTTCCGAAGAAGGGGCGGGGCGAGAAGTGATGTCTCAGGGGTTCAAGTAATGTGAGAGTTTTTTCCGTGACTGGGCCAGTTTGGGCGTGATGACGGACTGGCAATAGGCCGCGTCGGGGTTCTTGTTGTAATAATTGTGGTGGTATTCTTCGGCCTCAAAAAATTCGGTCAGCGGTTTGATCTCGGTGATGATTGGACTGTCCCAGAGGCGCTGTTTTCCCAGTCCGGCGATGTAGTTTTCGGCGATTTCTTTTTGCAGATCGTCCAGATACAGAATAATGGAGCGGTATTGTGTTCCCAGGTCGTGGCCCTGTCTGTTCCGGGTGGTCGGGTCGTGGGTGGCAAAGAAAACGTCTAAAAGTCCCTCATAGGCGATGACGCGCGGATCGTATGCGATTTGGACCACTTCGGCGTGGCCGGTTTTACCCGTGCAGACTTCTTCATAGCTTGGGTTTTTGGTGCTGCCGCCGGCATAGCCGGGCACAACGGAAATTACTCCTTTGATCATCTTGAAGGCCGCCTCCGTGCACCAGAAGCATCCTCCGCCGAAAACGACCACCGCGCTTAGCTGCTCTGTATTGGTGGACGGCTTCTGTTTGTCCAGGCCTGTTGCTGCCACAAATTTCATGGACAGGGAATTGACGCAATAACGGGTGTCTTTGGGGACGATAATTTTTTCTTCCTCGGGGGAAAGCGGGTTCAGTTTCATGTGACTGAATTATAGCATATGGCCAAACGCTGAACTCTGAAGGGGCCTGCGTTCTGGACAAGTTAAAAAATGAGATTGAACAGATAGCCGATGATGATAATCCCGGCGGTAACCACACCGAAAAACCAGGCCAGCAATTGCCATTTGAGAACTTTTTTCAGAATCAGGGCTTCCGGCAGGGACAGGCCAACCACTCCCATCATGAAAGCCAGTGCCGTACCAAGCGGTACGCCCTTGGCGACCAGGGCCTGGATGATCGGGATGATACCCGTGGCGTTGGAATACATGGGTACGGCCAGAATTACCGCCAGCGGCAAGCCGAGCGGCCCGGCGCTTTCCAGATATTTTTCGAAAAATCCCTGCGGTACGTAGCCGTGAATCAGTGCACCGACCGCAATTCCGGCGACAATGTACCAGGCAACTTTTCTGGTGATGTCGAAGGCTTCCCTGGAAACCAGAGCGGCGATTTTTTTCCAGGGCATGGTTTCTTTGGTCTGTTCGGCCAGTTTGTCCGATTTGATTTTCCAGACGAAATCCTCGACATATTTTTCCAGTTTCAATTTGCCCAAAATCAAGCCGCCAACCATGCCGATGGTCAGGCCGGCCAGAATGTAAAGCAGGGTCACTTTCCAGCCGAAAATACCGATAAACATAGCCACCGCGGCTTCATTGACCAGCGGAGAAGTAATTAGAAAGGCGAAAGTCACTCCCAGCGGGATGCGTGCTTCCAGAAAGCCTACAAAGAGGGGAATCGATGAGCAGGTGCAAAAGGGGGTCAGCGCTCCGAAGATGGTAGCCAGGAAATAATCCAGGCCGTACAGCTTGCGTCTGGTCAGGAAATCGCGCAGTTTTTCGATCGGCAGATAGAAGCGCAGCAGACTCATCAGATGCGTGATCACCAGCATTAGCGCGAAAATTTTCAGCGTGTCATTGATGAAAAATTCCAGGGCGCTGCCAAAGTGTGAGCTTTCTGCCAGGCCAAAAACTCCGTAGGTCAGCCATTTGGCGAAAAACTCGAAGGGGTAGAAGAGATCGATATTCATGGCAATTTATCAGCAATTATCCTCACAGTTGCAATTACAGCCACAGCCGCCGGGGGTGTCAGCGTTCCTGGGCGGGCAGTTCTCGCGGATGCATTGTTCGATTTCATTGTTATCCGGCACCTTTCCTGCCGTCATCACTACGTCGTCGATAGCGAAAACGGGGCTGCTCATGGCGCCGAGTTTGACGATTTCGGTGATGTCCGTGGAATACTCAACTTTGGTGTCCATGCCGAGTTTGTCCACAGCTTCCTGTACCTTTTTGTGCAGGGTTTGGCACTTAGGGCAGCCAGAACCGAGAACCTGAATTTTCATAGATTGGTAATTAAAAAGTTGTTTAATAATGTGGCGTATTTTTTGATCGCGGCTTTGTCGGACGAATAAATTATTTTCCTGCCTTCGTCCTTGTCCTGCCTGGAATCGATTAGCCCAAAGTCTTTGAGAACTTTCAGGTGGTGCGAGGCGAGGTTTTGCTGTATTCCCAGCGCTTTCCAGATGTCACAGACACAGCGGTCTTTTTCGCGGAGGAAACATAAAACTTTCAGCCGATTTGGCTCACTCAGGATTTTGAGAAACTCGGTTGCTTTCTCCAGATCGTTTTTTTCCTTTGAGCCGTTTTGACAGCAGGGAGATTTTTTCACGTCGGCCAATATTAATTGTATCAATGAATGTTGATAGATTAATACGTGGGGGAGGGGGTGTCAAATGAATATCAGGAGGTGATTTGCTGTGCGGTAAGACCATTACTCGTAGTATAAAAAATATGGTATAATATATTGATGTCACAAGGAAATCTGCAAATTAGGGACCCTTCCGAAGGGAAGGCAAATATAATACCTGAATACCAAACGGAGTTCAGAGAATCTCAACCTGGGCCAGAAGAGGAAGTGCCCAATCAAATGTTATCGGAAACACATGATAAGTACCAATCTGTTTTGGATTCTACAGATTTGGAAAACCAATTCGATGAGGAGTACAGGACAATTAGTCGTTTATTGGACAGGCTGGGTGCATGGTTTTATAGGGGAGGGTTTACTCTTTTATGGGAAGAGGAAATCAGCGAACTTGCGGATATTGTTGATTTAATTTTGTCAAAAGATCCCGATTTAAAACATGTAATATCTGATAAAAAATACTTTAAAATATGGGGAAAAGTGGTAAAAGTTTTGTATTCGGGCATTCATAAAGCCAAGCCAAAAGAACTATCTGAAAGGCTTTCTGGTACTCTTTTACCAATACTTGGGGTTGCTGATCCTGAAACACAAAAAGGACCTGCTGATTCGTTATTTTCGGAGCTATTTAGTAGATGGCCCTGGAGCGAGTTTTTGCCTAAGAGTTTTAATAGATGGAAGCCAAGGCGGTCAGAAAAGTCGGTAAAAAATGAAACTTTACTTAGAAAATATTTCGATCAGATCGTATAGATCCTGAGTTGGTTTTTAAAGCTTGGTATGAAAGTAATGAGATGTCTTCCATAAGCTCTGTGGATCATCCGGTCTTAACAGCACAGCAGAATTTTTTGGAGATGAGAAGGCTTGAATTAACACATCCCGGTGGTCCCAAATTTCTTATGGAGAATTTTGGGGTGTATTTTTTTGCTCGCTATCCAAAAGGAATGCTTGACGCTCAACTAGAACAAGTTGACGATCATAGTAAGTCCTATGGCGTAATTATCTCTGCTGCTTCTGATCACAACGGTATTTCTTATTCAAAGGATCACGTGGCTGTCTTGAAATCATTGCTGGATCAATGTAGATCCATGGGAGTTTATATACGAGTTATAGAGGCAGGTAATCAAAGAGATTTACGAAAAAGATTCTTTTTTCTGGAAAAGAAATATAACATTCCGGGCAGACGGAAGGCTGTTTTCGGTCTGGCGTCCGGTCATGCTAATGAAAATCTTTTTGCTTTGGGACAGGGTGATTCAGATCTTGAAATTGTGACAGGCAAAGAGCTTAAGTTAAGTAACTTTGTCAAAGATAGTAAAAGATTTTTTGAAGATGGAGCGTATTTTGTTATTAGTGGTTGTTCGGCCGGGAGAGAAGGTGGTTTTGTCGAAGAGGCTTCAAGAATTGCGCCTCATTTACATTTTCTTGCTCCATCTAAAGATCTTAGATATGTATCATCTATTAGGTTAGCAAAGAATGGAAGTGATATACCTACGATTTCAACTTCTTATAGAAGTGGATTGATGCCGCTGAAAAGAAAAATGAAATATTATAAAAAACCAGAAAAGGTTTCTGATGATGAAAATGATTCCGGTTCTTGAATCATTAAATTATAGCATGTTTTGTGGCTTTCCGCAGGTTAATTGGTGTTCGGTGTTCGATTTCTCTGTGACAATTAGCACAAAGCAGAATGCATAGATCAAGTTCTTTTTTAACAGTGTTCCAGCTTCTGGTGTATCCCTTGGCTGAAATTCCAAAGTTTTTGTTTGCAGTGTGGTGAAATTCCAGGGCTTCCATGCAGCAGTCATAACCACAGCGCTGGCATTTGCCACCTTTCAACTCAATGGCTTTAAGGCGCAGAGTTTTGCGACGATTGGCTACGGCTTGGATCAGGTATTCGCGTCTGTCTGCATAGGTTCTTTGGTCTTTCATGGGCAGGTGTATATATTTGTATAATTATAAGTTTTTCTTCATGGCAAAACAAAAAAGCCTGATTGCTTCAGACTTTCAGTTGTTTCTAAATGGCTCCACACCCTGAACGAAATCCGAACTTTTTTTAGCGAAAATCCGAACGCTGAATTTTGATCCGCCAGAGGGCGGACAGGCTGCTCCGCCTCGCCGCCGCTCGCTGATGCTCGCTCCGCCAAAGAAAAGTTTTGTTCACAATTTTTTATTTGCGCGCGCCCGATTTTTTCTTCTAAAAGGAAAACAAAACTTTTCTTTGGC
This sequence comes from Candidatus Peregrinibacteria bacterium UBA1369, assembly GCA_002305925.1. Taxonomy (GTDB): domain Bacteria; phylum Patescibacteriota; class Gracilibacteria; order UBA1369; family UBA1369; genus UBA1369. Next base: position 102,892 of record DBRL01000017.1, read on the forward strand.
GGTCTGCTCTTTGCGAGCAGGGCGGCGGGAGCGGAGTTTATCCCGCAACTGCGGGACTTCGGCTCGGGCGAGGCGGAATTCCCCCCACACCCCCCTTCCGCCTCGCCCTCGCTTTGGACGCCGACGGAATTTGTGCCAACGAAGTTGGCGCGCCGCTATTTATTTTCTTCCCGCTTTTTCACAAGCGATAAGCATATCATAACATGAAAAAGTCGGTCTGACACATCTCTTGTAAAAAATTTCTTTTTGCCAAAACCATGAGCAAAATCGTTTCTCAAATTCATTCCCAATTTTTCCGTTAGCACTAATCGGAAATAAAAAGCCATATTTTGGCCCATTCCGGCAAAAACCTTTTCAATAATTTCTCCTTGTCCGTTCAATAATTGGCGGAGCGTGAGGCGATCATATCCGCCAAGATTATTCGGTCTCAAAACAATACCGCCACAATTTTTTACCAATTCTCTGATTGCGCTTTCAATCAGTGGGCAGAAAAAGTGGGAAGAAACAAGATAATCATTGTCCCAATACGCCGAAATTGCTCGCTCCAAATACTCTTTGTCTTCGTTTCCAAAAAGAGTTGAGTTTCTAAAATATTCCGTAATATTTTGCTTTGAAATTCGTTTTTTTAATTCGTCTATTGCCAAGGTTAAGAAAAACGAACCAAACTGCATATATTGCGCGGCGTACCGCTGAAAATGATTGTCGTAATCTTCTTCAAGCGTGGAAAGTTTGGCTATCGGTATCCCGTCATCGGAAATAACTTGCGTCGTACATAAAAATTGGAGCGGGTGTTTTCCAGAAACATCTTTTAATTGTTTTTCCACCGCTTCTTTTTTTGGTAAAAAATTGATTGATATTTTAGCGATAATTGTTTCTAATTTGCCCTGCTCTTTATCGCCAAAAATCGCTTTCAAAAAATCATCAATATCTTTTTGTTTTATTTCCGTCGTTACGGAAATCTCTTTGAGAGATTTATTCCAATCCAAATCAAGCTGTCCAATTTCCTGCGAAATTCTGTCGCTTGCTGTTTTGGCTTTTTGAAAACCCTTATCTCTGTACTTTTGATATATCTCGTGTATTTTTTCGTATGCGTGAACTTTCAATAATGCGTCCGAATTTGTGCGGTCATTTGTTTTTAAGGATTTTTCCAAAACATCTAAAACACGCATTAAATTATCTTCATTTTTTTCGTTTGCGTAATGTTCGGCAAGTAAAGAAACGGCGTTTTCCGCAAGCCAAACATCTTTTTCAACCCTTTTTAATCTATTCTCTATATCCTTAATCAATTCCGCTTTTTCTGTTTCGTCAAGCGTAATTTTTTTGCCAAAATCTAAAATAAGCCATTTGAAAGCAAACCCCCACAATCCGGGCTTATCGTCTGTCGCCGCTTTTTTCTCAAGATTGATTATTGTTTCTTTTGCTTTGGCGATTTTTTCTTGATTGTTAATTTGTATCGCTAAAACTAAAGCTCTTTTGATTTTCGTCTTACAATCCAAAGGATCGGCTAACGATTTTTCGCAAATCGCAATGTTTGAATCTATAACTATCTGAAACAAATCAACATCGGCGTTTTTATTTATTATTTTTGGCGAAAAATCAACGACCAAATCAGCATATCTTGACGAAAGAATGGGATTTTTAGTTTCTTTTGCCCTTTTTGCCCAATACTTTAATGTTTCCTCATCTATTCTTTTAATGCTCGGATATTCGACCATTTGCCCTTGTTGATTTGGCAAAATAAACATTGGGCCGTGATAAGTTCCCCAGCCAGAATTATCGTTCGGATATGCCGCCATAAAATCAAAAGCCATTTGCTCGGCAATATCCTCAATAGTCGGTTTGTAATTTGTGTCTTTTGCGAGAATATCTTTTATTGCTTTGGCAATATCGTGCTCGCCATTATAAGACGCGAGAGCTTTTTGCTCTCGGTCTAGATTTTCAAGATAAGTTTTTACATCATTATTAAGCATGCTTATTTCGCTATTATTAAAACTTCTTTCGAGTTTCCGTTGCTCAAAACATATTTATAATCAAGCTTTTTTACTTCAATCGATTTTTTATATTTTTTTAACATTTCTACCAATTCATCAATGGTAGGCGTGCCGTCGTCGCGATAGGAAATAACTAAAATTGAATCCTTGAATTTATTGAATAATTTTTTAAACGCTTGATGTATTTCGCCCTTATTACACCATTCGTTTTTTCCGTTTTTAATCTTTTTGTGTTTTGATTTTTCATCAATCAATTTTGGCCATTCTTTATAAAAAACAATTCCCTCAAGAAAATGGTAGAAATCAAAATAATTTACGCCAATTCCTTTGGCTGAAATATATGGAGTGTCAATATAAACTAAATCGGTTTTAATGTCTAAATCAAAAATGTCGGAATGAAACGCTTTATTTCTTTTTTCATTATCAAAAACGGCATTATTACCTTCTTCAACAAATTTTCTGAAATGGTCCTCAAATGGAGTATCCCAGGTTTTTTTATTACCGAAACTACGCTCAACTTCAGCGGTTCTGATGTAAAGATTTTTTCGATGAAATAAGTTATACGGCCGTTTTATTATGCACGCTTGAAAAAGCGCATAATAAGCTAGTGCCTGCTTATATTTATCTTTTAGTTGTCCGATGTTTGTTATAACAACATCGAGCCATTTATTTTCTTCATCCGTAAAATAAATATCTTGAAATGTATCGTAAATAAATGTCGGATATTTTATTTTTGGATTTTTTTTCAAAATAAAATCTATATCTTCATCGCTTAATGCAACTTTTGAATTTTCAATTATCGCAAGCCCGACATAATGATTGAATTTCAATGAATCATTATAAAAAACTTGCTTACCGTTTTTTTTGAACATATACCCAACGCAACCAGTTCCGCCGAAAGCGTCTAAAACAGAGTTAAACTTTAAATCCTTCGTGTAGTAATCAATCCATTTGAGAATTTTATATTTACTACCTTGATAGCGAGTTGACGGCAAAACACCAGCTTTATTAGCGGTCATATCGCTAAAAAGTTGTGATTGTTGTTGTTTTGCTTTAGTCATAACGCTAGACATTTTTTATATTCCTATACTTCAAATATTCTTTTAGATTTGTATAAGGCGGTTTTCTTAATTTTGCGCTTCTTGCCATTTCGACGGTCATATAATTCATCCAAAAATCATCGAAAATCTTTACGCCAAATTTTGAAAATGGCCCTGCACCTTCTTTGAGTTCGGCAATTTTTACACAAGAGCCAATATTTTTTGTATTTCCGCTTCCAGGTCGATCTTTGGCGATTTTGTATTTTTCCTGGACAATAAAATCAAAATCCTTTACCACTGATAGAATTTCCTCAAGATCATCAATCGTATAAACCTTATTTTCATCAATGAGTTCCTCTTGTTGAGTATAAATAACGCCTAAAATGTAATGCTTACTATATTCCTTGTACGGGAAAGTGATGTTTTTGTTTGAATCTCTAAATCTGAAATATCCGGTAAAAGCTCCAAGCGTAAATCCCGATACATCGCCGTTTTCTTTTCGATAAGTACTTTTTAGATCGAGAGCGATTTTTTGTTTATCCTTAGTTATAAAAGTAACATCGGGATAATGATTTTGTTCGGCGCAAAAATGCATTTCAAAACCATTTTCTTTTGCAAATTTTTGTAAAACTGGAAACATCATCAACTCAATGATTTTGGAAACAACCTTAGTATCAACGGAAATTGTATAAATATTTTTTGCTACATCTATAAATCCCTTAACCGACCAATCACCTGAAGGAGTGGCGAGGACTTTGCGAAAATCCTCCGTGTGTTTTAATAAACTTTTTTGAAAATTATCTAATTCCATAATGTTATTTGTTTAAATCATAACTTTGTTTAATAAGTGCGAAAACGGCTTCAAGCTCGCTTTCTTTTTCAAGTTTTACCTCATAATCGCCATTACCCCAATGCCCGATCATTTTCGGTTTTGTTAGGTCGCGTGCCAAACTTTGCGGGTCATTGAGCTGACCGCTTTTTACATTCAAGAAAATTTTAAGTCCATATTGTTTTACAACAATATCAGTAAAGTTTGTTGATGTTTTATAGGCGATATATTTTGCTTTTGCCTCTTCAATAATATTTTCGTCCAACGATAAAATCTTTTCCCGCAAAGTTTGAAACAGATCAACTGTTTGTTTATCAATTCCAGCAAGGTGGTCGTCAATAGAATATGTTTTTTGCAATCGTTCTGCCTTTTCTTTTCCTTGTTTTGATTTTTTAACTATGCCCGATGTTGAAATTCTAACCTTTTGATAATTTTCCGGCTCAACGTATAAAATATTTTCATCGTAAATACGATAACGCAAAAGTTCAACATTTATCGGCAAAATGTCTGCCGTATCAAGGTCAAATTTATTATAGCTTTCAGCTATGCAAATAACGCGTGGCGAGTCCCAATCAATCTCAATGCCTATCTTTTTATTTTGACACAGAATTTCAAAATCGGCTTTGTGGTCGAGAAGCCAGCGCAAATATGAAAGTCCTTGATTGATGACATTGTCATTTTGATTTTTCTTGTATTCAATAATGCATGGCGAGCCGTTTTTATCTATGCCGAGAGTATCAATCCTGCCACCAAAACTTGTTGAGTATTCGTGAGCAAGAAAAACAATGTTTAAAATTTCCTCCAAGTTTGCCTCAAAAAGTTCTTGAAGGTTGCGCTCCAAATCCAGATCGCGAGCGACTAATTTTTTAACTACTGAATTGTTGATTTTGAATAGTGCCATATTTTTTATTTCATTAAAACATCAAGCGAAACGCCAAGCGCGTCCGCAATTTTTTTAACAGTATCAATAGTTGGATTTGGCGTCGCCCCTGCTTCAATTTTGGCGATAGTATGAAAAGCCAAATCTGCCTTTTTTGAAAGTTGGTCCTGTGAAATACCGAGCTTGTTTCGGTATTTCTTTATATTTTCTGCGATTGTGGATTTTTCCTTTGACATATTCGTATAGTTTTACTATGATAGTTAGTAGTGATACAAATTATTTATTATCATTGATTAGTATATGAAATTTTTAGCTTTTAGTCAAACGAAATTAGGGAGTTCCTTGTCGTTGCCCGCGCACGGGTGGGTTGGGGCAAGGGCAACATCCTTTCATGTGGCGCATTTTGCGAAGCAAAATACAAATTCCGTCGGC
>DBRL01000005.1 GCA_002305925.1 Candidatus Peregrinibacteria bacterium UBA1369
ACCGCATTGGTGTTTACGTGGTTGGGAGTGGCGGATTGATGGTCAGGGGATGTGCTGGAAGTGGGTGCCGCCGCGCCGGCCGTCAGCTCAGTCTGGATTATTTTCAATATTTCCTGCAGTTCCCGGTCGGCTACCGAGTGGGCGTTCTGGCGGACGATTTTGATGCCGTTGTCGTGCTTGGGGTTGTGGCTGGCGGTGATGTTGACGGCGCTGTCCGCGCCATAATGACAGGAGGCAAAATAAATCATCGGACTGGTAGACAGGCCGGCATCGAGTACATCCAGTCCGCTTTCCAGTACGCCCTCAATGAAGGCCTGCTGCAGTTTTTCCGAATGTAGTCGGTTGTCGCGTCCGACAATCATGTTGCGGGCCCCGTAGGTGCGGGCGAGATAGATGCCGGTGGCCCGGCCGATCAGGCCGGCGGTTTCCGGAGTGAGGTCCGGCGTCGGTTTGTCCGGCAGGGGATCGGCGGTGCCGCGGATGTCATAGGCGCGGAAAATTGCTGGATTAATCTCTGTCATCTGGTGAAAAATTAATAAATTGGGTGGCTTGCAGGCATAATTGTCTGGCCAGGTTGAAATTGAAGGGCGGGGTTGGTAGTCAGGAACCTTTGAGGCTTAGATAATCCTGCAGGGCTGTCCCGTTGAGCATAATGGTGACTTCACTGACCTCGGGAAACTGCAGGGCGGTCTCGACCAGCTGGGCCTCCACGCGAGGGTTGTCGCAGGTGCCGTTCAAAACCAGATTGCCGCCCAGCTTGACAAGAACTTTACCGTCCGACAGCAGCAGGTCATCCAGCTGCAGTTTCGAGCCTGCCAAAAAATTGCGGTAGCCGGCCTGCCCAAGATTGTCGTTTTTTGCAGCGAACAGCTGTTCGTAGGCGGCCTTCATCCGGTCTCTGGTCGGACTTAGCTGTGTCAGATCTGCTCTGGCTGCCCCGTCCACGGCGATGGCGCTGTCACCGCAGCCGATGGCTTTGCCGTTTTTACCTTCGTCTTCCATGGCGATCAGGAAAATTTTGTAGGCCGGTACGGCCTCTGTGGTGATGGTGACTGTTGGTTTCTGGGGCTGGTCACTGTCTGGGCTGCCAGGGGTGTTGTCTTTGACGGCGTCGGTGGTGTTGCCGTCCGTGTTGATATTGTCATTGGTGGCGGAGTTGTCGCCTGTCTGGTCTGGCACCGGTGCCGGGACTGGGGTCGGGGTCGAACAGGCAGTCAGAGTGAAAGAAAAGACCAAGGCTGCCAGAATGAAGACGATTGTTGCTGTTTTTTTCATAAAGGGAAAAATTACGAAATAGCGTATGTAAATTTAGCCGCGGCGGAAATGGCGGGAGATTTCGCGGTTCTGGTCGCGGCGTTTCAGGTCCTGTCGTTTGTCGAAAAGCTTTTTTCCGCGACCAAGGCCGAGTTCGATTTTGATGCGGCCTTTTTTCAGATAGGCCGAGAGGGGCACAAGCGTCAGGCCGCCCTCGTCCATTTGTGCTTCCAGCCAACCGATTTCTTTTTTGTTGAGCAGCAGGACGCGCGGGCGGTCGGGGTTGTAATTGGGGTCATTGGCCGGTTTGTAGGGGGCGATGTGGCAATTTTTCAGCAGGACCTGTCCGTTTTCAATGCCGGCATAGGCCGATTTGAGGTTGATTTCATGGGCGCGGGCCGATTTGACCTCGGCACCGGTGAGGGCGATGCCGGCCTCGATTTTTTCGAGAATTTCATACTGGTGCCAGGCCTGGCGGTTGTCGGCCAGATGCGCCGACGGCGCTGGTTTGGCACCTTTGGCGGTTTTGACCGGCTTGGAGGATTTGCCTGATTTTGCTGCGGCTTTTGTGGCGGGCATATTAACTTTTGGTTCCCTGAATCAGGATAAAATTAGATGAGAACATATATTCTTTGTCACCAAGTTGAACTTTTTCCGGCTCAACTTTATCTGTGACAATTTGTACAGAGTAATCTTGAAAGATGTTTTGTAAAAAGGCCAGGGCTTCTTGTAATGAATAATTGGGTTCGTTTTTCACAATCCAGAGGCTGCCGTCCGGATATCTGCGTTCAATGTCGGTGGCAAAATCGATGATCATCTTACCATTGTGCTTCAGAACACGATCCATTTCCTGAAAAATCCGTTTGAAAATGTCTTTTGGGAAAAGGTGTAAAGTCCCGCTACAGAATATGCCGTCAAACGTCTCAGTCTCGAAAGGAAAGGGCATGGTTACGTTCATTGACCTGGTCGCCAGTTTTTTTATCAGCTCTAGTGGCGTGATGCGGTACAGTTTTTGTAGGGCGCTTGGGTCAATATCCGCTGCTGTAACCTGTTCAGCTCTTTCAAGTAAATGTAAATTAAATCTTCCGTCTCCGGCACATAAATTGAGCCATTTTCCTCCTTTAATGGTTTTGATCAGGTCGTTTGTGGCCTTGTCTTCGTCTCCCCAGACTGAATTGTTGCCAGTTTTTGCGTAATCAATTTCGTCCGTGAAAATGTTTTCTTGTTCATTTGGCTTCATGGGGAAAATTGGTGAGGGAGAAGGACACTTCGCTGCGCT
>DBRL01000001.1 GCA_002305925.1 Candidatus Peregrinibacteria bacterium UBA1369
CGCGGCGACGAGTGGCTGGCTTCAGTGCCGCTGCATCTGCAGCTTTTCGCGGCCATGGGCTGGGAACCGCCTTTTTTTGCCCATCTCGCCCCGATCCAGAAAACCGAGGGGGGCTCCAGGCGCAAGCTCAGCAAGCGCAAAGACCCCGAGGCCGGCATGTCCTACTACGGCGAACAGGGCTATCCAAAGGCCGCCGTCATTGATTATCTGCTCAATCTGGCCAATTCCAATTTCGAGGATTGGCGCAGGGAAAATCCGCGTCAATCATACCGGGATTTCCGGGTCACTTTTGAAAAACTCGGCAGCTCGGGCGGCGCTCTCTTTGACTTTGTCAAACTGGGCAATATCAGCCGCGAAATCATTGCCGGCTACACGGCCGAACAGGTATACGGCGAAGCTCTGGAATGGTCGCAAAAGTATGATCTCGAACTGGCTGTCCTCCTGGAAAAAGATGCCGATTACGCCAAAAACATTCTCAATATTGAGCGCGAAAACGCGCAGAAACCGCGCAAGGACATCGCCAAATGGTCTGATCTGCGCGCCGAAATCGCCTATTTTTTTGATGAAAATTTCAGCCTCGACCCGGCCGCGGCGTTGGAGCAGCTGCAGGGACTGAGCGTGGAGCAAATCAGGGCCATTATCGCCGACTTTCTGCAAATATATGACGAGGCCACGCCCAAGGATACCTGGTTCGAACAGATCAAATCGATTACCCGCGCCCACGGTTTCGCCGATGACATGAAGGCTTTTCGGACCAATCCGGAAAACTTCAAGGGCAGCATCGTCGATGTTACCAGAATCTTTCGGGTCTTGCTGACCGGCCGCGGCAATACCCCCGATCTCTATGAACTGATGCACGTCATGGGCCGGGAAAGGCTCGAACGCCGGCTCGCTCTGCTAGGGGGCTAAAGAATCGGTTTTCAACGATAGGGCTTCTGCCAAGGCAAGTGCGGTTTTTGGCCTCTTTTTATCTGGCAGATTCATAATCTGTACGAGTTTGCCTGCAAAGCTGATACTTTGTTTCTCGACACCATCAAAGGAATAGACACCGTCTGCAATCTGTTTTAAGCGTTCTTCTCTGGTTTTTGTGTTTTTGGCATAATCCATGGGATAAATACTCTGTTTAAGTATTGTCAAACAAGTTGCCGCCATGGCAAATATCTCATCCCTCACATCAGTTACTACTTTCTCTTCGTTGAGCAGCCGTGCTGCGTTTTCAGGAGACAGATAATGATAAGATCCAGGGTAAGTTTGGTCAACTGAATCGAACGGTCTGGAAAACTCAAAATCCACCAGAGATGTCTTCGCAATATTGTTTGCAGACGTGGAAAAAATCACATTGTCGGGCTGTATATCACCGTGGATAATTCCTGACTTGTGCATATCGGTAACTGCGGCGATTAATCTAGAAAAGTAGTCTTTAAGTAAATTGATATTTGCAGTGGGACGGTCTTCGCAAGGATCAATATATGATATGACGCTATAAATCAGTCCATTAGGGTCTATTGCGTGATGCAACAGCTTTGGAGCAATATGGTTTGGCAATTTACTGATGATTCTTGCCTCGTTACGTATTCCCCACGATCGGCTTGGTGTGATTCCTTCTTCTGTTGCTCTGTTGTTGATATCGGCGATTTTTAGCACGATTTTTTGCGTTTCAGTCGTTCCAACCAAAATTGAACCGCGCTTGGAAGGGATGACTCGTTCTTGAACAATCCCGAGTCGCGTGGTTATTGTATCTGCCTGCAATTTTGTAAAAGACAGTCTGTTAGGCATAATTAGCTCTGCTTAATTGTCACTCCTCTTTTTCTAAAATGATATTTGCCCAGATCGATTAAAGCATAGGTGGTTGCAATCTTTTTTGCTGTTTCAATCTCTTCTCCGTTGGTTTCCCCAATTACATAAATACATGGGCCAAAGCTGGACAGACCGGCGGGCAGCCCGTTCTGCCAGAAGGCCGCAAGACACTTCTGGGTCATAACACTTTGTTGGCTTACCTCAATTTTTTTCATTCCGGTATTATTGAGGTCATGAATTGCTGCACTTAAAGTTTTTAGATTGTGCTCATGTATGGAAGGCAGCACTCCATGATAAATCAGGGATAGCGCGGTGAGACATTGAATCTCCTCCACAGGCATGACTTCAGAGAAAATCAGGGCTTCCCTTTTACCTTCGATGCCCAAAAAGTTTGGATCATAAAATATGGCCACACTCCAATCTTTTGGCATGTCTACACGTGCCAAAATAGGAGGAATATTATCAGGAACACGATGTGACGAGGGCTGGAATTGTCTATCCTGCTTAGCCAAATGGTGCCCGCCATCAACAATCAGTCCGCCGCTCCAAAAGGTATTCACTCCAATCCCCGATGCCCCACCCCTACGGGTGAGCTTCACTATATGACTTTTGGAATAGGGAATGTTTCTTGCGCAAAAGGCGGCCAAGGCAACGGACTGTAGTAGTGTTGTTTTTGAGCCCAGTCCAACATGTTCTGGGGCCATCTTGTCAATCGTAATTTCCACCGGGGGAACATCTACATCCTCCAGTCGCGAGATTAGTTGGTCGACCTCATCTTCCGTTCTGAGGGAGTGTTTAACTTGATCTGCAAACTCAACCCGCCACTCTTCTGCCGGAGAGGCGGAAACACTTGTACACAAACCGTCAAAAGAAAACCCCGCTCCTCCATATAGTCTGTCGGTAGCCCGTCCGCAATCTATCAACCCCATGTGTATTCTCGGTGGGGCACAGACCTTTACTTTCTGTAGTCTCTTTTGCATACTGTTACCAATGAATTAAGGCTTGATCATACAAAAAGGCTGATATATGTCAAATCCAATGTGGAAAAAAGAGATTGAGCGCAAATATATTATTCAAAACATCTCTCAATTTAAAATTTTTCGTCAACATGCCATCCAAAATGGCCTGATATCAAAATATTCAGGTTTACAGCGTGATTGGGTCCCAGATTTTGCCGGCTCGGAAATGAAAAACAATGGAATTTTGCTCCGGGTGAGACACACCTCGGTTTACACGGGGAACTTCCCAGAATGGATTATTACATTAAAGATCAAGAACAATATCGACGGTTTACACAAAAACCATGAGTTGGAAGCAACCTCGGAATCACCTCAGAGCGTGCAGGCCCTGGAAGCGGATCTAGAGAAAAGATTTCAAAAGAAAATCAATTTGTTAAAACTTGCTTCTCTTGGGCAGGAATACGCGTCAAAAGTCGGCTTGATTAAACACCGCATTTTACTTGAAAAAAAAAGAGAAGAATTTTCCGATCTTAGCGGCGGCATTTTATTGGCTTTCGACCAGCTGCCCATGCCATTGGGGACATTTTTGGAACTTGAAACTCGAGAACAAAAACACCTCCTGTCTTGGGAAGTAATTCTTGGGCTAAAAGGCCTGCCTATTGCCAAAATTGACTACGGAGAAATGGTTAAAAACTTGTCACTGAAGCCAGAAAGAACTTTGGTTTTTTAACCTGGGGTTCACAGTTTTATCCCGAAAGCGGGAAGTAGCATTCTCAGCTCACAGACGATTGCGTCAATTGGCCGAGAGGCATCCAACTTTATTTGAGATTCCGCCATGATCTCAACAACTTGTGATCCATATGGTGAAGGAGAATTATATTCCGCTTGTTCTACTCTGATAAAGGCCTGTATCGACTTTGGATCTTTTGGGCGACTCGCGAGCATGGCTCTGCGAAAGCGCTCTTCTACGCTGCACTGCAAGGAGGCTACTACACCGCCATACTGTTTTATGCGATCTGCATCAAAGCGGTTTCTCAAGTTTTCGAAACAGACTATCTGCGGGGCTGCACGCTTGCCCGCTTTGACTACATAATCGCCCATGGCCGACAAGCCATGACGTTTTCTCCATATCATATGATAAGCGGAAAAAGCTGATCTTGAATCAAGCAGCGGTCTTTGGTCTTCTGGCAAGGTTTCCAGGGAATCAAGAAGAATATTGCTCCCGCTAATGCTTAATACCCCAAATTCATCGGCCAATTTGCGTGCCAAAGTTGTTTTCCCGGCAGCAGGATGTCCGACTAAGGCAATCAAATTCATATCAGCTTGGTAAGCCCAATTTCTTTAACCGTGATAACACCTCCAGAGTGATAACAAATTGCAGCCGTTGCTGTCTCCCTTCTTCAACATTTACGTAACTTTCCATGATCACAGTTTGTCCTTCCGTTGGCAGTTCAACAACTCTGGCCATATTGCCGGCAATGTCATGTTTTTGCAGAAAATATGGCAAAAATTCCTTGTCGGGTAACAAATAATACTCGCCTTCTCGTAACGGCTCTGACTGGCCTTCAAGATCGGTGGGAGGTAATGTCATGCGCATACAATAATAATGATTTGAATTAAAATAGAGCCTCAATAGATGTCAATGTAACACTAAAAAGCTCTGTGGACAAGTATTGCGCATGGTTGGCAAATCTGATTAATATACTTCTCATGAGACCTTGCTTGCATAGATGTCGGGCTTTTTGATAAGCTTAAAAAAGCATTTTCAGAATCAGGTTACCTCAGTCAATTAGACGAAATTCCCCCATGCAGGAACACAAGGACAAATTGGCCGTCATCGGTGAGGAAATCGACCGCGCCCTCGATAAAATCGATTTTCCGGCTCTGCGCGACCGCATCGCCGCCCTCACCGCCCAGACCGAAGATCCGGATTTCTGGAACGACCAGGAACAGGCCCGTACCGTTACCACGCAGCTGGCGGCTCTGCGCAAGGAATTTGACGACTGGCAAAAACTTGGTTCCGATTGCGCCTATTTGAGGGAACTTTCGCCCACCATCAACATGGATGAGGACCCGGCCACCGGCGAGGAGTTCAAAAAACTGGTCGATGAGCTGGAAAAACACTGGCGCAAGTTGGAGGTCAAGACCTTCCTCGGCGGCAAATACGATCAGGGCGACGCTATCCTTTCCATTCACGCCGGCACCGGCGGCAAGGACGCCATGGATTTTGTCGGCATGCTGCTCAGGATGTATCTGCGCTGGTGCGAGGGACAGGGCTATGCCACCGAAATTCTCGAGCGCAGCGACGGTGAGGAAGTCGGCATCAAATCGGTCACCGTCAGCGTTGCCGGGCCCTTCGCCTACGGCTATCTCAAATGTGAAAAAGGCGTTCACCGGCTGGTGCGCAATTCACCCTTCAACTCCAAGAATTCGCGCGAAACAAGTTTCGCGCTGGTCGAAGTCATGCCCGACGTCGATACCAGCCATCAGGCCAAAATCAACAAGGATGATCTGAAAATCGACACTTTCCGCTCCGGCGGCGCCGGCGGCCAGAATGTCAACAAAGT
>DBRL01000016.1:0-27052 GCA_002305925.1 Candidatus Peregrinibacteria bacterium UBA1369
CTTGGCTAGCCGGAGGGGTAGCTGGCGAAAACTGTTCAGATGATCAATAATTGTTGAACTCCAATAATGATTCTTGCCAGCTCTTCTTTGGAAACGCTGCCGATTTTCCTCAAAAGCCTCTTTTCCGATATGGTTCGCAGCTGGAAAGGTAATACTTCAGAATCGCAATCCAGCCCGTTGCCAGGCGATTTCTTTATTATTACGGAACCATGAAAACCCTTGATCTGGCTTGAAAGGGAGCAGACCATGGCAATTTTTAGATAATGATTCATCGTGTTTCCGGAAATTACCACGACTGGTCGTACGCCGCCTTGTTCATGGCCAAGTGACGGTTCCAAATCGGCCCAATAGATATCGCATTGATTCATTTTTCCTGTTCATTAATCATGTCCAAAAAATCTCCCAATCCAGCATCCGCCAGCCACAGCATTTCCGGATCCCTGGCGGCTTTTTTAAATGAGTCAATATATTTTTGCCTGCTGTCTTCAAGCATATATTTTTTTAACGCCCTTTCCATGATCACCCTTTTGGTGGTCTTTTGTCTTTTCGCCTCTTCTTTGAGCCATTTGTTCATTAGCGGATCCAAAGTGGTGGTAATGGTGACGGGCCTGGCCATAAATAGGAATATAAATAAATTCATATTTATAATACCATGCGGCCTGCCATTATTCAACCGCGGCCGCCCAATTTACATTTCCCGTTGGCCGCAGGCTGACAGCCCCTCTGCCTCGCAGACTATCCGACACTCCTTACGGCAACCTGAAATTATTGCGATCAAAAAAAGGCCGCGCGGATGCGCGGCCTTTTGGATACAAGTGTTCGGAAAGAGTCCAACTACTGTACCAGGTAATACCAGTAGGAATTTTCAGTGGCTGAAGCATTGACTGCAGCTGCGGTGTAGGCAGTAGGACATGTAATTCCGTCTTCAGGATTAGCAGCAGGATCTGCTGGCTTCAAAACATTATTTGGAGTCGCTGCTCCAGTAAGTTTGTTTTCCATCCTGATTGCAACAATATAGGAATAACCAGCCGTGTCTGCACTCAGTGGACAGTAAGCTACTGACGTAGGATTCCCAACGGCAGAAGCCGCAGTACATCCTAACGCACTATCAGTTGTTGTACTTGCGGGGGCCCCAGTGGGAAGTGCACCTCCCTTGAAGAAAGGATTAAGAGAGGTTGGCAAACATCCGGACGCAGCTGCAGGATAAGCCCCGTTTGCTGCCTTGTACTGTTCCAAGGCGGAAAGCACACTGTTCAAAGTGGCTTTTCTTCCCGAATCCCTGGCCGTGGCCGGGGCGCTCAGGATGTTTGGCAGAAGCGCGACTGCCAAAATGCCGATGATCGAGATGACGATCAAAAGCTCAATTAACGTAAAGCCTTTTTTCATAATTTTATTTTTGTTAGTTTTTAAAAGCTTTCAATATATTCTACCCTGTTTTTTGGTGTAGTGCAAGTTTTTCCCTTTTCCGCTGCGGCGAATGGGTAATAATGCGGATTAATCCGTCATCGGCACTGCCGCCAGCCAACAAACGGTTTATTTGCTACCCCAATCATGCTAAAATATATGGATATTCTATAACCGACCGAGGTCCTGCAGATCAGCAAAAGCATGAAAAAGACAACTAAAAGCAGTTGCAGGTGCAGACCGGTAGGGCCTTTGATTAGGCGAAAATTGGTGGCTTTTAAGCGGCTGCTGGCCGGCGTGGTTTTCGCCCTGCTGCTAATATCTGCCACAGGATTCTTACCGCTACTGCAGTCGGGTCTGCTGCCTGATCTGCTAAACATCCAAACCGCCATCGCGGCGGCTCCACCCGGCGTCACCACCGCCCCCTACAAAGTCACCTACACCGCCAAGCTGACCAGCGCGGGCGGCGTGCCGGTCACCACTTCCCAATCGGTGCGCTTTTCGCTCTGGACCGATGCCGACTGGGATGCCGGCGACGTGGACGGTCTGGGCAATATCAACCCGCTGGCACCCGGCTATGCCGGCTGGCAGGAAACCCACACTGTCACACCCAATGTCGATGGAATTTTTACCGTCGAGCTGGGTTCGATCAACACTTTCCCCAATTTTACCCTGGCCACCCACACCTATCTGCAGGTGGAGGTCAAACCGGCCGCGGCCCCCCTGACTTCCTTTGAGGTACTCGATCCGGACGGCAACACCGCCAACCTCACCGACCGCAAACCCTACAACTCCGCCCCCTATGCCATCAACGCCGACACCGTCGACAATCGCGACGCCTCCAATACACCCAACAACATTCCCGTCCTCGATGCCTTCGGCAAGCTGGTCTATGGCGTGCTGCCCGATGCCGTGCAGGCCGACACCTTCATCCTCGACGTCAACGATGACGCGCCCGGCAACAACATCACCCTGCAGTTCGGCAGTGCCATTGCCGAATTCCTGCGCTGGAACAATGGTGCCAGCACCTTTGAGCTCTCCGACAGCCTCGACATCAACGGCGACCTGACTTTTAGCGGTAGCGGCAACATCACCGGGGCCACCATCGACGGCACGCTCAATACGCTGCAAAACATCCCCATTACCGCCCTCACGCCCTATGCCAAACAGATCCGCCTGAGCCCAGAGTACGACGGCGCGGCGCTCAAGGCTGACGGTACGGCCAACAACGGCATCATGGCCCTCACCAACGAGGATCTCGGCCCGCCACTGCAGAAATACAACTATTATATCTGGACCACCAACAAAGCTGCCGCGTAGGATCTGGACATCAAAATCCGCTATCAGCTGCCCACTGATTTCGTGGCTTTCACAGCGGCGCCCATCAGCCTGACCTATCAGACGGCGGACGCGGTGCCGGCCAACAACAGTATTGACCTGACTCTGACCGATTCCGCGGGCGCCGCTGCTCCCTTGACCGGCGCCGGCGGCCTGGCCTCGGCCACCTGGACCACCGCGGCGGTTACTTTCGCCGGCGCCCCCACCTTCACTCCCGGGAGCTGGATCGAATTCAGCATCAAAATGACCACCACATCGGGCAAATTCGCCAAAGTCGGCGATCTGGTGCTCAACTACACCGGCCGCTAAAAAATCTTTCCAAATTGCCAATTGCCGCCTTCCGCGCTAAAATTGCCTGCGGATAATTATATAGAGCATTATTTATTTTTCCTACGTCAAAAATGACAAACAAAATTTTCACCGGCCTGCTTGTCTCCATAGCCCTCTTCACCGGAGTCCTGCCGGTTGCCGCTCTGACCCAGACCGGGGCTTTCAGTGATGTGCCTGCAGAGCATCCGCACTATCGCGCCATTGAATTCCTGCGTTCCGAAGGCATCATTGGCGGCTATCCCGACGGCACTTTCAAGCCCGCACAGGTGGTCAACCGAGCCGAGGCACTAAAAATAATGCTGGAGGCCCGCGAAGCCGTCGTGGACGAACCGTCTTCCAGCAGTTTTTCCGACGTGCCGCTGGGCGAATGGTTTACCAAATACGTGGAAACCGGTAAAACGCTTGGCATCATCGGTGGCAACCCCGATGGAACTTTCGCCCCCGCCCGTACCGTCAACAAGGTGGAATTCCTGAAAATGCTGCTATTGGCCTATGAGGTCAAATTTGTCAATTATCAGGCCCCCGAAAAACCACTCTATCCTGATACGCCCGACAACAATGCCTGGTACATACAGTATCTCGATTTCGCCAAAAGCCTTAACCTGGTTCTCCCCAATGCCCAGGGTCGCATTGAACCCGACAAAGGGCTTTCCCGGGGGGAAGTTGCAGACATTACCTATAAGCTGATTATTATCATTCGCGGCGGACCAGTGCAGTTGGCGTTGAGCCGTGCCGAAGCACAGCTGATGCAGGCGATTTTCGACCTACAATTTGGCGATCTGGATGCCGCAGAAACATCCATCAAAAATGCGAAAGAGCTAGGCAATCAGGCCCTGGAACAGGCCCCCGACGAAAGCATTGTCAAGGCCGCCGTCAAAGTGATTGCAGCTTTCGATTCCCTGATTACCGCTTTCCGCCAGACGGCTTCAGGTCAGGACGCCTCAGCTTTGACCTCCGCGGGTACGGCCTACAATACCGCTGAGGAGGCCCGCCAGATCAACAGCGGCATCGACAATCTGGCCGTCCAGGTCAAAAACGCCGCCAAGTCTCTGGCCGACAGCATCCGGGCGGTGCAGCAATAGCGCCGTCTGCGCCACCGCCACACGACAGGCCAACCGGTCGTCGTACCGTCCAGCGGTGATCAATGAATAAACAAATAGCAATCAAAAAGGGGCGCCGTACTCGGCGCCCCTTTTTCCGGAATCTCTCTCACTCCGGCTTGCAACTATATGTTAGGGACTCTTTCTGATGTAATTCAGTCTGAGTGTGTTCAGGTCGGTCATGTAATTGGTTGCCCCGGCCTTGATGCCATGAAATTTAAAGACCATCTGCATTCTCGATCCGGCTGTAAAGGTACCACCCGTGATGCTGATATTCTGCGAAGTCCAGGTGTTGGCCGCGGAGCTGACCAGATCGGTTGCTCCGGTCAGGGTCATAGCCGTTCCGGAGGTGTCCACGCCGCTAACATCAAGCTGATTCTGAGCGGTGTTGGTGGAAGTGGTACGCATATCGAGCTGAATTGGATTGCTGGCAGCCCAGCCACCGAAGTCTTCCGGCAGACGTACGTCAACCACTACATCCAGATCCTGCAGAGCGGCATTATTTGATCTCCAGTTATAGTAATTCCTGAAATTGGTGGCATCGTAGGCAGAGGATAGTGTACCGGTGTTGTTAGTGCCGTCGGGGCGGTTGACCGAATCGGGGAAGACTGCCTGGAAGCGGAGCGAGTTATTAGTGCCGGCCACGCTGGATTTGTACCAGTTGGTGCCGTCACAGATATAGTCGCCTGGAGGATTGCTACCGTCCTGGGTGGTCAGATAGAGATGGCGGCCGGTAGAGGCGGCATTACAGACGGGGAGGGAAGCAACATTTTCCAGTCTCAGGTCCTGCACCTGATTGAGATTGAGGTCGACCGTGCCTCCGCTGTTTACCACCAGGGAATTGGAAGTCAGTGTCCCGCTGACGGTAGTAGAATTGTTGAGGGTGAAATTACCGGTGGTATCGTTCCAGAGTATTGTTCCGGAGCCGTCTCCAAAGGCCAGGGTGGAGGAGTCGCCGTCGATGGCATCATTGTTAACCGTAAAAGTATCGGAAGCAGTGTTCGGCATGTTCACCGTGGTGGTGGGGCTAAAGGTAACCGTGGTGCCGGCATCGAAAGTCAAAGTGCCAGAGGTGAAATTGTCCGAAGTGTCGGAACGAAGAAACTGTGTGGAATCCAATCCGTCCAGGGTGTCGGCATCGGAAGTGCCGGTTTCTACCCACCTGTTGGCGGCGGCATTGGTCTCATTACAGATGTATTCCGTATTGGCGGCCAGAGTCTGTGCTCCGTTGACGTTGGCAATGGTCGAAGCCCCGGTATAGATTTTCTTACCGCGGTCCCCGGCGGCGGAACAGGAAGGCACGTCGGCCAACACGCTGACGTTATGCACTCTGGCGTTGATCAGCTGGAAGGACTGCAGGTCCAGGTCACTGGAGATCTGGAAACGGCTGTTAACCGTGTCAAAACGGAAATAATCCGTACCGGCGCTGCCAAAGGACAGCGAGATGTTGCCGGTGGAAGTATCATCGTAATCGACGATGAAAGTGTCCGCCGTCGTGACACCGGGAGTGTCGGCGCCGTCATAGAGGATAGCAGCATTCGCCACCTGCATTAGCCCCGTCATCAGTGCCCCGGTGACGAGCAGTGTGGCCAAATACCTGCTGCGCAGAAGCTGTTTCATGTGATTATTGGTTAGTGTTTTTATATTTTTCATACTATTATAGCATCTTTTGTACTTTTCCCCCAGTCGTATTGATTTGATCAGGGAATCAAACTCCGGCCAGACTGGTCAATTGCAGGATTGGTAACATGATCGCGGCCACCAGTCCACCTACTGTTATACCTACTATTACGATAATGAGAGGTTCCATGATTTTCGTCAAGCTGTTGACGGCATTGGTGACCTCTTCATTGTAAAAATCGGCCACTTTTTGCGTGACATTTTCCAATTGTGCGGTCTGCTCTCCAACTTCAATCATATTGACCAGCATCGAAGGAAACAGTTTGCTATTGGAGAGGTTTTCGGCCATGGGGATACCGCTTTTCATATCCTCCGCAGTCAGCAGAAAACGCTTTCTGTAAACCTCATTGCCCACCGCCATCGAGACAATTTCAATCGCTTTGATGATCGGCACACCGGAAGAAAGCAGGTTGCCGAAGCCATAGGAAAATTTGGCCAGCACCGATTTTTGGACTAGATTGCCAAAGACAGGCAATTTGATCAGCATGACGTCCCAGTAGTAGCGGCCGCTCTTGGTTCGTTTCCAGGTGATAATACCAGCGATCAGCCCGATCACGGCCAAAATGATCAGCCACCAGTAGGCCACCGTAAAATCACTCATTTTGATCAGGATTTCCGTCGCTACAGGCAAGTCCTTGCCGGCTTCCGTATAGAGACCGGAAATCTGCGGCACCACCAAAAGCATCATCACAAAGATGACGCCAAACATGATTACCAGAATGACAACCGGATAGACCAGCGCGCCCTTGACTTTGCCGACTATGGCCGCCGATTTTTCCGACTCCTCGGCCAGATTTTTAAAAGTCTTGTTCAGCTGCCCGGAAGCCTCGCCGGCCTGCACTGCCCCCAATTGGGCCTCGCTAAAAACATCCGGATACTTCCCCATGGACTTGGAAAGCGAGCTTCCCGCCTCCACCTGATGGGCCAGGTCAAAAAGGACTTTCTGCAGGCGCGGCGTCTTCTCCGCCTGGGCGCCGAGCGTATTGAGGGATTTGATTAGGGGGATACCGGCGTTGATCATCGTTGAAAGCAGTCGGAAAATCACCGCCACATCCTTGATCTTGATCTTGCTGTGTTCGACAAAATAATCATTAAGCTTGATAAAAGCGTCAATAATTGCGTTGCCGGTAAGCTTGCTGGTAGTAGCGACCTTCTTCAGATAAATCTTTTCCACCTTTTTGCGGTCCAGACCGATGTTTATGATCAGGCCCTCTTCTTTGGCCTGTTCAATTTTTGCCTGCTCGGAGCCCTCTTTTGGGCTGACCTTGAAAGTATCGACGGCTTCGATATCCTGATAAAATCCTTTTGTCTGTTTCTCTGCCATGGGGAAGGTTTATAATTCCATTCTTTTGGCTACACGGTAAATTTCTTCCAATGAGGTCAGACCTTTGATAGCCTTCATCACGCCATCCTGCTCCAGTGTGACCATACCGGTCTTCATGGCGACCTTTTCAATTTCCAGTGCCGAGGCCTTGTCCAGAATCATTTTACGGATCTGATTGTTCATGCTCATGATTTCATAGAGACCGACACGGCCTTTGTAGCCGATTCCGTCGCATTCGGCACAGCCATGTTCGCTCTCCTTCCAGAAAACCCGATTGGTCAGCATTTCTTGTGTTACGAGGCCTTCGACGCCGACATTTTCCAGGGCTTTTTTGACACGGTCGAGCGTCTCCTGGTCAGGTTCGTACTGTACACGGCAACTTGTACAGAGGCGGCGGACCAGACGCTGGGCAATAATCAGCTCGATGGTCGAGGCCATCAGAAAGGGTGGAATGCCCAGATTGTCGATACGGGTCAGCGTTTCGATGGCGCTGTTGGTGTGAATGGTCGAAAGCACCAGATGACCGGTCAGCGAGGCCTCAATGGCCGTCTGAATGGTTTCATGGTCGCGGATTTCACCGACCATGATAATGTCCGGATCCTGGCGCAGCGCCGTGCGCAGACCGTAGGCGAATGTATAATCGATGTCCGGATGTACCTGACTCTGGTTCAGCCCGTCCATCTGAATTTCCACCGGGTCTTCGATGGTCAGAATGTTCACATCCACCGTGTTGAGGCGGCTCAGGGCCGAATAGAGCGTGGTGGTTTTACCCGAACCGGTCGGACCGGTGGTGAGAAGTATTCCGTTGGGCAGATCCAGGGCGGCAGAAAGCAGTTTAAAATTGTGCGGGTCCAGGCCCAGTTCCGGCAGATCGGGAATTTTCCTGGATTTGTCCTGGATACGCATCACCACTTTTTCACCGTTGACCGTCGGCAGGGTTGAGACGCGCAGATCCATTTCCTTGTTGTCGCGGGTGGTTACCTCGCAACGTCCGTCTTGCGGAATGCGCTGTTCGTCAATTTTCAGGTTGGACATGATTTTCACGCGGGAAACCACGGCCGGATGAATATTGAGCGGATATTCGACTATTTGGCGCATTACACCGTCAATCCTGTAACGCAGCCGCACCGTATTGGTTTCAGGTTCGATGTGAATATCCGATGAGCGCAGTTCCAGGGCGTAGCTGATAATATTGAGTACCATCTGCGGGATATTGCCGGAAAGAATAGCTTCCTGCAGCTGCACCAGCTTTGGGTTGGGCTGTGTTGCCGCCACTGTTGGTGGGGTTGTTTCAGGGACGGCCTGGTTTGTCGTATCCTGTTGGGTGTCCATTTGCTGTTTAGTTGGCGCTGTTGTTTATGTCTTCAATCGGTTTTTGGAAATAGGCCCTCATGCCCAGTGAGACGTTGACGTTTCTGGCGGGTGCCAGGCTCGATGGTACAGGCGTGGAAGGAGCGAGACCGCTTTCGCCGTCGGGAGTGGATTCTTCGCTGGAATAGCTGAGACTGAGATTGGCAAAATCTAGCAGGCGCGACTTTTCGTTGAGGTCACCGCTGTTTTCCACATATTCCAGGAAATCCTTCAGACCGTTTTCAGTACCGGTCAGGCTCATCGAGAATGGCAGTATGGCGAATTCATTGCCCTGGGTATTGGGTTGGGCAAAAGACAGATTGCTCAAAAACATCGGATTGACCGTTAACCTGGTGTCCAGAAAGTATTTGTCCAGTTGGCGGGCCAAATTGGTGAAGTCTTCATTGGCTGGCAAAATCAGTTCAATCGACTGATTGATACCGGCATTCGGGGCGTCCAGATCTTTTTTAAGGGCCAAATAGGAACTTTTTGATTGCTCGGCCTGTGCCCGCAGATCGAGCAGCTGTGAGCTTTCCTTTTGCATGGCATCCCGGGCAGCCTGGTATTCGTTGTAATGCTGGAAGGCAAAATATCCTCCCACGGCCAGAATCAGCACTGTCAGCAGTGCGTATTGCGTGATTGACTGGCTCAGTTTCCGTTTTGTAAAAATTTGGTTTTTCATGTTGATTAATTGCGCTTTACGGGTACTTTGACGGTGGCGACCCTTTGGCCGTCCTGCAGGTTTTCTATGGGACTGTTGTTGCGCGAGAAGGCGCCGCGTTCCAGCTCCATGTCGATTTTGAAGCTCATGGTGTATGTTTGTACGCCGCTGCTGTCCACGGTACGGCTCAGCGGGAAGTTGCGGTTGGAGACGTTTTTGAACTCCGGTGACAGCTCCAGCGCCTCAATCAGGTAGGTGACAACCTCGCGATTGGTGCCGCTGCGGGTTGAGTTGACCGCATTGATGCCGATGGCGCCGGTGTCGGAATTGAAATCATAGGAACTGTACAGGATGACACTGGCATTTCCGCTGCCACCGCCGCTGTTGTGTTCGGTATTGACTTGATTGGTGATACTTTCCAGTCTCTCGATCACCTCAGACCATTTGACGCGGGAGTTGCGCAGGTTGGTGATCGTGGCCAGATTTACCTTGGTCGAGGCCAGGAGGTTGTCGATATGGGTTCGGAAAGAAAGCCTTTGGGCGGGATCGTTATTGTTGAAATAGTCCTCGGCCTGCTGCCGGAAATCTTCCACCGTTGTTTCATTCAGTAAGGCGACAAGTCTGCTGTTGCCCACCAGTTTGATGGTGTTGTCGTAAAAGGCCAGTTCTGCGGTGCCGTTGGCCAGACCGTTATCGGCACCGGCTCTGATATAGGCGTTTTTCTCTTCACTTATTGCCCTGCGCAGGGCGTTTTGGGCGTCCAGTTCCTTCATCAGCTCGTCCTGCGCTTCCTCGCCGCGGGTCGTATAGGTGGCCACCATCAGTGGCTTGGTCAGGTTTTCCTTGGCTCCGGTCAGCAGCACCGGCATTTGCCGCAGGGCCTCCTCAATTACACTTGTCAGAACAGTCCGGTCGCCGGCCGTCCTTGCTTCTTCCAGCTTGGCGACACTGTCCATAAAACGCGTGCTTTCGTAACCGAACTGGTTCAGGTAGAGCTGGCCTGAAAGAAATTGATATGTGCTCAGTTCCGTCTGCATGGAGCGCAGATTTTCATTGAGGTTAAAGAGATCATTGCGCAGGTTTGATTCGAAATTATATTGAAAACCGAGCAGATTGATACCGGGGCTGAGCTGAAAATAAAGAAATCCGTTGACGGCAACGGCGAAGGCGGCCACAAAAAAAGCCAGGAACTGGGCCACGCGCAATTTCTTCTTCATTTTGTAAATGGCCTCCTGCTCTATGGAGCTTTCCAGAATCGTCGATTTTTTGCCCAGCAATTCCTCTATTTTTGGTTCTTCCAGCTTGGCCTTCTGGCTGGCGATATTTTCGATCAATTTGCTGGAGCCGGATTTTTCCTGCAGGGCGGCGCTGGAAAAAAAATCGGCCTGTTTTTCCCCAGTTGCCTTTGCCGTTTCAGTTTTTCCGTCAACTTTCTTGTCTGTGGGGACGTCGAGGGCTCCGCTCCAGGCGGTGCTGGGTTTGGTGACGATGGCGGGAGCGGCCGCGGGGGTGGCGTCGGTGACAGGAATTTTGGGCGTAAAATTAATGGATATTTCCGCGTTGTTTTCGGGCTTGGCCAAGGCGTCGGCTGGCTTTTGCGGAAGGTCTTTGGGGGAGTCCCCCGGATTGACGATTGCCATTTGGTCGAATTAATAAATCTATAAATTATAGCAGAAAACCACCGATTTTCAAAGTACAACGGCCTGCCGCAAAGAATCGAACGGGTCTCCTTCCGGTACAATTTTAAAAACACCCCGCGGCTATGGTCAGCGGGGTGTTTTGAGTTTGCCTTCTGCGGATAAAACTATTTCAGTTCGACCGTGGCACCGGCTTCCTCCAGCTTCTTCTTCATTTCCATGGCTTCGGCTCTCGGCACGCCTTCCTTCAGCGGCTTTGGTGCGCCGTCAACCAGATCCTTGGCCTCCTTGAGACCCAGTTCGGTCAGTTCGCGGACCACCTTGATCACAGCGATTTTTTGGGCACCGCCGTTGGCCAGGATGATGTCCACATTGGCTGACTCTTCTTCGGCTGCCGCACCGGCGGCGGCCGGGGCAGCACCTCCCGCCATCATCACGGGGGCGGCTGCGCTAACTCCGAATTTTTCTTCCATGGCCTTGACCAGGTTGGCCAGGTCCAGTACGGAAAGGGCTTCCACCATTTCCAGGATTTTTTCGGCATCCTTGCTCATTTGAATATCTGACATGTTTGATAAAATTAAGGGTAAATAAAACTATGCTTTCTGTGCGCGAACGGCTTCCAGAGTGCGCACGAATTTGCCAAGAAGTCCATGTAAAGCGCCATGGAATCCAGAAATCGGGGCCTTCATGCTGCCGACCAGCTGTGCCAGGAGCAGTTCCTTTGCCGGCAGGGAAGCGATTTGCATCGCCTCGGCCTTGCTCAGAACTTTTCCGTCCAGAATACCACCGGTCAGGATGACCTTTTCTTCCACTTTGGCTCCAAAGTCCTTGACCAGTTTGGAGGGAATCACCACATCGTCATAACCGATTACCGCGGCAATCGGTCCGGGCAGGACCTCGTCGGAAAGATCGGGAAGATTGGTGTTTTTGGCGGCCAGCTTCATCAGCGTCTTTTTTGCCACGACAAAATCGACGCCCTTTTCGTGCAGGGAGTGCCGCAGGTCGGTGACATTTTTGACGCTCAGGCCTTTGTTTTCAGCAAAGTAGACGGCCTTGGCCCTGGAAAATTTCTCCTCCAGGTCCTTCAGGATTTGGCTCTTCTTTTCTTTGGTAATTGCCATTTGTAAGAGCGAAAAAATAAAAAAACTCAACTTTGCCGCAGACAGTTGAATGCAATCGCCAGTTGATTTTTCGTCTTCGCCACAAGGGCTGACTCGAATCGTGGTTTTTGCGTCTCGGCAGGTTTTACGGCACGACCACTCCGCGCACTACCTACTGTCTTTGACAGTGCAAATCTATCGTCCGCCGCCGCTGCTGTCAAGCGAAAATCAGCCCGGCTGCCGGATGGATTCACCACCGGGCTGTGGTTTGATCAAAATTACTCTGGCCAATTAAAGGGTTCCACGCCTAAAATGTTTTCACTATGCAGAGCACTACCATCACAGACAGCGGTAATTTGGCCGGCCTGCTCCAACGTCATTTGACGGAAGCGCGGGAGAGGGGATTGATTCCTTTGGTTGTGGTTTTGGGGCCGACCGCCTCGGGGAAAACCGGCCTCGGCATAGCTTTGGCCCGCTTTTTGGACGGAGAAATTGTCTCCGCCGACTCACGGCAGATCTATCGCCGCATGTCCATCGGTACGGCCAAGCCGACCCCGGAAGAAACAGCCTTGGTCAGACATCATCTGATCGATTTTGTCGAACCTGACGAACCCTACAACCTGGCCCGTTTTCAACGTGAGGCCATGGCAGCCATTGCAGATATCGAAGCCCGCGGCAAGATCGCTCTGCTGGTTGGCGGAACCGGACTCTATATCAGCGCATTGACACAGAATTATTCTTTGTCTGCCGTCCGTCCCGACCCGCGGCTGCGCGATGAAATGGAAAAACTGGCCACCAGTGAGGGCGTTACAGCGGTTCACGAGCAGCTGAGTCGTCTCGATCCGGCGGCGGCCGCCCGCATCCATCCGCATAATCTGCGTTATGTCATCCGCGCCCTGGAGCTGGCCAATCAGGCGGCGCAGCAGGAGCAGCGGCCATCGGCAAAGGCGGGCGGCCCCTTCAACACTCTTTACCTGACCATCGACTGGCCGCGTCAAGAGCTTTATGACCGCATCGAACAGCGCATCGACCGCCAGATGGAACAGGGCCTGCTGGACGAGGCGAAAACACTGCTTTCCAGGTATGACCCCGCCCTGCCCAGCCTGTCCTCGCTCGGCTACGCCGAGCTCGGCACTTTCATTCGCGGCGAAAGTTCACTCGAACTTGCCCTTGCCGCTTTCAAACAGCACACCCGTAACTATGCCAAACGACAATTAACTTGGTTTCGACGCTTCCCACAGGTATACTCAATTCCCGGGGCGCGACTGCAGGAATTCATTGCCGCTCTGCCCGTCAAAAAAGTCTAGTTTAAGCCTCATGCAGAATCTCTCCACCACCAAATCGCTTCTGGGTCAGGTCTGGAAACTGCGACCCCAGCAAAGCGGGCTCAACGTCTTTCAGAACATCATGAAAAACAGGGGGGTTGAGACCCCCGATCAGGTTGGCGCCTACCTTTCTCCCAGTGTTAAAAAAGGCTTTCACAACCCCTTTCTAATGAAGGGGATGGACCGTGCCGTCGAACGCATCAACCGTGCCATCAGTCAGCAGGAGCGCATTATAATTTTCGGTGACTACGACGTGGATGGTATCAGCGGGACGGCCATTCTTTATAATGCTCTCAAATTGAGCGGCGCCAACCTCTCTTACCGCCTGCCCCACCGGCTCAACGACGGTTATGGTCTCAATGAAAAATTCATCGACGAATTTCGCGACAAAAAAGTCAAACTGCTCATCACGGTTGATTGTGGGATTTCCTGCAGCACCCAGATTCTCAAGGCACGCAATTATGGCATTGACGTCATCGTGACTGATCACCACACTATTCCCGAGGAGTTGCCTAGCCACGCCTATGCCATTTTACACCCAAAGCAGGAGGATTGTTCCTATCCCTTCAAGGGGTTGACCGGTGCCGGCGTGGCCTACAAACTGGCTTCCGCCCTGATCACTGACCGCTATGACGGCGCCGAGCGCGACAAAATTCTCTATTCATTGCTGGATCTGGCCAGCCTGGGCACCGTGGCCGACATCGGCCCGCTGCTTGGCGAAAACCGCATTATCGTCAAATACGGTCTGGAGGCCATGCAAAATTCCAATTGGCCCGGTTTAAGTCTATTGATGGAATCTGCCGGCATTGACCGTAGTCAGAAAATCGGCGTCGCCGATATCGGTTTCCGCATTGGGCCCCGCATCAACGCCGCCGGCCGTATCGATCACCCCTATCATGCACTGCAGATGTTGCTGCACGATGGTGATTTGCAGGAGGGGAAAAACAAAGCCAGTCGCCTGGAGCGGCTCAATTTTGAGCGCCAGCAGATGGTTCAGAAAGCTCTGGAGGAAGCTGAGTTAAAATTGGCAGCCGCACCGGCCGACAACAAAATTTTCATTGCCTGGAGCCCGGAATGGCATGTCGGGATTCTGGGGCTGCTTTGTAGTAAAATTGTCGAAAAATATGGCCTGCCAACAATCATGCTGCAGGAATTTGACCAGCATCTGGTGGCATCTTTTCGCAGCAATATCAAGCTCAACGCCGTGGACGCACTCAATCACGTCCGTGACCTGCTGGTGCATTACGGCGGGCACGCGCAGGCCGCCGGTTTCAGTCTGAAAAAAGAACATCTGCCCCTTTTTATCGAACAAATATCTGCCTATGCCGCCGATGTGCTCGAGCATCATATTTTTGAGCAGGAACTATTGGTTGATTCCGTGCTCGAGGCTGGCGACATCAACGACAATTTCATGCGGCTGCTCTCCCAGATGGAGCCCTTTGGGGTCGGCAACGAAAAACCGGTATTCATGCTCTCCGCCATTCAGCCGGAAGAATTGAAAACAGTCGGACGGGAACAGCAGCACTTGCATTTCCAGGCCAACACCGGAGCGGGCCGTTTCTCCTCCATCGCTTTTAAGCTGGGCAGATTATTGCCGGAAGTAGACCGTCTCAAGCCCCTTGATTTGGCTTTCCACCTCGAGAAAAACGTCTGGAACGGGCGCGAGACCATTCAGTTTCAGGTTCTTGATTTCAAACCCACTTCCCAATAAGACAGACCAACCCGCCTTTCCCATGTCGGCATGCCGAATAATCGGGTAAATGGCAGCTTGACAAATTCCTGGAAAGTGGATATTCTTACGCCTTATTTTCAACTTGTCAAAATGGACATACTCAAGCAGTCGGAGAGTTTTGCCGCAAGGATAAGCAATGTGGGCGAACAATTCAGGCTCAATCTGTTGATGGGCGAGCTGGCCTATTCGACTTTTGATGATTTTTTTGAGCTGGGCGATGTCATCCAGGCCAGCATCGACTATTGGGAAGCTGAAGGCCGCAGTGAAGAACAGATTGCCGAACTTTTGTGCCAGGACGACAAGGTTCTTTCAGCGCTGGAACAGGTCTTTGCGCGCATGGTCATGACCGCCGACCAGTACGGCTATCTCAACGATGAGCCCCGGGAAACTGCCCAGGAATATTGCCGGGCGGCCGGTAAAGCACTCAAGGATCTGGAGGTGATCTGCCAGGATCTCGGTCTGGAGGAAATTTTTCAAGAACAGCTGTCCTATTATGGCAGCGGAGCCAAAAATCATTTGCAATTCAGTGAGCGGCTGGAGAGGGTTTATGAGAATCGTTATACCGCACCGGTCAATAATCTTATTCCCGGTGGAAAACGTCTCAGAACGGCCGATTATTCGGATGCATTGCAGCCCCGGGAATATGTGGCCAGGGCGGTTTTTCACAAGGAAAAACCACAGACAGGTACCAAAACTCTGCCCGGGGTGCTGATGGATCAGGCGGATTTTGATCCGCCGAAGACACAATCCGATTTGGAAATGCCTCTAGTTAGGGTTAGCGAGACACCGGTCAATGTAAGCGCCCAGCTGCCATTGCGCCACGATACGGAGATCGGTTTGGGAGCCTTGGCCAATCAAATGGCTTTGGGAACTGCCAATGTTGATATCCCGCCCCACAGTCCTCTGCCGGAAATTGCAGCTGATGCTGTTCTTGAAGCGCCCCCGGCTGTCGAAAAATTTGATGATTTGGAAGAAAATACTATCGTTAGTGTGCCCGAAGGCCTGGAAGAATCAGTTCCACCCATGCCTCCCGCTCCGGAGCTTTTGGAGCCTTCGGCCGCGCTGGCTGAGGTTCAAGGCGAGACGGAATCCATGCGTCCCTCCAGACCACCTCTTCATCTTGTGCAGCCACTGGAAGATCCCAGTTTAGAAAGCAGTCTCATTGCAGCCGCCAACTCACTGGCCGGGCAGCCTGAAATCGAAGTTTATGTCAGTCAAAAACAATCCGGACCGCGGGCAATGGCACCTACCGAACCGGATCCTCTGCCCGCCGTTAAAACCGACAGCGAAATTCCTCAGCAGGAGGTCAAGCGGGTTGTCCTTGATCCCATCGCACCTCCTGAAGATCTGGTTTTGCCTTCTTCATATCGCCCCGGTCCAACCAGCCAGCCTTCCCGCCGGCCCGAGGTAATTCGGGAAGATCAGGCTTTCGAAAACGAAAGACCCGAAAACCCGGCACAGGTACGTAGAAAAACCCGCTCGGGTATTTGGAAATGGGCGGCCGCCGCAACAGCCGCCGCCGGTCTGGCCGGCCTCCTGGGCGGCCTGCTTTCCGACGGTGAAGACCGAACTGAGGGGGCTGAACAGCGCGCGGCGGCGGCGTCGGTTGGTTCCGGCGGCGTCGCAGGAAATACCGCGACGCAGGCTCCGGCTGCCGCGGCCCGGCAGGCAGAGAAACCTGCCGAAACGCAGTCCGGAAAAGGTATCTATCGGGTCAATACCAGCCATCAGGCTTTTGGCGATTATCTTTGTTATATGAAAGACGCCACCGGACTGGTTTCCGTGTTAAAAGCTGCCGCGTCCCAGACCAGGGTCCACTTTTTTGCCGACCCCGCCGAACTTGAGTCGGCCAAAGGTCGTTACAACCACGTACTCAGCGGCACGGAAAGTGCAGCACAGCAAAGAATTATTGTCATGAAAGCCCTGCTGGATGTCGCCACCCAAAAATCGGCAGACAACCCTTGGCTGATCAATTATTTCAAAAAACAGCGCGCCGAACTGGAGCACTTCGAAAAGACCGGCTCCTGGACTCACAAAGGCAAAAGTATCGGTGCCGACAGACTCTTTGAGGCTGTCCAGGCCCCTGAAATGCTTGCCACCGCGCCCAATGTCATCGGCTATGCACCTGATGTCAGCCCTGCCACCAATCCGGCGGTACTCAAGGTCAAAGCTGGCGCCCCCACCTTTTATCGCATTCTGCAGGAGGTTGGCACCAATATGCAATCGGCCACCGAGGCTGACCGGCTCTCGCCCTATGACGATTTTCGTTCCATCAAGGAAGTGACCTGTCGCCAGGTACTTGAGGCCGGTCGTGCCAGCAGGGATCGCGACACCCGCGCCGGCATATCCTATATGCACCGGCATTGGTGTGCCGATGAATGCGTCCCGAACAATCCTCTCAATCAGGTGCTGCATGCACCGGCCATTCCCGTGCGGGCGGAAATCCCCGCCGCTCCAGCCGCCACTCCGGCACCGGCCAAAGTCGTTCCTCCGCAGAAAGTCCAACCATCCGCTCCCGCTCCGACACACAGCCGTTTGGAACAACCTTCTCCCTGGATCGACAAGCCTCCGGCGGCAGCTCCGCAAAAGAAAGGGTTTTTCGGCAAAGCTATGGCCGGCATCAAATCATTGTTCGGCTCCCCGCGGCAAACCGCGCAGCCCTCCGAAACGCCTGCGACGCAAGTCGCTCCCGCCGCTCAACCGGAATTTACCAAAAAAGATATTCCCATGTACACTTGGAAAGAAACGTTAAAACAATTCTTTTGGGGCTGAGCGATAGTCGTCCGGCCGCCTTTACAAAAATAAAAAAAAATTTTATAATAACAAGACGGCCAATTGCTCAGTTGCTATCTGCCGTAACCGCATTATGAAAAACATCGAAGACCAAATTCTTAAGTTGATTGACCGGGCGGAAAGCATCCTGATTATGCCTTCCAGTCCTCCCGACGGCGACTCCCTGGGGGGGGCCGTGGCCATCTATCTGGCTTTGCGCAAGCTCGGTAAAACATCTACCGTAGTCTGCGCCGATCCGGTCCCGGACGCCCTGCGCTTCCTGCCGATGATGAATTCCATCAGCAGCGAATTCTCTCCTTCGCCCGATTTTATCATCACCCTCGACACCAAAAACGCCGAATTGGCCAGCCTGCAGAGCGAGTTGAAGGAGAACAAGATCAACATTATTCTCACCGCCAAAAAAGGTCGTTTCAGCGCCGAGAACGTCAGTTTTTCCCATGGCGAACACCGCTACGATCTGATCATTACCGTCGACACGGCAGCCTGTCAGCAGCTGGGAAGGTTTTATGATGACAATGTCGAGCTGTTTCATGAAATTCCCGTTGTCAATATCGACCATCACGCTTCCAACGAGCAGTTCGGCCTGATCAACTATGTCGATGTGATGAGTTCCTCCACCACCGAAATGATCCTGGGGCTTTTTGAAGCCATGGAGGAAAAAGAGGGACGCGAAATTATCGACGAGGATATCGCCACTCTGCTCCTGGCCGGAGTGATTACCGACACCGGCTCCTTTCAGAATGCCAACACCAATCCGCGCTCCTTCGCCAATTCCGCGCGACTGATCAAGCGCGGCGCCCGCCAGCAGGAAATTATCCAGCACGTTTTCAAAACCAAACAGCTCTCCACTCTGCGCCTCTGGGGCAGGATTCTCAGCAATATCAAAATTGACAAGCAGCATCGTTTCCTCTGGTCGGTCATCACCAGAAAAGATTTGCAGGAAACCGGCAGTAAGGCCGACGAGACCGGTGATATTATCGACGAGCTGATGACCAATGCCCCCGATACCGAAATCGTCCTGCTGCTCAAGGAAAAAGATGACGGAACCCTTTCAGGCAGTCTGCGCACCATTTCCGAAGCCGTCGATGCCAGCGAAATCGCCTCTTTTTGGGGCGGTGGCGGGCATCCCAAGGCTGCCGGTTTTCGCCTGGAAAAAACCGACTTCGCCTCGGGCGGCCAGGCCATCGTTGACCGCATCAAGGAATACCAGAGCCGCCGCCTCAACCTGCAGCCGGCCGAGCCGGACAGCCCGGCCAATGAAACTCCGGCCATTCCCGCCGCCCCGGCCACCGCGGAACCCTCGCGCAATAATACCCCGGACGACTCGGCTTCTCCCTATGTCCGGGCGGCCAGCGCAGAGCCACGCGCCACCGGCGGCTCCGACTCCGGCTCCGGGCGCCGGCAAATCGAACCGGGCGTGCTCTATAAATTCGAAGCCGACTAAGCCAGGCTGGTAAAGACTTCATCGACGTCCTCCTCATTTTCCAGCGCCTCCAACAGCACCTCCAGAGCCGCGCGCTCGGGGCCTTCTTCTGTCAATTCCACCTTGTTGGCGGCCTCATAGGTCATGGCCGCGCTTTCTATCCGCAGACCCTGCTCCTCCAGCGCTTTGCGCAACCTGCCCAGGTCCTCCGGGGCGCAGACAATTCTCAACATATTTTCGTCAGTTTCGACATCGCGGGCGCCCAGATCAATCATTTTTAGTTCGATCTCCTCCATTCTTTCGTTCATTCGTTCTTTACTGCCGGCGTCGTCAGAGACACCCTTGTCGCTTCGTATTTCCGCGGGCAGCTCGGCTAGAATCAGGCCGGCCTTACGAAACATCCAGGCCACCGAACCCGGGTCGGCCATGCGTCCGCCTTTCTTGCCCATAATCACTTTGATATTGCCGAGGGCGCGGTTTTTGTTGTCGGTGATGGCCTGAATCAGCATGGCCACTCCGCCGGGGCCGAAGCCCTCATAGAGCATTTCTTCATAAACCGCGGCGTTCTTATCGGCCCCGGCCCCTTTTTTGATTGCTCTTTCGATATTGTCATTGGGCACATTTTCGGCTTTGGCATTGTCTATCATCACTTTCAGCAGGGGATTGGAGGAGGGATCTGCACCGTTACGGGCGGCAATGGCGATCAACTTGGCGTGCTTGGTAAAAACTTTGCCCTTGCGCGCGTCCTCGGCCATTTTTTTATGCTTGATATTGTGCCATTTTGAATGTCTGGCCATGGCAGTTGGGAAATTATTCTGCGGTCAAATCGGTTTTGACCGGCAGGGTGATACGGATGTTTTCATTTGTAGTCACTGCTTTGGCGGCAACAGGTGTGTTGCTGCCGGCTGGCAGATTGATGTCTGCGGCCTGCGAGTCGTTTTCCGGTGGCGGGGCCGTGGGGCCGACCGTCGAATCGGGTGGGGCGCTGGGACCGTTGGTAAACGGTATGCCGTGGTCTACAACCTCCTGCGGTTTTTCGCTAACCGTCTGATTGTCATCGGTCGTCTGAGGGGAATTTGTAGACTGGCAGCCGGCGAGCATGAATACGGCAATCAGGGAGAGACTAAAAATTTTCTGTACGTTTTTCTGCATGGATAATATTTGATTGATTTGAAAATAAATTAAAAGGCGCTAGTTTGCCCGCTCTTGGTGGCCAAAAGGGTGGAGGAATTGCGGTCGATTTTCAGGGTCAGGTCAATCTGGGATGAATAATAATAGTCAACAGGCCCCGTACCGATGCCGATACTGTCCGTCTCGAAGAGCAGTTCATCGTTTAATTTGTCCAAAACCTGCTGTGATGCGCCCTTCACCAGAACCAGTTGCAAAATGTCGGCTTTCAATCTGTCACTGTCGGAAACATTGGTAGGAACGGTCGCGCTGTTAGACGCTCCATTTCCGGTGGAGGCAGCAACTTCCAATAAACAATTATCTTCACCATTTTCAGCCGCGCCGGAACTGCGTACGGAACCAATCATATAGCGTATCTGCTCGCGCAATTGAGCATTGAGCGGGCCGTCTCCGGTTTGTGCATATACGGCCAGAATGCGACCGTCCGGCAGCTCAAAGTAACTGTCATGCAGACCGCTTTGTTCCAGCGTAATCGAGGCATAGGGCAGACCATTCAGCGTCAGAAACTGACGGTTGGCCTGGGCACCGTATTCAATTTGCTCGAGATAGGCGCGCAGTGACAATTTGGCAACATTCTGATCCACCGCCGCGATCACTACGGCACTGTTCGGATACAGCCTGGCAAAACTCACCTGGCCGTTGATCTGGTCTTTCTTCCACAGTATCAGCTGCTTGCCGGCGCCATAGGTTTCCCAGCCATAGGGACGTTTAATTTTATAGCCCAATTCGGCCTGATTGCAGACTCTCCAATTGGTGCTGAGGGGAAAAACCTCCTGTTTGTTTTGCACCGTATACATTACGCGATAAATCGCCTCGGCAAATTCAGCTCTGCTCATGCGCTGTTCCGGGCGGTAGCCGCCATCATCCCCGGCCTCGATAAAGAGGCGGTTTTTGCCGTAGAGCAGATAGGGTGAGTACCATTCTGCCGGGGAAACGCCGACAAAAGGAGCTTCGGTGACGGCCGGCAGTTGCAGGTCGGGAAGCAGTCCGCTGTAAATAATTTTCAGACTTTCCGCGGCGGTAATTTCATTGGCCGGCCGGAAATAACCATCATTGTATCCCTGCACAATACCCAGGCTGTAGGCTTCAACCACATAATCGTAAAACCAGTCGCTTTTTTTGACGTCCGGAAAAGAAATACTTTTCTGTTGCGCGGCCTGGGGTAATTTCAAAGACTGTCGCACCAGGAAAACCAGCTTGAGAGCTTCGGCGCGGTTGATTGTGTTTTCCGGTTTGAAAGTACCGTCGGCATAGCCGCTGACAATACCATTGTCTTTCAGATAGCCGATTGCTCCGGCCGTCTTCACACTCTCGTCGACATCGGGAAAGCCGGATGCTGCCAGCACGGAAACTCCGCCCGCCATCAGGCAGACCAGGAGCAGTCCGGCAAAAAATCTTTTGTATACCAATATTTACTCGTTAAGGGCTTGCTCAACGAGGCTCATAAAAGTGGCCTCATCGGTTGCACCGCCAACAAAGGTGTTGCCTACGAACAGTGCTGGCGTCCCCAGCACTCCGAAACTGACACCCTCAGCCGTATTGTCGGCAACTTTTTGCTGATAGGTATTGGCGGCCAGACAGGCCGACAGGTTGGCTTTGTCGGCTCCCGCAGTAACGGCGATTTCCGCCAGTTGTTCACGGACGGCGGACTCGGGATTTTCCGAAGACTGCATGGCCGTAAATATCTCGCCCTGTTTTTCATAGATACTGTCAATCATCGGGCGCAGACGTCCCTGATCGGCGGCGCATTCCACTGCCTGGCTGATCATTGAATCGATGCCGCCTCGGTCGAAATGCTTGATTACCCAGCTGACTTTCGAGCCATAAGTGTCGACTACTTTTTCCAGAATCGGATGCATCATTTTGCAGTAGCCACAGGTAAAGCTGACATATTCAACAATCACCAGTTGTGCCTTCTCTGGCTCCGCGCCCATGAATCGGGCCCCGTCAACCGGCGGGGTTTCCAGATACTCCATTCCCTCAGATTCGAATTGGTACTCACCATTGTTTTGCTTGATCACACCGCTGAACAGTGGATATTGGGGGTGGGTGGTGATGCTGGCGTCGGTGGTAAAAATCGGCAATGATTTGGCGTCCAGTTTATCAATCAGTTGTTGTGCGGCTCCGTCGTTGCGGTCCAGCCAGTTGGCCTCCACTTTGGTGTTTTCCAGATTGGATTCCAGGCTTTTCAAGTATCCTTCAATGGAAGATTTCATAATCGGATGTTCCTTGTCGTAGACGATGTTCAGTTTCATCACAAAGGTTTTACCCGTGCCCGCACCGTCCTGTGTCTGATCACTGGGGGGGGCCATGCCGATTGCTCCCAGCAGCTTGTTCGAATTTTGACGGAAATCGCTATTGAATTCGTAGAGTAAAATTGCGCCGAGGGCGATTGCCAGCAAGAGCGAAACCACCGCCCACCAGGAAAATGC
Organism: Candidatus Peregrinibacteria bacterium UBA1369; assembly: GCA_002305925.1. GTDB lineage: Bacteria > Patescibacteriota > Gracilibacteria > UBA1369 > UBA1369 > UBA1369. Next base: position 22,818 of record DBRL01000016.1, read on the forward strand.
TTTCCTGTTTCGTGAGTTTTTGACATGTTGCGCAGTGCTGACGTGGGTTTTGCCAGTGCTTTCGTCCAGTTTGGCTTCAATAAGATGGTCTTTGGCTACGGCTTTTGTTTTTTTGCTGGCTGGCTTTTTTTTCAAAGATTTCTCGATTTTTTTTCTGGGTGCGTTGGGCATTTTATTGTTGTTTATAATTTATTGTTATTGATTTGGAGCCGGGCAGCCGCTTTGCAGTGACAACTGCTCAAAAGACTGCAGGCCGTAAAAAGTTCTCTCCTGAATTTCCCAGGCCGGAAAACGGCTTATTCCTTTTTGTCGACAGAGCTCCCGGTCAAAGTCACAGTTGATATAGTTGATTTCCCGGAAGTCGTCACCGAACATTTTTTTCTGGGCCAGGCAGAAATTACAGGTGTCTACACCATACATCATTGCCCCCTGCCCGTTCAAGCAATTGGCGAAAACCGACCTCGCTGTAGCTTCCGTCCCGCCGCGGACACTCGCCCCGGCGGCAGCCAGATCCATCTCTCCCGACTCCAGCAGCAACTTGCCGCCGGCTGCCGTCGCCACAATGGCCAAAAAAACTTTCAGTTGCCAATCCTTTTTCCAGCGGGGGACTTGGGTTTTATTCATTGATCGGATCCTTGGGGTTATAAAAATCCAGGTTCTTCTCGCCGATGCGTTTGATGATTTCCTCGACCACGCGCTCCATTTTTACCGTCGTCTGTGTCCCGACGGTCATGTCGCGGATGATCGCTGTCCCCTCGCGCACCTCGGTCAGGCCGATCAGCACGCAGAAAGGCACTTTGAAGCGGTCGGCGATTTTGAGCTGATTTTTGATCGCTCCTTTCCCCAGCGCACCCAAGGATTTTACTCCCCGTTCGCGCAGCTCGCTGATCAGCGGCAGGCAGACCTTCTTGGCTTCACGGCCGAGTTGAGCCACGAAAACGTGCAGGTCATCCTTGCTCGGAACCCGCACCTTGTTACGCTTCATCTGGGCAATTACCCTCTCCAGTCCCATCGCGAAACCAATCGCCGGCGTCGGCTGGCCGCCCATCAGCTCCATCAGTCCGTCATAGCGCCCGCCGCCGCCCAGGGAATTTTGCCCTGCCTTTTTCTCGTCCCAGAACTCAAACACTGTTTGCGAGTAATAGTCCAGACCACGCACCAGCGTCTCATTTTCCGTGTAGCCAATGCCCAGGTCGGTAAGGTATTCCAGAACTTCCTCATGATAGGCCTTGCTCTCGGCAGATATGAAATCCTTGAATTTCGGCGCGGACTGATTGAGGATGATCGTATCCTCGTTTTTGGAATCCAGAATGCGCAGCGGATTTTTCTCCAGGCGTACACGGTCTTCCTCTGACAGATAGCGCTCCTTGCCGTAATAGTAGTCACGCAGAGCCTCTGCATAGAGTTTGCGCGAGGCCAGGTCACCGATATTGTTGATCTGCAGCTTCAGCGTGTCGGCGATGCCCAAGTCCTGGTAGATGCGATAGGCCAGCAGAATCGACTGGGCATCCAAGGCGGGGTCGGCCTCCCCAAGTACCTCAAAACCGAATTGCCAGAACTGGCGGTAGCGGCCCGCTTGTGGTCTCTCATAGCGGAAATGCGGTTCAATGTAATAGAGTTCCACCGGCTGGGGCAGATTGTGCATGCCGTGCTGGATGTAGGCCCGGCAGATGGCGGCGGTGCTCTCCGGCTTCAGCGTCAGTGAGCGTCCTTTTTTGTCGTCAAACGTGTACATCTCTTTACTGACAATGTCGGTGGCCTCGCCGACGCTCCTTTTGAAAACCTCGGTAAATTCAAAAATGGGGGTAGTGATTCTCTTAAAACCGGCCTGGCGGCAGCGGTGGCGGACGATTTTTTTGATGTAAGTGTGATAATCGTGATCAAGTGGCAAAATGTCATGCACTCCCTTGGGGGTCTGGAATGGCGGTGTTAAACTGCCGGCATCCTCATCGTCATTGTCGGCATAGGGGTTTTGCGTGGTCGCGAATTCTTCTGTGGACATGTTGGTGGTTTAAATTAAAACACTGCAACTTTTGGAAAAAGCATCGTTACCAAAATACTACTTTTGTTTTCCCGCTGCAAAGGTCAGTTCCATTTCCGCGCAGCTTTTCAAAATCGGCTGTTCGGGAGTAGTTTTGCCTGTCGCGGTCAGGAATGTTTTTCTTCCAGTTGCGAAAAATCTTCGCGGAACTGGCGTTTTAGCAGTTTGTAGCCCTTGTGCCAGCCGCGGATCAGCCCCAGTAGTACAAAAATAAAATCGCGCAGACGGATGATGAAGACAAAGGCGAAGGCATTAATTGACACGTTCATCAGCACGAAAACGGTGGCGTGGCCACCTTCCAGCATACCCAGACCGCCCGGCACGGGCATCAGATAGGCAAAATAGGGGATCGTGCTGGAGAGGAAAGCCTGTAGAAAAGTTAGACGCACTCCCATGAACCAGGCCACCAGAAAATGCTCGGCCAGAATAAACAGTACGGTAATCAGGCTGATAAAAAGCAGCCCCCACAGTTTGCGCGGATTGTGGCGGTAAAAGAGGTTCATTTCCTTTTCAAAGCCGTCCAGTTTTTCTTCCAGCTGTTGCATCTTTTTGATTTTGCGCAGATGCAGCAGTTTGTATATCGAGCTGAAAAAACCGATATTTTTGATCGAGGTAAAATAAAACCAGAAGACCAGAAACAGCATCAGCGAGGCGCCACTACCCATCACGATTTTGGAAACGTCATCCAGCCGCGTGTCAAAAAGGGCCACCAGTATCCCGCAGGAGATAAAGACAATCAGCGTGGAAATTTCCAGGGCCTTGTCGATGATCGTCGAGGAGACGGCAATCCGTCGCGGCACACCCTCTTCCTCGATCAGCATTACACGCAGGGGTTCACCACCCAGCTGGGCGGTCGGTGTTACATAACTGAGCGCATAGGCCGCCATGCGGTTCCAGAAAAAACTCGAGGAGGTCAGTTTTTTTTCGGTAAACAGGGCCTTGACGATGATTTCCCAGCGCAGGCTGTAGAGATAAAAATTCAAAAATGACAAAATCACCAGAAAAAGAAATTTCAGCAGTGAGAATTCCTTTAGCACCCTGATAATATTGTCCACTCCCGAATTGTGTATCGACAGTACGAACAGCACAATACCCAGCACCAGGAAGGCGATGAACATCAGCGTTTTTTTGTTCAGTTTTTTGAGCATGATTTCTTTTAAAATACTTCTTGCGGATCATATAGATCCAATTGCGGGTCGGGGAATAGCTGGGGCTCCGGCGCAAACTCTCGCCGGGGGTTAGGCGAATTGATGTACTGATAATAGGCTGCGGCGCCTATCATAGCAGCATTGTCAGTGCAATAATGCAAGTTTTTACTGTAGCGCAGGCGGGTACCTGGAGTCAGGGCCACCATTTTTTCGGTGGTCATTTCTCGCAGGCGGGAATTGGCCGAGACACCACCGGCCAGATGTATCTCCCGGGCGCCATGTTTGAGGGCGGCCCGGATCAGCTTTTCACTCAATATGTCGCAGACGCATTCCTGAAAGCTGGCCGCGCAGTCGACCACAAAGCGGTGGTCGCGCTGCCCGGGAGCTCCCTGCAGTTGTCCGCGCCTGTTTTTCATGTAGGTTTCCACCTCGCGCAGGACGGCGGTTTTCAGACCGGAAAAACTGAAATCAAAGTTCTTGCTGGCCAGCATGGCGCGCGGAAAAGCGATGGCCCGCGGATCCCCCTCCAAAGCCGCCCGTCCAATCGCCGGCCCGCCCGGATAGCCCAGCCCCAGCAGTCTGGCCACTTTGTCAAAAGCTTCGCCCGCCGCGTCGTCACGCGTCTCGCCCAAAAGTTCGAAACTGCCCTCTTCGCGGAGCAGCACCAGTTCATTGTGTCCGCCCGAGACGGTCAGCACCACCACCGGAAATTCCACGCGGTCCTCCTCGGTCAGGTCCAGCCAGTTGGCAAAAATATGTCCCGCCACGTGATGCACCGGAATAAAAGGCTTATTCAGCACCCGCGCCAGGGTGGCGGCGGCGGCGTAACCGATCACCAGCGAACTCAAAAGCCCCGGCCCGCGCGTGGCGGCGATGGCGTCGATGTCGGCGAGCGTCAGACCTTTTCCGGCGCCATCAGCTTGGGCGCGCCGGCCAGCTGCCCCGTGCGCTACGGTACCATCCTCCCGCCGCGCCGCCGCCAGGGCCTGCTCCACCACGCCGCGCACTTTCAGCACATGTTCGCGGGCGGCCACCTCCGGCACCAC
>DBRL01000016.1:27125-35301 GCA_002305925.1 Candidatus Peregrinibacteria bacterium UBA1369
GACGACCCGCATCATACAATATCCGGCCAAAAAACACACGGCGATTGGGGGTGGCCAAGTTTAGAAATATTTAACCCTGCCTTCATACCCTGGGTGTAAAGTTGCCAAGAAATTTGACCGGCTATTAACCATTCATGTATGCTAAATAAGAAAGTAATACAATCTTACATGCCTACAAAAATCGCCAAATGCACCGTCAAAGGCCAGATCACACTGCCCAAGCAGTGGCGTGACCTGTTCAAAACCGATAGTTTCGTCGTAGATTTTGATGACAAACAATTGATTATCAGGCCCTTTCAGATGCCTGATAGCGGCGAAGAAATCATTTTTGATGCTGAACGTGACAACGGAGGCCAGGGAATTCCCTTGGAGGAAATGATCGGTCTGCTGAAAAACTCCCGCCATGAATGATATCGAAAAATTTCTCAAAAAACTGTCAGCCAAAGAGTACGAGGCCCTGGAACTGATTTTCCGGCAGATGAAAAAGGATTATCGGCAGGTGCCCGGCCTACTCAAATTAACCGGGGCCAAAAACCTCTACCGCTTTCGCGCCGGCAGAATCAGGTGCGTTTTCCGCGTGCAGGGGAATCAGTTGACCATCGTCAGGCTGACCTGGCGGAACGAGGCGACCTATAAAAATTTGTAGCCGGTAGTTCTGGCAAGGCAGTGCGCGGAGGCTGTGAAGTGGCTGTTCCGGCTGTTCAAGCTTTTTCATAGTAGACTAGACAAAAAAAAGAAAAATAGTATAATACTAAGAGGTCAATAATTTTCAATAATCGAACTCTTATGTCTCATCCGTCTCAACACCAGGAAGAACTCAGCAACCGGCCTGACCCGGCCCGCCTCCTTAACGAGCTGGACTCACTTGCCCAGGGACAACCGCAATGGAACCATCTCCGCGACCTCTTTCTGGAAGAGGCCGATCTGGACGAATACATCAATTGGCTGGACACGGACGAGGACATCGATTTGACCAGAAAGCAAATCTCCAGGCTCAAGGCGGCCATCGCCGGTTATCGGGAATACCTGAAAGAATATCTGGATCAGACCGGCGCCCGCATCGGACGCTTTGAAGCAAAATTAAAGCAAAGCGTGGATGATCTGGCCAATCCTGACCTGACCCCCGAAGAAGTGGACAAAATCGCCCATACCCGCAAAAGAGTGGCCCAGGCCATGCAGATTGCCAAAAAGCCGCGCGGAGCGAAGGGAAAGAGCTTACGGGAAGTCGCAGGAAAAACAGCCGACACCCCAAAAAGCGAAAAACTTGAAGACAAAGCGGAGGCCTACTATGCCGAATTTGTTGAACGCATGAACCTGACGGCGGAACAAAAAGAAAAACTGATTCAGGTTGTTGCCGGCTACGACGAAGCCGTCGCCACTGCCAAAGAGCTGGATTCAAACGTTCAGGTACCTTCCAAAGAACAGGTTATTGCCCGCATCCTGGCGTTGGGTAAGCAAAAACTTGAAAAAATCGCAACAATCATGGGCAAGCCAGGTCTAACCATTGAACCGGACAAATCTTTTATGGAGATGAAAAATGCCATGAATGCCCGCCGCCATTACGACAATCAAAGTGAAGCCTATTTTGATAATGATTATGAATGGTCAGGCAGACCCGGAAAAGTCAGTGTCAGTATTTTGGATATGATTCAAAATACATCTGTTGTTCCCGGTCAAAGACCTGGTGAACAGCGAAATGATGAACAGCTTCGTACCTGCGAAAAATATTTCCGCGACAATGGCATGCGCCTTGCCAGTGACCGCCAGAACGCGGCAGGGATGCAGAAATCGCTCCGTGCTTATGAGCAGGCAAAAAGGAAAGGCGAGGCTAATCCAGAAAAACACATTCTAGATTTCTATGGTCAACCCCAGGAGACTGTTACGATGTTTAATCAAGAGCATAATACCACTATAAGTAAAATCGTCTACGGTGGCTTCTATCCGGGGTACCGCGGGGTCTTCTTCACGTGGCGCAGTCCCGATTCTCTGAACGGCGGTCTTCGGGGTCGTGGCGCGATGCAGGTTATGTAATTGATCTTTGAATTTTGGTTTTCTTTGGCCCCGCCTTGTGCGGGGCTTTCTTTTGTCTTTGAAATTTTCACATAAAACAGTAGTATTTCACCGTCGGTGAATAGCAACCTGGACTTGTCCAAGGCCCCGCTAAGCGGCAGCCGCCCTTGAAAATCCGCAGTACGGTTGAAAAGTGGTCTAAGGCTACCGATGGATGTTGGCACTTGAAAAAACTCTGTATCACGCTTACAGAGGTGAAGCGTAAGGAACAGAAGTTTGTGTCAACATTTAGCAGAAAATATACCTGCACGTTTGAGCCGGATGTACTCTCGCCTTTTTTAAGGCGCAAACCCTTCGGGTTCGCGTAGAGGGTGAAAAAGCAAACCAATGCACATGGTGTTGTTGCGACAACGCACATGGTACGGACGCAGCCGGTCAAAAATCGTCTACGGTAACTTCAATCCGGAGAACCGCAAGGTCAATGACAAAACTTTTATTTATGATGCCTGGTCCTGTCGGGCAGGGAAGGGGCTTCTAGGCGCCATCGAACGGACACAGGCTTTTCTGAGCGGAGATACTCCGTGGGTTTGGAAATGCGATGTGAGAAAGTTTTTTGACAGTGTTGATCAGGATATTTTGCTTAAAATTCTTTCCAGACGGACAAAGGATAGCGCGACTTTCAATCTGCTTAAAGAAACAATATACAGTTTTTCTTCCGTGCCAGGCGGCAGGGGCGGTATTCCCATCGGCAATCTCAGCAGTCAGATTTTCGCCAACATTTACCTGAATGAGCTGGACAGATACATGAAACACGAAATAGGGGTGAGGGGGTATTTGCGCTATGGCGACGATTTTATCGTTGTGGAGAATGACCTGGCCAAACTTGAACATATCCGGGCTGAAACAATCAAGTTTTTGAACAAAAGATTAAAACTACAGGTGAACTCAGACAGAAACAAAATTATGCAAACCTCGCAAGGTTTACAGATTCTGGGTGTAAAGATATGGCCATCCGGGAGAGTATTGAATAAACGCAATCAGGCGCGGATTTATCGACGGCTCACTCATGAAAATGTTTCAAGTTATTATGGACTGATCAGCAAACATGGGAACAGCAAACAGCGAAAAATATTTGATTGGACTGTTTGTGCGGAAATATTACCCACACAGTTAACGGATTTCCAAATCGCAGAATGCCTGTCCTGTGAGACCCTCCTCCTCACACATCTTTGGCCTGCAGCAATGATTAGTTTTGTGCTAAAATATAACTGAAAGGTTCTTTTTGCAGCTGTCAGCTCACCCCCCATGCTCCTCTCCGCCATCGACATCGTGCGTTCCCTCCAGAAAGCCGGCTATCAGGCCTATTTTGCCGGCGGGGCCGTGCGCGACATGCTTCTCGGCATCGCTCCCAAGGACATTGACATCGTCACCAGCGCCCTGCCCGATGAACTGGAAGCCATCTTTGAACACACCATTCCGGTTGGCAAAAAATTCGGCGTCATTCTGGTAGTCCAGAACGGCCATCATTTTGAAATCGCCACCTTCCGTTCCGACGCCGGCTACAGCGACGGCCGCCGCCCCGACGCGGTCATTTTTACCAATGCCGAAAACGACGCCCGCCGCCGCGACTTCACCATCAACGGCATTTTTTACGATCCGCTGCGCGAGGAGTTTCTCGACTACGTGGACGGCCAGAAGGACATCGCCGCCAAACTGATCCGCTTCATCGGCAATCCCGAACAGCGCATCCTGGAGGACCACCTGCGACTGCTGCGCGCCGTCCGTTTCAAAAACCAGTTTGATTTTCAATACGAGCCCGAAACCTATGCTGCCATCCGCAAATGCGCCCCGCTGATTCTGGAAAAAGTTTCCCTGGAACGCATCCGCGACGAATTGATCAAAATGCTGCTCGACAAAACCCGGCCCTCCCTGGCCTTTGAGGAAATGAGCCACCTGGGGCTGCTTCGGTTAATCATGCCGGAACTGGAGCGCCTGCGCGGTTGCGCCCAGCCGATAGAATACCATCAGGAAGGTGACGTCTGGGCCCATACCATGGCCGCCATCGACACCCTGCCGCCCGAGGCACCCCTGATCGCGCGGCTGGCCACGCTGTTTCATGACATTGGCAAGCCCGACACTTTCGCGCTCAAGGAGCGCATCCGTTTCGATTCGCACGCCGAGATTGGGGCCAAAATCGCCCGCACGGTCATGCAGCGCCTGCGTTTTAGCTATGAGCAGACCGAAGCCGTGGCCTGGTGTATCGAACATCACATGATGATGGCCGGTTTCCTGACTATGGGGGAGGCGCGGCTGCAGCATTGGTTCCACCACCCGCAGATGAAAAACCTGCTCCACCTGATGAAGGCGGACGCGGCAGGCACCGACCCCGGCGACTTCACACTTTACAATAAAATTGAAAAGCTCCACCGCCTGAAAACCCGGCGGATGCCGGAACTGCCCAAGCCTCTGCTCTCCGGTGAGGATATTATGGCGCTGACCGGACTGCCGGCCGGTGCGCGTATAGGCGAACTGAAGGACCAGCTCTACGAAATGCAGCTGGAACGCAAAATCCGGACGCGGGCGGCAGCGGAGAAGTGGCTAAGAAAAGAGAGTTGACAAAAAGAGCAAAAGGTGTGAAAAAAAAACAATCTGTTCCGTAGAGCCCATCGGGGAATACCCGACTCTGCTCCGGAACGGATAGTTGACAAATCGATAGACAAAGAAGAGGAGAGAACACTCATGAACCGCAAGCAAATAGTTTTGGCAGTAGCCGTCCTTTTTGCCACGGCCGTGGTGGCTTTCTTGCTGGGGACCAAAGTTCGTGGCCAGCTCGAATCGCCCCCACCTCCCGCGGCCTCGCCGACCGCACTGCCAAGCAACCCCCTAGATGATGCGCCCCCCTGCGTGAAGGTGCTGGCGAGCGACGAGAAATACGGACAAGCCCTGCGTGGTGGGCGGACACACCGGCAAGTGGGAATGTGCCCGCAACCGGATCGACGTGTGGTGCAACACCACGGCCGGGTCAATACCCCGGTCGACAGAGCACTGCATCGTCAACGGCCGCGGCGAGGCGTGTAACCACCTCGACGACAACTGCGACGGGCGTATCGACGAGGGGTTCGATCTCTGGGGGGACGACCGCAACTGCGGCAACTGCGGGAATGTCTGCGAGGGGGGGCAAATGTGCTACCAAGGAAAATGTGAGGGAAGGCTTGATCCCCAGCTGGTAGACTATGACCCGACCGCCCCCTCGCGGTGAGTAGTTAACAAAAAATCAAGTCGTTCTGACCTGAAAGGAATGTCTATCGATTACCAATTGGCCCGGTCTCTGACCATCGGTCAGGTGACCAAAGCCAAATCCCGTGGGTACATCCCACAGCCAGCCCCCCGAAACACCGCGGGGCTGTTCGCGCGTGCCTGCCCGGCACAGTTTCGCATAACAACCCAGAGCTGGAATGCAAGACGAAATAAACCTTATCAATAAGCCAAAAACCAGCCGTCACTCGGTGACATTTTTCAAAACAATTCAAGCCCATATAATGGGCAAATGCCTCCAAAAATGCTAGCATAAAAACGTCAAATAAGCCCGCCAATATGCGAAAAAACTACGATCAGAAAACACAGCCGCTCACCCGTAAAGCGTCCCCCACGCCCGCCACCCCGTCTGATCATGCTGCACAAAACACGCTCCGCACCATCACCACCGGCGCGCGCACCCCTCACCCTTCCATCGGCCATCTGTCCGACGCGGCTCTCTATGAACTTTGCCGCGAATACGGCAGCCGCGCACTGGAATGGCGCCGCAAATTTATCGGCCTGCTGCCGGAAGTCAATCGCCGCCGGCTCTATGCCGCCAAAGGATTCAGCTCCATTTTTGAATTTGCCGCAAAGCTTGCAGGAATCAGTGAAGATCAGGTGACGGAGGTGCTCAGACTTGAACGCAGATTAATCGATCAGCCTGCACTGTATTCACAGCTGATTACGGGCGAGGTCAGCCATCACAAAATCGCCCGAGTCGTCTCAGTTTCCTCGCCCGAAACCGCCGTCTTTTGGGCCCAAAAAACACTAGTGCTTTCGAAGTCCGCCTTGGCCACCCTGGTCAAAGAAGAAAAAACATTGCAGAACGCTTTGTCCGGACAAAGCTCTTTGCCAGAAACCGCTCAAATGTCAAACATACCGCTTACAAGTTCCACTGCTGCGCGTCTCAGGGAGCTGCAGGAAAAAGGCATCGATATCGACAAGTTAATCAATAGGTTCCTGGATAGGCGAGAAGAAGAAATCGAGGCGCAGAAAGCCCGGCTAGGCGTGGTCCACAACAAAAGGAGCGCTACAGCTTCCAGATATATTCCAGCTAAAATACGCCAAATACTGCTGCTAGAGCATGGCCGCAAATGTTCAATTCCCTCCTGCCGGCGCTCGGCCACCGCCATCCACCACACCCGCCGCTTCGCGCTGGCCGGCAGTCACGATCCGCGCTATCTGGCTCCGCTTTGCCGCGAACATCATCAGATCGCCCACAGCATTGACCGGAAATTTATGCAAAAACTTGGCGTGCCCCAGGTCGGTGCGTGCCATAAATCAGCGGCTACCAGTCATCAAACCGCAGGGGTGAACGTGAACACATTTGCAGCAACGTATCCCGCCCCGTCGCTGTGGAGCGCTGTAGGAGGGCGCACAGGCTAAAAAAGTACGGGGGCTTCGCAACGTTTTATGCCTGCAATGTTCAGGGTTAGACAGGCCGTTCCAGCATCGTCACCGTTTCCACATGATAGGTCTGGCTGAACTGGTCCACCGGCTGGACAAATTTCAGACGCCAGCCCCGCGCCGCCAGCAGTTTCAGGTCGCGGGCCAGGGTGGGGGGATTGCAGGAGACATAGATCAGGCGGCGGGCGGTGGAGTTGCAGATGGTTTCGATCACGGCGGTGGTCAGGCCGGCGCGGGGGGGATCGACGACAATCAACTCAATCGGCATATGATCTGGCGAGGCGCAAAGTTCGGGCAGCAGTTTGCTGGCATCGCCCACCAGAAAATCGATATTTTTGATGCCGTTTAGCGCGGCATTCTGCCTGGCGTTTTCAACGGCTGCAGCGTTCAGTTCCAGGCCGGTTACCAGGCTTTTCGCCGAGCCGGACGGCAGGCCCGTCGTGCGGTCTTCGTTGACGGCAGCGCCTACTTCGCGGCCTGCCATGCGGCCTGCCACGCGGGCTTCTGCCGGATCATCAGCGTCGTTTCGTCTTGCTGCGGCCAGACAGATGCCAATAGTCCCGGTGCCGCAAAACAGGTCGAGCACGCGCTCCCCACCACGCAGGTCGGCCAGCTCTGTGACCAGAGTATAGAAACGTTCGGCCTGACGAGTGTTGGGTTGCAAAAAAGCCTGTGGCGCCACTTCAAAGCGCAACGTCGTCCCGGCAACATGCAATTGTTCATCAAATGTCGGCTTGCCCCAGAGCAGTTTTTCTTCAAAAGTCGTGCGCTGCCCTTTTTTATTGGTAATCAGAGTCAGATAAATGGAAACCAGGCGATCGGTTGGGAAGTGGGCAGGATGGTTTGCAGCTACCGCTTCAACTGCATGGGGACGCTGCTTAGACAAATTTTCAAAAAAATCACGCACTTGCCCGGCGAATTCTTCCGGCCAGCCGCCCGTTTCTAGCAGTCGCGGATCGGCATTCTCTACCAGTAGATTGACCATCACCTCGCCGCTGTTGGTGCCTGCGCGGACAATCAGGGATTTCAGCGCGGCCTGGCCATCGTCGGTTCCACCGCCTCGCCGGCCAACATGCTCGCCAGCCCGTTCGCGATCAGCGGCCACAGCAGCACTATCGCCAGCCGCCCCGATCTCAACATTTTCCAAAAAAGGCCTTAATGCAACCAAAAATTCTCCCACCCAGGGGCGAAACAGGTGACACTCGCGAATCTCGGTCACGTCGTTAAAACGGCCTTTCATGTGCAGGCCGACATGGCGCTTGCCATCGCGGTCGACGACGATGCTGAAATCCATTTTGTTACGGTAATGCCAGGGCGACTCGGCCCCCATTATGGGCTGCCAGACCGCATCCAGCAGGGCACCCTCGAATCCGCCAATCCGCTGTAGGGCATCGCGCACCAGGTCATTTTTTACTTTCAATTGCTCGTCATAAATCAAAAACTGCCAGCTGCAGCCGCCGCA
>DBRL01000016.1:35309-36431 GCA_002305925.1 Candidatus Peregrinibacteria bacterium UBA1369
CCGCGCCGGGCCAAATTGCAGAAACCGTTTCACCCGCGCCCGCGCCAGCCCGTGCCGCAGCGAGAAAATTTCGGCTTCCACACGGTCGCCCGGCGCTACGCCATCGATAAAAACAACCATGCGCCGCGGCTTCCCTTCAGTATCCACGCCGGCCTCCACCCGCGCCACCCCCGGCCCCTCAAAGGCCAGGCTCTCCACTGTGACGGTGATCAGGTCGCCGCGCCGCGGGGCTTGCGCAAGGGCAGGCTTCCCAGCGAGCCGCGGCGCACTGGCTGCGACGTCGCCGTCCCGTAGCTCACTGGCAACCACGTCGCCACCACCCGCCGCTGATTCTTCAGGCAGTTTTTTCATCTAGCGATAATTCTGAAAAGTCAGCGCCACCCCGAGTGTCTCCTCCTTACCGCGTAGAAAAGCGATAATCGCCTGTAATTCATCTTTGTCCTTGCTGGCCACGCGCACGGCATCGCCCTGTATTGACGGTTTTGCCTTGAAGCCGCCCTCCTTGATCGCCGCCGCCACCGCTTTGCATTTGTCCTGCGTCAGCGCCTTGACCAGCTTCACTTCCAGTTTGAACTGCATCCCGCCCACCGGCTGAACCTCGCCTTTTTCCAGAATGCGCGGTGACTGTTTGCGGTTGATCACTTTTTGCAGCAGTACGTCCCAAACCTGCCCCACCTGCATTTCGCTGGCGGCCACTATGCTGATCATTTCTTCGCCTAACTCCACCGAAGCGTTACTTCCGCGGAAATCATATCGCGTAGAAATCTCGCGCTTGACCTGGTCAACCGCGTTGCGTACCTCCTGCATGTCGAACTGGGCGACTATATCGAAAGAATATTCTGCTGCCATGACAAAAAAATTATGAACGCCACTATCCTAGCACGGCCTTGCCGCGGGGGCTATTTCTTCTTGGCGGAATTTGGTTTGGCCGGCTTTGTTCGCGCGTGGCTTTTTCCGTTTTTGAAAATCAGACTACCCAAACTTTCGAACTGCCCCTGGTTGAAGGTCTGTTCAAATGTCAAAATCTGCGGCAATTGCAGCTTGGAGCGTCCACCCGCCGTGCCACTACTCGCGCCACCCGTGCCACTCGCACCGCAGTCAACAGTCACGCCGTTCTTGACC